>CANJPM010000280.1 GCA_947476075.1 Beijerinckiaceae bacterium
CACTCATTGATATTGCTGAAACTTCGTTTGCACAGTCCTGCCGCTTCGCATACCCACGTATGCGCCTCTCCTTGGGTCCGGTAATCGCAGGCGTCCATCCCAAGCGTTCCATCCAACTCCCGAGCCCACTCTGGCTGAAGTTACCGTTGAAATGCTGGCGTAAGGCCCCCACCAGCTTTGCAGACGATATGAATGCGCGACCGTCCGGCAGGCATGGAGCTTTATCGCCCTCTCGCTCCATGATGGCTGCGACAGCTTCCTCAAGAACATCCGTGGTACGGCGCTCCTCGGTTGCTTCAGCAGCTTCGCTCCGGAGGTAATGAGGCAGTGTCAGGTGGGCGCCAGCGAACATTGCGGGCAACGGCTTCCCTGCTGTAATTGTAACTCCTGTGAACCGAGCATTAGCAATTGCAGTCTCAAGGCGTCGGTCGGCTTCTGCGAATACCTGATCACGGATTTCATTGATTTTAGCTAGATCGATAGTTCCGCACCGGACAGGTAGAAATCTACGGTTGCCCGTTGCGTCCGAGAGATACGCTCTGGCGTTGGTTGTGCCGACGAAGATACAAGTTCGCTGGCGATCCACCGCTACCCTCGCATAGGCGGCGCGATACCTGTCTGATGGCTGTGTTAGGAAGGCCTTCACGCCCTCAGCCTCACTTTTGGCAAGGCCTGATAATTCGGCGAGCTCCACCAGCCATTTGCCGGAGATAAGCTCCGCGCGCTCTTTGTTGTCCATCCCCACCAAACCGGGAGCGTCGGTGAAAAATTTTTCTCCTGGCCCGGACGCCAAATAGCGAACGAGACTGGACTTTCCGCAGCCCTGCTCGCCCTCAAACACGACACAGACATCAAACTTGGTGGCGGGATAGCGTGCCCGGGCGACCATGCCTTGGATTATCAATCGGCCAGCAGCGCAATTTAATCCCGTATTGTCCGCGCCAGTTACCGCAGGTAGCCAGCTATCCAGTCTCGACACGCCGTCCCAATGAAGGGTATCGAGCCAGTCGGTGACAGTGTTAAACCGGTTTTGCTCGGCAAGCGCAGCCACAGCGAACCAGAGGTTGTCAGCGCCTGGATCAAAGCGAAAGAAGTCGAGAATCATCTTTCGAGTAATTGTCAGCGCATTATCGCTCAACGCCCCCACATAGTCGTCGGCAAGCATGTTGTTGGGGGCCTCGTTATCGACGTAGATCACATCAGAAAATGTGTCCCGCCGTACCTCCACTCCAAGCTCCTCCAACGCAACAATAGCGTTCTTCGTATTAGACTTGATTGTTCCATTGGAGTTTTTGTCCCACCTCGGACTGCTCTGAGGTGGGTGAGAGTTCGCCATGAACTGCCGGAGCAAAGCTGCTACGTCAGTCTCAATTACGCCGTCTACGGGCAGTTTGGACATTTTAACCACGGGCTTGCCTCGCGAGCTTCCATCGCGCGATCTTGATGACCGCATAGGCTACCTCGTCTTCGGTGGCCGACGTGCCGTCGAGGGTGATGCTATCTAACTCGGCGACGATAGCCGCAGCTACGCTCCAGTTTTGCTCCTCACAAAGCTCCGGCATACAATTCCTTGCTAGAACTCGTTCCTCTGCCGTGAACGCATAGCCATATAGATCCTGAGGAGAACGCTCGATTATGCTCTCAAGGCGCATGTAGGTTAGGGCTACAGCAGCTTTTAGCTTCGAAAGAGCATTCCCGTCGGGCGCGTCTAAAATGTCTACGAGCTTATCCTCGATCATCATCAACCGGAGGGCTGCGTCACGGCGCTGATTGTTGGTGGGCTTCCGAACAAAAACTTTGTGTTGGAGGGTCATCAGCGTGCCCCTTCCGTGATCGCGCAGGAGCCGCTCAGATCGCTCGTTGAGCTCTTGACGGGCGAAAGGCGTCCTTCCACCCAGCTATCGAGGTCCGCGAGCGCGTATACCGGCCAACGGCCGATATGCGAGAAACGCGGCCCGCCACCGAGGGTAGCGAGCTTTGCAAGCGTCGCGGGTTTGTAGCTGATGCCCCACTTGGAGAGAATGTAGTCACTTGCTGCCGATCGGCGGAGAAGTCGGGTTTCCATGTTTAGTGCTCCGGATAGCGACGGAATGTCACTCACCCGAAATTCACGCGTTTCGTGGTCCTTCGCGTGGTTTTTAATTAACGGGTCTTTAAATGCTCTCTGCGCAGCACGTCCGAGGGAATAGTTGGGTACATACCCTTCGCGTATTGATACGATTTGTTGGATAACCAGCGCCTCGCCTGCCGCCTCTTTCGCCAAATTTCCCGAGTTTGGCGGATCGTCTGGCTGGCTGAATCAAAGTATACTCCAGTTAATGCAGGGTTAGCTTGGTGCTGCACTACGTACTCGATGTAACCATCCTGAAATGACTTGGACGACGGCGAGTTGCGCAGACTTGCCCCCCGCTTCTCCTTAGGCGGAGGTCCTAACTTCTTCAGCGGTCCGGTGTGGTGGAAGCCGTGGTTCATTGAAGCAACCGTCGCCTCCTCAGCAGCCCGCCGTGCTGTCGGCGTCTTTCCGTTATGCTCCGGCCGCAGGTGAGCAAATCTAAGTTGAACATCCTGCAAGATGATCCCGAAACTGTGGGGATGGTCATCACACTTGATTATAGGCCGCCCTATTTTAGTCATTGCTGTTCTCCCCTGACTTTCTCATCGCCTCAGCGACGAAGCCGGACACGCGATCCGCAGCCGCTATGAGGGCATCGTCTACGTGATGAACATACCGACCAGTAACCGAGGAAGACGCATGCCCAAGGAGTGCCGCTATGGTCAGCTCGGTATAACCGAGGTCATGAGCTACGCTCGCGAAAGCGTGCCGTAAACTGTGCGGTGAGAGCGACGATACTACTTCACCGCTGCCATGACGGAAGGTCCTGTTCCAAGCCTTAGGCAAGCCCTTGTAAAAGCCGTTCGCCGTCGTGGCATCGCGTACCGCAGGAAATACGAATTCGCTGGTACGATCCAAATCCGCCAACAAAGCGCAAGCGGCGCCACCAATTGGGCGTACGCTAGCCCCCGTCTTTGAGTCCCCGAGCCGCAGCGCTCTTCCATTAAGGTCGACTTCGCACCAACGCAGCTTCTCGATCTCGCCGCGCCGACAACCTGTAAGCGCAAGCAGGCGAATCATCGTCATTGGCTGCCATCTCTCTATTATTGCCTCAGCGGCAGAGATCGCTGCTCCCAGCTGCCTAAAACCCTCTTGGTTCAGGCGAACGACACGGCGACCATCGGCAGGTCGCTGCACGCCGCGCGCTACATTCTGCTCCACAATTCCTTCCGATACGGCAAATGACAATATGCCGCCAAGAAGCCCAACTGTACGGCTTGCCGTTCCTTTTCCGCCACTTACAATGGCGCGCCCACGTAAACCGGTCTTAACGTTGGCCGCAGTTTTGCCAGCTGCTACGTCGCGCATAAAGCGCGCTATATCTGGCGTCCGCAGATCCTGAACCAGCCTATGTCCCAGCAGTGGGAGGATGTGACGCTCGATGCGACCCCTATCAACCGATAGGGTTGATAGCTTCTTGCTCATGCCCTTCTTCCCCAAGATGAGGCCGCGCTCCGCCGCATCAAGGTACATCGTTGTGAGTCGGCGCACGTTGACCGCACTACGATCAGACTTTCGCGCCTCCGCCGGATTATGGCCGGTACGGACTTGCCCGAGCATGACTGCCGCGCGATCCCGCGCTTGGGCTGGCGTCAATTGGCCGTGCGCTCCAATCGTAACCCGGCGTGTACGACCATCCATTTCGTACTGAACTAAATAGCTTTTTGTTCCGGATGGCTTGGTTCGTACAGCGAACCCGCGCAGATCGGCATCAAAATAGATGGCGTCCTTGTCTGTCTGGAGGTCGTCCACTGCGCGTTTAGTAATGCGAAAGTTACTTAGCTTTGGCATGAGTGACGACACTTTCGGGAAGATAGGGGGAAGATAAAGATGGTAATGAACGGCAAGTTCAGGAAAGATAGGAGCTCACAAAAAACATACAAGGGGATTAAAAAATGATATTCTACAGATACTTATAAATTATTCGAAAGATTGAGAAATGGCGGGAAAATTCCTATCCGCTACCCTCCGAAGGCAAAGGCCACACGTTCGAATCGTGTCGGGTGCGCCAATACTTTCAATGATTTAGGATAGCTTCTCTCGGAGCTGTTATTGCGCCAGCTACCATATAGCTACCAACAATTCATTCCACACCCGCTTACGGGAGGGCTGTCCTTCGCGGTGCAAGGGCGGCCTGCCGTGTTATCCGGCAATTCCGGGTTTCTACTTGTCTCTTTGCCGAAAACCGTTTGCGCGCCGGCGCTCTTAATGTTCGGAAATCGCCGGTTCCCGATATCGAGCGACCATCGCCGCTAACCTGAGCTTTTTTCATATAGCCTCACCCCGGCGTCGGCTCTACGGGCGTCATCAGACAGCACAGACCGGCGAGCTTGCGGCCTCGCTGGAGACGCGTGCGGCGAGCGAGTGTTGATGGGGGCTTGGCTGCTGAGATGGTCATCGCTCAATCCAGACATTATAAATATCCAAAAATATACTGATTTCATCTCAGCAAAAACAGCTGTCAGAACCACAAGCTTGCTGAGATGACCCGTACCGTTCTTCTCCGCCGTATAAA
>CANJPM010000281.1 GCA_947476075.1 Beijerinckiaceae bacterium
CAGGCCATTAGTGGATTGTCTTGTTCCAAAGATCAAATACGCAAAAACATAACATTCTATCTGAACGATTTTACCAATCTCACTTCACTTTGTCAGCCTCCGCAAGCCTTGGCGCGCGGTCGGCTACGTAACCCCGACCAGCTCCGCCGACCGCGCTAGCGCCAAAACCCATCTTGCACTAACATTCAAAATGGACCAGTCGATGGGGCCGGTCATTCTCGTCTCCGATAGCCGGAAGTCCGTGCTTTGCTCGAGCCTTGTTGGAAGTCACCAGTGCAGGCGAGAAATGGATCGTGGCGTTCGAGCCTGCCACGTTCGCAATCAGCAGTCTCTCTACCATTCGCGCACAAGCCTTTCTGGCAGCAACTGGTTCGCGGAAAGCGGACGAAGAGCTGAGCTCGGACACTCATTGTACTCCCCAACCAAGGAGAATCCATATGGACGACCATTTGCAGCTGCGTGAACGCGTGGCTAAAGCCTGCCGTATCATGGGGCTGATGGGTCTCGCAAAAGGCGTAACGGGCCACGCGAGTGCACGGATTCCAGGAACAGATCGCGTCCTCGTCCGCGCGCGAGGTCCGAACGAGCTAGGCGTGCGCTTCACCACCGCGGAGCAGATCGTTGAGATTACGCTGGATGGCAAGCTAGCCTCTCCAAATGATCAAGGACTGAAGGCACCAAAGGAAGTTTACATCCATACGTCAGTCTACAAAGCTCGACCCGACGTTTATGGTGTCGTGCACGCGCATCCGATGAATGCAGTCCTTTTCACAATTTGCAGAAAGCCGTTGCGGCCTTTATTCGGCGCGTATGACCCGGATGCTGCGAAGCTCGCCATAAGTCCTCTTCCCATCTATCCGTATAGCATCCTGTGTGACACGCCGGAACGCGGCGATGAACTCGCAGTGGCGCTCGGGACGGATAAGGGGTGCCTAATGACAGGCCACGGAATCACGACGTGCGGCCCCAACGTGGAGGAAGCCACAATGACTGCAATCGCGCTCGAGGAATTAGCACTCGTTAACTTTCGGGCCGCGAGTTTGGGCGAGCCGGTCGACATACCCATAGATGAGCAGGATTTCATCAAAGCCATCGACTCTGATTTGCAGCAGGCTGGTTCAGGAGAGCCGCCGGCCGGCCGAGCGATTTCGCAGTGGCGTTACTATTGCATGCTGGAAGAATCAGCGAGTGGGTAAACAACTTTCCGTAGACATTCAGGAATTGAATCATGAAAATTCGCCATCTTGCTACCTCCGTCCTTGGAGTAGTCATCGGAATTGTTACCGCGGCCCATGCAGCTCCGAACTTCGAAGGCCAACAAATCTCGATCTTCACCGGGTTTGGGGCAGGAGGAACTTACCATCAATATGCCCAGCTGTTTTCCCGTCACCTCGGCCATCATTTGCCCGGATCGCCTCGAGTAATTGTCCAGAGCATGCCGGGAGCTGGCGGGGTGCGGATGCTGAACGAAGCTGCGGCGCGTATGCCGGGGGACGGCACCAACCTCTTCCTACCGCCGGACACTATGATTGTGACTCAGTTGCTGGCACCTGACGGCATAGCGTTCGACGCGCGGCAGTTCAGGTATATCGGAGTCGCCGATCAACAGAATACATTTCTTGCGGTACGAAGGTCATCGGGATCTACGGTGGACGACCTCCGCCGGATAGAGACGCACATCGGCAGTTCCGGCACAGGTTCTACAGGATACATAATCACTTCGATCGCAAAACCTTTGCTGGGACTGAAGACATCAATCGTTGGCGGGTATCAAGGATCACAAGACACAATACTTGCGATGGAGCGGCGTGAAGTAGACGGGACCGTGCAGGGCTGGCAGGTCTGGACACAGGCGCGGCGTTCATGGTTCGAAGGGCCCGATAGTTTCGCTGCTACAATCTTTCAGGTGGGTGTCACCTCTGATCCAGACGCGCCAGCGACGCCACTTCTGTCTACATTGGTCCGCCCCGAGGATCGACCCATTGTCAGCATCCTGGACACCATGGGCTTGCTCGGGCGCAGTCTCGCCGCTCCGGCATCAACCTCGCAGCAGAATGTGGAAGTTCTTCGCGCCGCCTTCGAGAAAATGACGCGAAGCGCCGCCTTCGAGGCCGACATTCACAAGATGGGGCTGCGTAGTTCACCGCGCAGCGGACAGGAACTTGAGAAGGCCGTAAGTGATGCAGTCAGCGGCGCAAACGACCAAATAATTGCGCGCGCAAGAGGCTTGCTGAAATGAGCGGTGGCCCGCCAGGGAAAGCGAAATATCCGATGCTGAAGGGACGATGTCATGGATGAATTCTACGTCGGTGTGGTATCGAAGGGGGCTGGACTTGCCCGTATTTAGTGGAGAGGCTTTCACTCTATGATTGCCATTTCGGCTTCGAATGATACTGGCGATTTGTATCCAAGAGAAGGATGTCGGCGGCGCGGATTGTAGAAGCCATCGATGTATCGGACAAGAGCCGATTCAGCAGCGGAGCGTGTCTGGAAGATTGTTCTCCAGACCAACTCGTTCTTGATTGTCTTGAACACAGTTTCCACCATTGCATTATCGTAACAATTCCCCTTGCCGCTCATCGAGGGGATGATCTCGTGCGCCTTCAGCAACCGTTGATAGTCATGAGAACAATATTGACTGCCGCGGTCGGTATGTTGGATCAGGCCGGGTAGCGGGCTACGAAGGGCAATGGCGCGGCGTAAAGCCATGAGAGCCAGGTCCTTCTTCAATCGGTCGCTTGTCGCCTAGCCGACGATACGACGTGAGTAGAGATCAAGAACGATGGCCAGATAAAGCCAACCCTCCGCCGTCCAGATGTAACAGAAGTCGGCACCCCACTTCTGATCGGGACCGTCGCAACCGAAATCCTGGTCGAGGAGATTGGCGGCGACCGGGCCGCCATGACTGCTATCGGTTGTCTTCTTGTAACGGCTCTTTTGCAAGGCTTTCAGGCCATTTTCTCGCATCAGCCGGGCCACGCGATGTCGTCCGACCTGGAGGCCGTCTTCCTTGAGTTCGACATGCATGCGCGGTGCGCCATATGTCTCATGCGACGTCGAGAATCGCGCACGGATATGCGCCATCAGGATCATGTCCTCACCCTGCCGGCGACTGGCAGGGCGGCTCTTCCATGAAAAATAGCCACTTTGGCTGACGCCGAGAACACTGCAAAGGCGCTGCACGGGGAATTCCTTCTTCGCCGCATCGATGATTTTGAATCTCATCGACTTCCCTCCTTGGCGAAAAAAGTTGCGGCCCGCTTCAGGATCTCGCGCTCTTGGCGCAGGATCTCATTCTCCTTGCGCAGCCGCGCCAACTCCTTGGCTGTATCTTCATGCGGGCCTGCCAGGAGATCGGTTTCCCGGTATTGCCTCTTCCAGCGCGTCAGGCTGGACAATCCGATTCCCAAATCGTCCGCTACCTGCATGATCGTGCGGCCACTCGTTTCGGTCAGCCGAACTGCTTCTCACCTGAAATCTTCCGTAAATATGCGTCGCTCTCGTTTGCCCATCGGGTCCTCCTGTTGCGTCAAACGCTATCAGGAAGTCCCTCCACTTTTCCGGGGCAAGTCCAACTCGGGGCTATTCAGTAAAATGGTGCGCTTTCAGATCAGCATTTCCAATTGCGCGCAAATTTGACGTGGGTCGATTGACAACCATAACATACACGGACTCTACCGCAGGCACGCCGGCGGATCTTAAGCCTTTAAAGCTGGACCCACCCCTCTGGGGGCTTCTTGCCGGGATGCAGCGCGCCGCAACTCGGGCAGGTGCGCTTTTTCTCATCTGCGAAAAACGCCTTGTAGAGAGGCGGCAAATCACGCACGATGTTTCCTAACGACACCTCGATGCGATGCAACTGTGTGCCGCACTCAAAGCAGAACCACTCGAATCCATCCACAGTCCCCGAAGGACGCGAAGGCTCGACGACAAGACCGATGGAGCCTTCCTGCGGACGCTGCGGCGAGTGGCGCACATGCGCGGGCAGCATGAATACTTCTCCCTCGCGAATAGGCACGTCGTAGAACTTGCCCTCGTCGTACACCTTGAGGACCATGTCGCCCTTGAGCTGGTAGAAGAACTCTTCCACCGGATCGTCATGATAATCGGCACGCGCGTTTGGGCCACCGACCACCTGCACGATCGTATCCGTACCTTCAAACACCAGCTTGTTGCCGACAGGTGGTTTCAAGAGATGCTTGTGCTCGTCGATCCATTTCTGGAAATTGAACGCCTTCAGGCGACCCATCTGCATCGCACTAAACTCCTGCGGTAATCATGCCGCGTTGCTGCCTTTAGACGCAAGACCCAGGCCGCATTCGCAGAACGCCTTGCGGATAGTGTCCTTTTCGGCCGGCGTCAACGCCAGCATCGGGCGACGCACCGCGCCGCCGCACTGGCCGAGAAGATCCTGCCAGTATTTTGAATGAGCGTGGGGCTTTTCCTTGGGCATCGTGGAACGGATCGCATGACGCACAGGATCCAGACTGTCACGAATTATCTTCGCCTCATCGATGCGCCCGGCGAATGCTAGGTCAGTATATTCGCGCATACGGCGGTCTGTTTTTGTCTGCAACAGATACGGCGGCGATGAGCACAGATAAAGTCTCCAGCCCAAATCCACC
>CANJPM010000282.1 GCA_947476075.1 Beijerinckiaceae bacterium
ATCGGCTCCTCTGCCATGCGCCACATCAGTTCGACCTGATCGGGCGTGAGCGCAGTTCCCAGCGGCGCCACGACATTGGGAAAGCCCGCGCCCGTCATGGCGATAGCGTCCACATAGCCTTCAACTGCAATGACGGTTCCCTTGTCATGGGCGGGCTTGCGGGCGTTGTGGTGGTTGTAGAGCGTGGCGCCCTTGTGAAAGAGCGGCGTCTCCGGCGAATTCAGATATTTTGCCGGAACGTCCTTCTCCAGCGCCCGGCCGCCGAAGGCGATCACTTTGCCCGAGCGGTCGCAGATGGGGAACATCACCCGGTCGCGAAACCGGTCGTAGGGCACGGCGATGCCCTCGCCATGGATGAGCAAGCCAGCCTCGATCATCGTTTCCGCGCTGGCGCCCCTGCCGGCCAGATGATCGCGCAGCGCATATTTTTCGTCCGGCGCATAGCCGATGCGAAATTGCTGCTGGATCGCGGGAGTCAGCGCGCGGTCAGCCAGATAGCCGCGCGCCTTGGCGCCGGTGCGCCCGTTCAGGCTCTGGCAAAAGAAATCGGCGGCGTATTCCATTACCTCTTGCAGGCCGGCGCGCTTTTGCTCGCGGACCATCGCGTCTTCCGAGACGACCGGCATCGACAGGCCCGCCTCCCCCGCCAGCCGCTCCACGGCTTCAGGAAAGGGCAGCCCCTCGGTCATCATCAGAAAATCGAAAATATTGCCGTTCTGACCGGAGGAGAAGTCAAACCACGCCATCTTCTGGTCATTGACAAAGAACGAGGGCGATTTCTCGGAGGTGAACGGCGACAGCCCCTTCCACTCGCGTCCGGCCTTGGTCAGCTTTACGCGTCGGCGCACAACTTCCGAAACAGGAAGACGGACCTTGATCTCTTCGAGAAAGGACGGAGTGAAGCGGACGAAGGACATGGAGGATTTTGGCTCGCGCTGAGACCGATCAATAGAGCGTCCGCAAGCTTATGGAACAAAGATGAAACACTTGTACCCGTTATCCACAGGCTTGCGTTAATTTGCATGAACTTGGCCGAGCGTATATACACGTGTCATTGATTTTTTGATTTTGAGCCCGATTTTGTCTCTATCCTTTGAATGGGACGCGGAGAAGAACCACGCCAATATCGCCAAGCACGGGATCGACTTTCGTCGAGGCGTGTTCGTTTTCAGCGATCCCTTCGCGTTCGAATATGGATCCGAGCGAAACGGGGAAAGCAGGAAAGTGAAGATTGGGCTCGCCATGGCGGATTTGATCGCTGTCGTGTTCGTCGAGCGCGGCGAAGTCATTCGCATCATATCGGCGAGGGCTGCGCGTCGTACCGAGCGGCGCGATTATGAACAAGGCGAAACGTCATGAGCGGTTCTGAGCAGAAGACCCAAGAAGCAGAACAACATCAAGCCGGAGAGCATATTGTCCAATACGTGTCGAGCGAGCAGGACGGCCATTACATCGTGCGGCATCCCGACGGACGGCTCGAGCGTTTGAAGGACCAAACCAATCGGGAGCGCCTCGACGCCCTCACCGAGGAGGACATCGTCGCCGCCATGCGCGCCGATCCCGATTGGGCGGATATGGTCGATCTTGAGCTTGATCTGGACAAGATCACATGGACCCGCACAGGCGCCAAGACGCCGGTGTCGCTGCGGCTGGATTCAGACGTGGTCGATTTCTTCAAGCAGCAAGGCCCCGGCTATCAGACGCGCATGAACGACGTGCTGCGCGCCTATGTCGAGCAAACCCGGCAGAAGAAAAGCGCCTGACTTTGGGCAACTGACATCCTCCTCCCGCACGCGGGAGGAGGATGAATCAGCCTCCTCACCCCGCCAGCGCCGCCTTCACCGCCGCGCTCGCCTTGGCGAAATCCATCTGGCCGGTGTACTTCGCCTTCAGTGCGGCCACCACCTTGCCCATGTCCTTCATCGAGGCGGCGCCGGTCTCGGCGATGGCGGCGTCAATGGCGGCTTTGGCTTCGTCGTCGCTCATCTGAATGGGCAAAAATTCAGTGATGATCGCGATTTCCTCGCGCTCTTGAGTCTCCAGCTCGGGACGACCGGCCTTGGCGTAGATGTCGGCTGATTCCTGACGCGACTTCACCATTTTCTGCATCAAAGCGAGAATATCGTCGTCCGAAACAGTTTTGCCGGCGCCGCGCGCCTCGATGTCCTTGTCCTTGATCGCGGCCTGAATCATGCGAACCGTGGCGAGGCGGCGCTTGTCGCCCGCCTTCATCGAGTCTTTCATCATCGTCGTTAAACGTTCGCGCATATGTCTCTCCTGTCGCAGATCGCCAGCGCTGGAGCGGGGCTCGGGGTTGACCCTCCCGCCTGTCTCGCCTAGCGTCCGCCAAATTCCGTTAGCGAAGCCGACCATTGCGCGCGCATATCAGCGCGCGGTCGGCGCACGCCAAACCTGTAGAGCGCCCATGACCCAGGTTCAAGACTTGAAGCCCCCCGCCAATTGGACGAAGCCCGTCGCAACCGCCGTGCTGGTGCTGGCGGACGGCACAATCATCAAGGGCATGGGCGTTGGCGCCGTCGGCCATTCCGTTGGCGAAGTCTGCTTCAACACCGCCATGACAGGCTATCAGGAAATCCTGACAGATCCCTCCTATGCGGGCCAAATCGTCACCTTCACCTTCCCGCACATAGGGAACGTGGGGACGAACGACGAGGACAGCGAGACTGTGAACATAGCCGCCGCCACTGGCGTGCGCGGCATCGTCATGCATGCCCCGATCACCGATCCGTCGAATTTCCGCGCCGCCAAACATCTCGACCAATGGCTGAAGGCGCGCAACATCGTCGGCATCTGCGGAATCGACACCCGTGCGCTGACCGCCCTCATTCGCGACAAGGGCATGCCCAACGCCGTCATCGCCCATGCGCCTGACGGTCAGTTTGATCTTGAAGCCCTGAAGCGAGAGGCCGCAGGCTGGCCCGGCATCGACGGCATGGACCTTGTGCCCGGCGTCACTGCCTCGCAGCGCTATGAATGGAACGCGACCACCTGGGCGCTTGGGGAGGGCTTTGGCGTTCAGGACGCGCCAAGGCATCGCGTTGTCGCGATTGATTACGGCGTCAAGAGCAACATCCTGCGCCTGCTGGCCAAGGCTGGCTGCGCGATCACCGTCGTGCCGGCCACCACCAGCGCCGAGGCTATTCTGGCGATGAAGCCCGACGGCGTATTCCTGTCCAACGGCCCCGGCGATCCGGCCGAGACCGGCAAATATGCGGTGCCGACGATCCAGAAGATTCTGGACGCCAAAGTGCCGACGTTCGGCATCTGCCTTGGCCATCAATTAATGGCGATAGCGGTAGGCGCCAAAACCGAGAAGATGAAGCAGGGCCACCATGGCGCCAATCATCCGGTGATGGATTACACAACCAACAAGGTCGAGATCGTCTCGATGAACCACGGCTTTGCGGTCGATCCCAAATCGTTGCCCGCCAACGCCAAAGAGACTCATCGCTCGTTGTTTGACGGCACCAATTGCGGCGTGGCGCTGACCGACCGCCCCGCGTTCTCCGTGCAGCACCACCCCGAAGCCAGCCCCGGCCCGCAGGATTCTCACTATCTGTTCAAGCGTTTCACAGACATGATGGAAAATTCCAAAAGCGCCTGAGGCGCAGAGGTTTCAAGCATGATGAACTGGCGCGAATACTGGAATGGGCCACACCCCATCTACGTCAACGCGCGACATCGCGCTTTGCACTTTTCATTGATCGCGCGCGACATCGCCGCGCTCATTGCCTCGCGCGATTCCATCGTGCTCGATTACGGGTGCGGCGAGGCGGACACCGCCAGTGAATTGTCGCAGCGCTGCGGCAAGCTTTATCTGTTCGACACGGCGGACGCGGTGCGCGCCCGGCTTGCGCAAAAGCATGCAGGCGATGCGCGCATCGTCGTGATCGACGAGCCTGGCCTGGCCAATGTTCCCGATGGGTCGCTCGATCTCATCGTCGTGAATTCAGTGCTGCAATATCTGGGCGAGGCCGAGCTGGTTTCTATCCTTGATTTCGCGCGCGCCAAGCTCAAACCCTCCGGCAAGCTCGCGCTGGGCGACGTGATCCCCGCTGACGCCAACGCTGTCTCCGATACGCTGGCTTTGCTTGATTTCGCCTTCAAGGGCGGCTTTCTGATCGCCGCCCTCATCGGCCTCGTGCGCACTGCTTTGTCCGACTATCGCAAATTGCGCGACCGGCTGGGCCTGACGCGCTACACGCAGGCGCAGATGCTGGCGCTGTTGCAGAAGCATGGATTTGCCGCGCAGCTAGCCGCACGCAACATCGGGCACAATCAGGGGCGGATGTTGTTTTTGGCGGTGAGGGAATTGGGGGTAGAGGCGGGTAGCGGGTAGCTAATAGAACGCATTCGCCCAACCTTAGCCTTCATCCCGGCGAAGGCCGGGATCCACGGCAAGCCGCAGCATCCAAGCCGCAACATTCTAAGTGCGTTCTCAATTCCAATGTTCGAGCGTTTGCCTGCCGTGGGTCCCGGCCTTCGCCGGGATGACGCACAACAACCTTTGCACTCATTCACTCTCCCCTGCACTCTCCCCTGCTCGCCACTCACTGCTCGCTACTCGCCCCTCCCTCCCCCCGGTCCCCATGCTCCTCGCCAT
>CANJPM010000283.1 GCA_947476075.1 Beijerinckiaceae bacterium
CCGTCGCGTCCCAGCTTCAGCGCGCGGATCAGCGCACGATGAACGATCAAATCTGCATAGCGACGAATGGGCGAGGTGAAATGTGCGTAGCGCCGCAGGTTAAGGCCGAAATGCCCGTAATTCTCGGACACGTATTCGGCCTGCGATTGCGTGCGCAGCACAACTTCGTTGACGACGTTCTCGTGCTCGGTGTCTTTCACCTGCGCCAGAATGCCGTTGAAGTTTTGCGGCCGCAACGCCTGACCCTTGGCGAGCTTGATGTTGATGGTCGAAAGAAATTCGCTGAGCGAATGCACTTTCTCGATCTTGGGCGCATCATGCGCGCGATAGATCAGCATCTGCTTGCGCTCTTCCAGCGTCTCGGCGGCGGCGACATTGGCCAGAATCATGAATTCTTCGATCAGCCGGTGCGCATCAAGACGCGGCGGCGTGAACACGCGGTCGATCTTGCCCTCAGGCGTCAGGATCAGCTTGCGCTCGGGCAGATCCAGCTCCAGCGGCGCGCGATGGGTGCGCGCGATTTTCAGTGCGTGATACGCCTCCCACAACGGCTTTAGGATCGGCTCCAGCAGCGGCGCCGTCGCCTCGTCCGGCCAGCCGTCAATCGCCGCCTGCGCCTGCGGATAGGCGAGCTTTGCGGCTGAGCGCATCATGATGCGATGGAAAGTGTGGCCGGTTTTGCGGCCCTCTTTGGTGATGACCATGCGCACGGCGAGCGCCGGCCGCTCCTCATTGGGACGCAGCGAGCAAAGGTCGTTTGAAATCCGCTCGGGCAACATCGGCACGACGCGATCAGGGAAATAGACCGAGTTTCCGCGCTCCAGCGCATCGCGCTCCAGCGCCGAGCCGGGGCGGATATAGGCGGCCACGTCGGCAATCGCGACGGTCAGGATAAAGCCGCCTGCATTGTCGGGGTCATCGTCGTGCTGCGCGTAAACCGCGTCGTCATGGTCCTTGGCGTCGGCAGGGTCGATGGTGACCAGTGGGAGTTTGCGCCAGTCCTCGCGCCCTTCCATGCTGGCGGGCTGCGCGTGTTCGGCTTCTGCAATCGCCTCTTTGCGAAACACATGCGGCACGTTGTGCATGTGCAAAGCGATGAGCGAGATCGCTTTCTCGTTGTCGATTGCGCCCAGTCGCTCGGTCACTTTTGCGCTTGCGCCCATACGGCCTGCGCGCAGCATGTCCACCGCCACAAGATCTCCGTCGCGCGCATTGGCTTCCTCGCCCGGCGGGATGATGAGTTCGCGGTTGAGGCTTTTCTTGTCGATGGGCAGGAGGCGCCCGCCGCCTTGCGGGAGCGCGCGAAATACGCCCACAATCTGCGCGCGCGTGCGCTCGATGAGCTTGATGATGCGCCCGCGATATTCGGGCGCGCCTTTGTCTGCATCCTCGTCGCGATCCACGCGCAGCAAAGCGCGGTCGCCGACGCCCGCAATCGCCTGTCCGGGCTTTGGCTTGCGCGGCGCCCAGACCGCGATGCGCGGGGGCGGGCCGTTCGACTCTTCGTTCCATTCGACGGGAAGCGCGATCAGCTCGCCATCGCGGTCGCGGCTTTTGATGTCGGCGAGCACGACGGCCGGCAATTGGCCGGGCCGGTGCAAAACCTTGCCGCGACGCTCAACGGCGCCTTCGCCCTCAAGCTCTTTGAGCATGCGTTTGAGTTCGATCTTGGCGGCGCCCTTGACGCCGAACGCCTGACCGATTTCACGCTTGCCGATCTTGTCGGGAAACGGGCGACCAGCCTTTAGCGCAGCGGCGCGCTCACGCGCGATGTAAGCGAGGATCTCTTCTTTTGTGGGAAGAGGGCGCTCGAACTCAGGAGGCTTGGCCAATGCGGAACCCTTAAACTCACGCCCGCCGCGCGGCTGCGGGCAAGCGTGTTCACATTAGCGCCAAGCGGGGCGAGACGCCAAATAGCAGTGAGGGCAAGGCATCCCGGCGGCGCGTCATCCCGGCCTTCGCCGGGATGACGAAACTTCCTACCGCCTCTTCTCCGCCGCGCGCCGCAGCGCCTCGGCCATGGCGCCGCCAGCGGCAGGCGACGCATCCTGCTTGGGCGGCGGGCCTTTTTCCATGTGCTTGCGTTGGTCGGGGCGCATGGGCGCGCCGCCGCGCGGCTGGGCGGCGCCGGGTTCGTCGTCGAGTCGCATGGTGAGCGCGATGCGTTTGCGCGCCTTGTCCACTTCCAGCACTTTCACCTTTACGATATCGCCGGGCTTGGCGATTTCGCGCGGGTCTTTGATGAACGTGCGCGACATGGCCGAGATGTGCACCAGGCCGTCCTGATGCACGCCGATGTCCACGAAGGCGCCAAACGCGGCGACATTGGTGACGGCGCCCTCAAGGATCATGCCGATCTTCAGATCGTCCAGCGTTTCCACGCCTTCCATAAATTCTGCGGTCTTGAAGGCGGGACGCGGATCGCGGCCCGGTTTTTCCAGTTCGCGCAGAATATCGGTGATCGTGGGCACGCCGAATTTGTCATCCACGAACTTTGCAGGCGAGAGCGCGCGCAGAGTTTTGGAATCGCCGATCAGCAGCTTGATATCGCTTTTGGTCGCTTCCAGAATCCGGCGCACGACCGGATAGGCTTCCGGATGGACGGAGGAGGAGTCCAGTGGATCGGCGCCGCCCAGAACGCGCAGGAAGCCAGCGCATTGCTCGAACGCTTTAGGCCCAAGGCGCGGCACTTTCTTCAATTCCGCACGCGTCGAGAACGGCCCGTTGACGTCGCGATGGCTGACGATGTTGTTGGCCAATTGCTCGCCCACGCCAGACACGCGCGCCAGCAGCGGGGCGGATGCGGTGTTGACGTCCACGCCCACCGCGTTCACGCAATCTTCCACCACGGCGTCGAGCGAGCGCGAGAGTTTGTGCTCGGCCAGATCGTGCTGATATTGGCCAACGCCAATGGATTTGGGATCAATCTTCACAAGTTCTGCCAGAGGATCTTGCAAACGGCGCGCGATGGAGACGGCGCCGCGCAGCGTCACGTCCATATCCGGCAATTCCTGCGAGGCGAAAGCCGACGCCGAATAAACCGACGCGCCTGCCTCCGATACGATGGCCTTGGTGAGCTTCAGATCAGGATAATTCTTGATGAGATCGAGGGTGAGTTTCTCTGTCTCGCGCGAGGCGGTGCCGTTGCCGATCGCGACCAGATCGACGTTGTGCCGCTTGGCGAGCGCGGCCAAAATCGCCATCGAATCGTCCCAGCGGCGCTGCGGCTCGTGCGGATAGATCACGGCGGTGTCGAGCACCTTGCCGGTGGCGTCCACGACGGCAACCTTGACGCCGGTGCGAAAGCCCGGATCAAGCCCCATCGTGGCGCGTGCGCCAGCGGGCGAGGCCAGCAGCAGATCGCGCAGATTGCCGGCGAAAACTTTCACCGCGTCGTCTTCAGCTGTCTGGAACAGGCGCACGCGCAGATCGACCGCCAATGATGATTGAATGCGATAGCGCCAGGCGTAGCGCACGCTGTCGCGCAGCCATTTGTCGGCAGGGCGGCCGCGATCCGTCACGCCGAATTTGGCGGCTATCTTTGCCTCAAACGCGCCGGGCGTGTTGGGCGGCAATTCGGGCTCGGGCTCCAGTACAAGTTCAAGCGCCTCTTCTTTTTCGCCGCGCATGAGCGCGAGAATGCGATGCGAAGGCAGCTTGTGCAGCGGCTCGGCGAAATCGAAATAATCGGAGAATTTGGCGCCCGCCGTTTGCTTGCCGTCGCGCACTTTTGCGACGATGCGTCCGCCATTCCAGAAGTTCTCGCGCAGCGCGCCGATCAGCTCCGCGTCTTCGGAAAAACGCTCAACCAGAATCGAGCGCGCGCCTTCCAGCGCAGCCTCGGGCGTTTCGACGGATTTGGCGACATCAACGAAAGAAAGCGCTGTCTCGCGGGGGTCTTTGGATGGATCGGCGATCAGCATGTCAGCCAGCGGCTCAAGGCCGGCCTCGCGCGCAATCATCGCCTTGGTGCGACGCTTGGGCTTGAAGGGCAGATAAATGTCCTCCAGCCGCGCCTTGCTGTCAGCAGCGTTGATGGTTGCGCGCAACGCGTCGTCGAGCTTGCCCTGCGAGGCTATGCTGTCGATGATCTGCGTGCGGCGCTCTTCCATTTCGCGCAGATAGCGCAGACGCTCATCCAGCGTGCGCAATTGCGTATCGTCCAGCGCGCCAGTGATTTCCTTGCGATAGCGCGCAATGAACGGGACGGTTGATCCGCCGTCGATCAGCTCCACGGTCGCTGCGACCTGCTGCTCCTTGACGCCAAGTTCCTCGGCGATGCGAAGGTTGATCGATTTCATTGCGCTGTCCTGCATGCTGTTCGTGTGTGGCGCATTTAGGGACGCGAATGGGGCGGCGTCAAAGCGGAATGCGTTCGAATCTGTGGATGGATTTGTGCAGGGAAAATATGTCGTGGCAAGGGCTCCCTCACCCGACCCTTGCTGACGCAAGGGCCACCCTCTCCCGTTTTACGGGAGAGGGATTCGCTCACCTTCTTCCCTCTCCCGTCTGTGACGGGAGAGGGTGGCCCCGCTTAGCGGGGTCGGGTGAGGGCGCTTAGGCTTTGCTCG
>CANJPM010000284.1 GCA_947476075.1 Beijerinckiaceae bacterium
AAGTCCAGGCACCAGATGTGGCGGTAGCCCAGATTGGCGAGGAGCTGGAGCGCTTCCGGCGCCACCTTACCGCCCTTGCAGTCGCCGAAGCACAGGGTGGTCTACTGAGTCGATCAAGCGGCCGCCGCCAAAGGCTATCCGGAGCAAATCAGAGAAGCTTTGTTCTGGCCAAATTGGCTCCGAGAGCCCCATCGGTGCGACGAAAACTTCGTAATGGCCCCCACCCAAGTTAGCCACCATCCGCACCCATTTGGTTTCGGCGATCTCAGCGGCTTCCCGAGCTGTTTTATGCCAAGCGTTTTCGCGCCCGTCGGGCGTAGGCAAGGGGACGTGCCAAATATACAAAGATCCTGCCCTATTAATGCAAAGTCGCAGCTGAACGATACGCGTCTCGCCCGGAATAGCAGCGGCGACGTCTGGCATAACAGCATAGGTTTCCCGCTCCTCCTTTAATTCCAAAACGGCGACATTCATTTGGTTATCGTCGTCGGGATGGCTACGGAAATACTCCTGTCGATTTGGCTTGCGGATTGGCACGTGAAGTAGCGCTTTCTTCACACCAAGTTCGGTACCCATCGCCGGATTAATCCGGAGCGAGAGCGGGTTGAAGGGGTCGCTGGCATTGCCTTGGTCTGTCATTGAATAACTCCGTGTGTCATTTCGTGCGTGTTTGCGGTGCAGGCTTTGAGTTGGACTGAGGCCGGACAGCAAATGCGCAATGAAAAGGAGGTGCGTGGTTTGTGAGGGTCGTTTTGGGCATAAGCGCCCGCGTCGAGCCGAGGAGGCGGCGGACGAGCAAAACGAACCGCATCCATAATCGGGGTGCAGCGGTTAGACTTCGATTGCTGAAGAAAGTTGCGCATTTTGACCCGCACGATTGCGAGCCGCCGTTGCGAAATACGCCTAAAAATGCTATGGAAATGGTTGTCGAGACCTATATTTCCAATGCCTATCGAGCCGCTTTCGTAAGAGGGCGGCTCTTTTTTATTGTGTTTGATCGCTGATGAGAATTCCGCGGCATGAGCGTTTTTTGCCACCGGCAATAGCCGGAGCTGCCTCGAGTTTTTCCTTTGCTACGGCTAGGAGCTCGTGGGTGTCGCAGGTTGCGCGACCGTTGACGTGACGCCAAGTCACCGGCCAAACTTCAAGGGTTCTTGCCGATATGGGGAAAAATTTCTCGGTGATCAGCTCTGCGCCTCGACGGCGGTCTACACGAGCTGGAAGAGTGCTTCTGATGTTTTCCACTACATCGCTCGAGAGATTTTGAAATTCGTTTTGTTTATGCATCGCTTCGCTCCTCTAAGACGCGTAACGATGTTGTCTCCCGGTTTTTAGGGGGAAAGCCAGACGCCTTAATTCCCCTTTTTCTTGCGGCCGTTCAAATCGTAATCCTTGCCCCATTCTTTGAGGCGTTCCTTTGTCATTTCTTTGCCGGCCACGCGAATACCGCTTTCCTTAAGAACCTTCGAGAGCGTCTTGCGGGCCTCTGGAACTGGTACTTTCTTGGCGCGGCGAATTATTTGAACAAAAGTTAAAGCGAACCCAATTTTTCGACGATCTGCATTGGTAAGGCTTCGGCCACCAGCTTCTTTTGTTTTTCTTAGACGTCCATCGAGAACGCCGCCCTCGAAATCTTCCAGAGCTCCGATGAAACTAGCGATTGTTGACGCTGCTGGATGCTCCAGAATGACTTCTGTCATGTCTGATTGTATCGATAGGGTGCTCATTGTGGCGTCCAGCATGTCGCGAACAATTTCAAGGACTTTGATTATGTCCGCTATCGCCCAGTCGTCCGGGCGCTGCCGTGAGAACAACTCCAATTCATTTAATTTTGTTCGCATTCGTTCGACAGCCACAGTATCCGGCGTCGCGGCGTGTTGAGACCGTTCCGCGAAGGTAATCTTCTTTGCTAGATCGACAGCTTGTTTGATTGTGAAATCGGGTTCGGCAGCGGCGAGGCCGGCTTTTTTCTGCTTTCCTTTTATCATCTGCATCGTCCTAACTTTCCGGAGTGCCGTTCTGTTGATCCGTGGTCACTATCGCGCTCGCTAGCGCATTCGCCCAATATTTCATTGCCTCTACCTGCTCTGGCCAGCGTTGCGCCTGTTGGTAAACTCCCAAAACGCCCCCGCGCGTCGCTGATTGTCTATGATTGAGGGTCGCGTCGGCAACAGTCTCAGAGATGCCTGCCTCACCTAAGGTCGTCGCGAATGTCCGCCTCAGGTCGTGGAAGCGCCAGTCGGAAAGGGCAGGGAGCTGCTCGGCCAACGCCTCTTTGATGTCGCTGAAAGTATCAATTGGCTTCCCTGAGCGGGGTGCAGGGAAGACGAGGCCTCTAACTGGTCTGCCTGCTGCATCGTGCCTTGCTTCAAGAATTTTCTTTGCGAGATGCGGCAAGAAGATGCGATGGGGATCGCCATTTTTGGTCAAACGGTCCGGCTGAGACCAAATGGCTTCATTCAGATTAAGCTGCGACCAATCCATCCTAGCTGCTTCGCCGCGCCGGCAGGGGATTACGATAAATATACGGACGAGATCGCGGGTTAGTGGCGGAAGTTTGCCTGCGGCCTTCCAGAAGCTTGCCGTTTCGGCAAGGGTAAAGAAGCGCTTTCGTGCACTCACTGCTCTCGGCCGCCGTCCTTTGGCAAGTAAAAGGCATGGATTGACGCTCATAAAGCGCTCGTCAATCGCCCAGTCGAAAAAGCGGGACATTGTCCCGTATCGATGGCGTGCTGTAGCGGCCTTGTCTCCACACGCCTTGAGAACAGCGCGAATGTCATCTGCCGTCACCTCTGACGCTGGCTTGCTCTCCCCGCCAATAGAGGCGACAGCCTTTCTCAGGTGCGCTATCTCGGCCGCTGATTGGCGAGGGGACAGCGTCCCTGATCCACGCATTTTTGGTCGCTTGGACAGAGCTATGGCATAAGCGTCAACGAGGCGCTCCATTGTCTGGCCGCGGACTTTGGCGCTGATGGCGATCTGTGATCTGCGCTCGTCAGCGGGGTCTTTACCCGACTTGGCGCTACCCTTGTGGAGCCCAGCCATGGTCCGAGCGTCATCTGGACTATGACTCTGGGGATTGCCGATTGTGATCGAGCGGCTGGAAAACCTCTTCCCAGTGACAGGGTCCAGTCCCCGCGGTTTATAGGCGAAGACCCATGACATGCTGGTGGCGTTCACAACCAGCGCCAACCCGCGGCACACAGCGTCCCCCAACACGAGGCGTTGCTCGCTGGACCGGCGGCGCCACGCGCCATCGATGATGGCCTTGGTGATCTTGATTGGCCCCTCGCGCACAACTCGCATTTCGCCTCCAAGGCCTCCGCAACGAACCGGACATTGACCGGACATTTATCGCGGAGGTAGGCGTAGGTTAGCGTAAGCTAGCGGAGTTCACAATTTCAATATATCTATTATAAACAGATACTTCATGGGTCTCTGCGTGGGATACGTAAGCCTACGTAGGATATCACCATGGGACTCTTAATCAGCGGGTCCCAGGTTCGAGCCCTGGTGCGCCCACCATCGAACCCCCACATAAACAGAGAGTTATGGTCTTCTTAGGCTTAGCTTTTCTGCGTGTGGGAAAGTTATAAACCGTTATAAACCAGAAGTCGGGTCAAACACGCTTGGTCTAGACTATGCGTGGGTGGTTGGCTGCGTAGTATTGAGTTGCCCTAACACCGCCAGCAAAGATGCTACTTCAACTTATTGGGAAATTAGGAATGGCTGCGCTATCACGGCAACTTTATTGCTATTTTGATCTTTTAATTTCCATTCCAGCACGTATTCGCCTGGCGGCACTCCAGTAACCCGCATCGATAAATTCAGCATTAATTCACGATTGCGAACATTTGATACAAAGCTGACCGACTTGAAGTTTTCTTGACCACCAATAATTTGACCAGCCTTAGACTTCAAAAGAAAATCAATATTTAAACCAAAGTCAACGACATTGGCATTTATTCTGTGCAAATATCCCATTGGCTCAGCATATGTGAGCATTTCTTCGCCAGCTTGAAATACGTTTGAAGCGCGCGCAGAAAATGCTCCAAACATTGGAGCTGGCTCGCGCACAAACATTGCGTTCCGCGCGAACAGGGGGGATGCATCCCAAGCTTGTTCGAGCGCCTTTTCTGCCTGCGCTAAATCTATCGGCTTGGAGTCTTTTTCGCTCACGATTGGGGCGCGTTCAGCTTGTTTCGGTGCTGGATTAACTGGGGTGCCCCATCCTCCAGTTTGAGCTATTGCGACATTAGATAACATCAAAATAAAAGCTATCACTAGACTGCTGTGTCTAAACATCTCAAAGGCTCCAGATCGACGAAGCTGGTTCTCAGTGATTACACAAGAATTCTAATTCGAGCGTTCCACTTATCATCCTATTTATTTATAGGCTGAATGCTTGCTTTAATAGCGTTAATATCAGTGGCGTTGTTCTTCAAATCACTCATGCTTCCCCACAAAGTAAACATTATAACGCGACCAGCACCCGCATCCATCAATACGAAATCGACTATAGTGTCGCCGTTTTCATCAGTTGCATCAAAATGATGAAGCTGAG
>CANJPM010000285.1 GCA_947476075.1 Beijerinckiaceae bacterium
ATGAAAAGCTCCGTTCTGGGCTTTGCGGCCCTTCTTGTGCTCGCCGCCATCGTCGTGGTCGGCGGCGCGTCTGTGTTCACCGTGCATCAGACCGAGCAGGCGCTTGTGCTGCGGTTTGGTCAGCCGGTTGGCGAGCGTGCGCTCGTCACCAAGCCTGGGCTGCACTTGAAGGCGCCCTTCATTGAGAATGTGGTCTATTTCGATAACCGCATTCTTGATCTTGAGACGGCCAAGCAGGAAGTTCTGGCCGCCGACAACAGCCGCATCGAGGTAGACGCATTCTTGCGTTACAAGATCGTCGATTCGCTGCGCTTCTACCAATCCGTGCGCACCATTCAGGGCGGCAACAACCAGCTTGGCTCCGTGCTGAACTCGGCTGTTCGCCGTGTGCTGGGCGAGGCGACGATGATGCAGCTTGTGCGCGAGGACCGCGCCAATCTGATGCATCGCATCCGCGATCAGGTGAACGGCGAGGCCTTGAAGCTGGGCGCACAAGTGATCGACGTTCGTATCCGCCGCGCCGATCTGCCAAAGCAGATCTCGGAACAGGTGTTCCTGCGCATGCAGACCGAACGTCAACGCGAAGCGTCGGAGTTTCGCGCACAGGGCGCCGAGCAGAAGCAGCGCATTGAATCGCGCGCCGACCGTGACGTGACGGTTCTGCGGGCGGAAGCGCAGCGGCAGGCCGACACCACGCGCGGCGAGGGCGATGCGACGAGGAACAAGATCTTCGCTGAATCTTTCGGCAAGGATCCAGACTTCTTCGCCTTCTATCGCTCAATGCAGGCCTATGAGACCGGATTGCGCGACACCCGTTTCGTGATGAGCCCGAGCGCGGAATTCTTCCGCTTCTTTGGTCGCCCCGGAGCGGAGGCCCGCAAGGGTGGACCGGCGCCTGCGCCGGTTCCAAGCTCTGGCGCTGCGGCCAAGGCCGCGCCTGCTCCCGCGCAAAACTGAACTGCGTCCGGTTCGCGTATCCGTTCGTATGAGAAACAAGCCCGGCCGCGAATGCGCGGCCGGGCTCCGACGCAAAAAGGCGGAGTCGCAAGACCTGCTATCAAGACCTAATATCAAGCCCCGGTATGAAGGCTTGCATTTCGCCACAATAAAGACGGGCTTTGCGGCCAAAGAGCATTTGTGAGACAAAAGCCTTATATTTGTTCTCGATTGAGCGCGAAGCAGGGCTGGTGCCCCGCACAGGAGACGCGGACATATGCGCATTGCATTCAAGGCTCTCGTTATGGTCGGCGCCATTGCCGTCGCAGCTCCCAATCTGGTTGCGCCGCTGGTGGCTCCCGCGTTCGCCCAAGGTCGCGGCGCTCCTGATTCCTTCGCCGATCTGGCCGCCAATGTCAGTGACGCCGTGGTCAATATATCCGCCTCCCAGGCGGCTCCTGAGCGGCGCCCTGGCTCAGGGTCCAATGTGCCGCCCGGTATCCCGCGCGGCACCCCGTTTGACGACTTGTTCGAGGAATTCTTCAAGCGCCGCCAGCAGGGCCCCGATTCTGAAGGATCGCAGCCGCCGCAGCGCCGTTCCAATTCACTGGGCTCCGGCTTTGTGATCGATGCAGCCGGGATCGTCATCACCAACAATCACGTCATTGCAGACGCCAGCGAAATCACGGTGATCTTCAACGACGGCCAGCGTCTCAAGGCCGAACTGGTCGGCCGCGACGCTAAGGTCGACATTGCAGTTCTGCGCGTGAAGCCCGAGAAGCCGCTGAAGGCTGTGAAGTTTGGCGACAGCGGCAAGATCCGCGTCGGCGATTGGGTGATGGCGGTCGGCAATCCCTTTGGCCTTGGCGGCACGGTGACGGTGGGTATTCTTTCTGCCCGCAACCGCAACATCAACAGCGGCCCCTACGACGATTATTTGCAGACTGACGCCTCCATCAACAAGGGCAATTCCGGTGGCCCGCTATTCGCCATGAACGGCGAAGTGGTGGGCGTGAACACGGCCATCTTGTCGCCCTCGGGCGGCTCGGTGGGCATCGGCTTCGCCTCGCCCGCCTCTGTCGTGAAACCCATCGTCGATCAATTGCTGCAATTTGGCGAAACCCGTCGCGGCTGGCTTGGCGTGCGCATTCAGCAGGTCGACGACCAGATCGCTGAGAGCCTCGGACTCGGCCGCGCCCGCGGCGCGCTTGTGGCGGGCATCGACGACAAGGGCCCCGCCAAGCCCGCCGGCCTGCTATCGGGCGATGTGATCGTGCGCTTTGACGGACAGGATGTGAAGAATTCCACTGATCTGCCGCGCATCGTTGCCGCCACTCCCGTCGGCAAGGAAGTCGACGTTGGCGTCGTGCGCGGCGGCAAGGAGCGAAACCTGAAGGTGACGCTCGGACGCCTTGAGGATGGCGAGCGTATCGCTGCGGCCGCTACGCAGGGCGGCGGCGACGTCAAGCCGCCGCGTTCCGTGCTCCAGAAAGCGCTGGGTATGGAATTCTCCTCGCTTAACGCCGAGACGCGAAAGCAATTCAATCTGAAAGACGGCGTCAAGGGCGTGGTCGTCACCAATATAGAGGCCAGTTCGCCCGCAGCTGAAAAGCGCGTGCAGGCCGGCGACGTGATCGTGGAGATCAACCAGCAGCCGGTGAACGAGCCCGGAGACGTCATCGCGCGGATGAAGCAGGCAAAGGATCAGGGCCGCAAATCTGCGTTGTTCCTGATCGCCAATGCGGCGGGCGAATCCCGCTTCGTCGCCTTGCCGGTCGAGTGAGCGCGCGCAGGCCAGCATTGAGCACGTCAGCGTTGAAGCCGTGAGCAAGAGCGAACCAGACAGGCCCGCGCCCATCAAGGCGGCGCAGGTCGTCAAAGCAGGGCCGGAGCTGATTGCTTCGGCCGCGCATATTTTGCGAACCGGAGGTCTTGTCGCGTTTCCCACCGAGACCGTTTACGGGCTCGGCGCCGACGCCACCTCCGATGAAGCGGTCGCCGGCATCTACGCCGCCAAGGGCCGTCCCAGTTTCAACCCGCTCATCGCCCATGTGACTGATCTGCAAAGCGCGCAGGCTCATGGCGTCTTCAACGCCGATGCGCGCGCGCTGGCGCTTGCGTTCTGGCCCGGACCACTCACGCTCGTTGTGCCGGTGCAGCGCGATTGCAAGGTCAGCCTGCTGGCGCGCGCCGGTCTCGACACGCTCGCTTTGCGTGCGCCCGATCATCCTGTGGCGCAGGCGCTTTTGCGCGCCGCTGGCGTGCCCGTAGCGGCGCCTTCCGCCAATCGCTCGGGGCGCGTGAGCCCGACACAGGCCGCGCATGTGGCCATTGATCTGGCTGATCGCATCGACATCATCGTTGATGGCGGCGCCTGCGCGGTCGGGGTCGAATCCACAATTGTAGCCTGCCTTGACGATCAGGTGCGCCTGCTGCGCCCGGGCGGCGTTTCGCGCGAGGCGATTGAGGTCGTTCTTGGGCGTGTTCTCGGGCGGCCCTTGTCGGTCGGGGACGCCTCCAGCGCCCCGATAGCGCCTGGCATGCTCGCCTCCCATTATGCGCCGCGCGCACTTGTGCGGCTTAACGCGACCCATATTGAGCCGGGCGAGGCGGCGCTCGATTTTGGCGGGCGGTTCCCCGATCACCCCGGCCTTCGGCTCGATCTGTCGCCTGCTGCAGACATGCACGAGGCGGCAGCGCATCTGTTCGCTTATCTGCGCCGGCTCGACGCCCCCGGCGTGTCGTCCATCGCAGTGGCCCCGGTGCCTATGACGGGCCTTGGCGAGGCTGTGAACGACCGGCTCGATCGCGCCGCCGCTCCGCGTTAAAAGTCGGCTGTCAGCCGAGCTTGCCGCTGCGATGCAAGCGTGTTTCACATCTCAAAGACAGGGAGCGCTTACGTCCAGATTGAAGGCGCAGGGGGAGACGAGGCATGAGCCGCCGTATGAGCATTTACACCGAGAGCTTCAGCCATTCCAACCCGACGCCCTCAGCATGCCGGATCGGGCCGCTGCTGATGAGCGGCATCATCAACGGGATTGTGAAGGGCGCTGTTGCGGGTTCTCTTGAAGAGCAGGCTGCATTGTCGTTTCAGCGTATTGGCGAAGTGATGGCTGCTGCGGGCGGGAGCCTCGACGACATCGTCAAAGTCAATGTGACGTTCGCCGACATCACGCAGCGTGCGAGAACAAACGCCGCCTGGGTGGCGATGTTTCCCGATCCGCAGAACAGGCCCTCGCGCCATTCGACGCAAGCCGTGCTCGACAATGGCAAGCTGGTGCAATGCGACATCGTCGCCTGGATCGGCGCTTAAACTTTAATCGTCGTCGGCGTCGAAGCGCGGCGTCTCGTAGAATTCCTCGACGTGCTTAATGGCGGTCAGCCGCACGGCGATGAGGCGATCTGCGCGCGCTTGCGCGTTTTCAACCGAATCCGCAGCGCCCGTGTTGACGATGCTGATGGCGCGGTCGAGCACATCGCGCAATTGGAGGCCGCATTTGGCGCACAGCGCCGCCAGCGTTTGCGGCGCGCGTTCGCCGTGATGGCGAATATGAAGACGTATCGCGGCGATAGCGCCGGTGGCGCGGTTATCCAGCTCGCTG
>CANJPM010000286.1 GCA_947476075.1 Beijerinckiaceae bacterium
GAGCTTTTCCATGCGCGAAGTGATTATAGCCCCGTCAGTCGACCTGACGCTGCTTGTTCCCCATGGCTGCAAGGGCTCGCCAACGCTGCGCCTGCGGATGCGTATACCGCAAGCCGTGAGTTCGGTTGCTGCCCATGCGAAAGATGGCTGGAGCGCGCAGGTTGTTGGCGCGGGCTCTGCACGCGAGCTTGTCTGGTCTGGCCTTTTGCCTGACAGGGAAATCGGCAGGTTCACGTTTTCAGCACAGCTGGCGCCCGGCCTTAAGCCAAATTCGCTGATCTATTTTCCATTGGTGCAGGAATGTGAAACGGGGGTGGAGCGCTGGATAGACGTACAGGGCAAGCCCTCGTCCGACGCTTTGGATTCAGAGCTTCATGACGATGCGACCTCGCCTGCGCCCTCGCTGCGTTTGCTCTTGAGGCGATGATGCGTCTTTGGCTTTGCGCGCTGCTGTTGCTATCTGCCAGCCTTTGGAACGGGACTGCTCTGGGTCATGCCTATCTGGTCCAAAGCGCGCCAGCCGACGGCGATTTGCTCAGGCAACCGCCTCAAGCTCTGGAGCTTGCGTTCAACGAAGCTGTCCGCTTTGCAAGCGCGACCCATGTGGACCCAAAGGGCGCGACAAGGCCGCTCACATCAGCGGACAAGAATAGCGACAAATTATCCATTCAACTACCAGCAGAGCTGGCGCAGGGCAGCCATCTGATAAGCTGGCGCGTCATCTCTGGCGATGGGCACGCGGTTGGCGGCAGCATTGTATTCTCCATCGGCAAGGCAAGCGGCGGCGCAGGCGCAGGCGATAATCTGGATCTTAACTTGAGCGCACTGTCGGCTCTTGTTGTAGCCGCGCGTTATCTCTTGCTGCTGGGTTGCGCTTTTGGAACTGGCGCCGCCTTTTTTCACGTCTGGTTCACGCAAGGCGCTAACCATCGCATGGCCCCCTGGCTCGCAACGTGGGCACTGGCGCTCGGCGCTGCGGCGACGATCGCCTCAATCATCCTGTCTGGCCTTGAGCTGCATGGACAGGGGCTCAATGCAATCGGCGATCTGGCCTTTTGGCGCGCCGGCCTTCGCCAGCCCATTGGAATTGGCGCATTGGTCGCGTTGGGCGCGTTGACGGCGGCTGCGATCGCGTTGTGGACAAAAGGCGCAATCGCCCGGGCTTTCTCGTTGTTTGCGCTGTCGGGTGCAATCTTCTTCCTTGTGCTGGCGGGCCATGCGCGGGGATGGGCGCCGCAATGGTTGAGTGCGGCCGCGATAACTTTGCACGTTGCCGCAATGATTGTCTGGACTGGAGCGTTGGCGCCGCTCGCCCTTGGAGCGGTTCGCGCAGACATAAAATTTCTTCTGGCACTCAAACGTTTCTCAAATATAGCGCCCATGCTTTACGCATGCCTGCTCGGTTCGGGCGCAGCGCTTGCAGCCACGCAAGCCTTCGGCAGCAGGCCCGCAGGCGCGACCGCCTGGGATCTGGCGTTGGCAATAAAGCTTGCTCTTGTCGTAGCCGTCACGGGCCTGGCAGCATTTAGCCGGTACAGATTTACGTCACCTGCTTTGACTGGCGATCCGCTCGCAATCCGGGTTCTCAAGCGTACGATTTGCGCTGAAATAGTGCTTGCCGTGTTGATTTTAGCGGTTGCAAGCGTCTGGCGGGTGACGCCGCCGCCTGCGTCGCTGGCTTTGGTCGCAGAGCCGCGTTTCCAGATTCACGTTCACGGAATTGACGCCATGGCCAGCCTCGTCATCGCGCCAGCGCGCGTCGGACCTGTGCATGTGCGCCTTGAGCCAAAGACCGCCGACATGTCGCCCCTGGACGTGAAAGACGTAAGCCTTGCATTGATCGCTGAGGGCGAGGGCGTGCAACCTGTCCGTTTCCAGTTGCGTCAGGCAAGCCCCTATGTATGGGAAGCCAACGGCGTCATTCTCCCCAGTCCGGGGATATGGAAGTTACACGTTGATCTTCTGATAGATGATTTCCGTCGCGTGCGTCTTGACGCATTGCTGTCGCTGAAACGCTGATCACTTTGGAGAAGCGCGGCAATCAACAATGATCTTGCTGGCGAGCCTGGAGCCAAAATTGGGATCGAGCACGTTTGTGCGCACCGAATCGTTGAGCAAAAGCGCATCGCTTGCAGTCAGCGGCGGGGGCTCCGTCATGAGGGACGTGCAATGCAATGGCGCAGACGCCAGACGCGCGTCGCTGCTCACTTTGAAAGCAAGTATATATTGCGGATCGAAGACCTGAATTGAAACCTTCTCAACATGTCCAACCACAGAGCGCAGCGGCGCTGTAAACGCGAGGCGCAGCCTTTTGGCGTCAGTAAGCGTCAATTGCACATCTAAAGCGCCGGTGATCTGCAATTCGTGACCATCAGCTGCTATCGCACTGGTGAAATAATCGGCCTCGTCGATTTTCTCCATAAAGACATCCGCAAGCTTTTCGAGCGCTGCGGCGGTTGGCTTTCCATTCGAACGCTCAACGCCCTGCATCATGAAGGCGGAATACATATCGTCGAAAATCCAGTCGAAGCGGAGATTTTTGATCGAACCCTCCGGATCGAAACCAACCTCGATATCAACATCGACGAAAACATGCGGATGCGCGCGCGCCTGAAATCCTGAAACCAATAAAAGCAAAAGAACAAGCGACACGTTGAAGATCGCATGCCGAGCCATAAGCGTTTGCCTCCCCGTGATCCTCGCGGTCCAATCCCCATGTCTCAATGATCTGCATTTAAGGCTGGTGCGCAAGCGGGGAGTGAAACGCGCGCCGCATGCGATCTAGATCTTGACCATAATGAAGGCCGCGTCATGAAGCGATCAGTCCTGCGACAAAGCGCGACATAACGGCGCCCGGCGCGACAAAAAAGGCGGTTGGCCGGCATCTTCTTACGACAGGCGGAGGCGATCTTGTGAGCATCAAACATGGGGTGCCACAATGAACCGTCGCAACTTTCTCAAATCCTCCGGCAGTTTTGCTCTGGCCTGCGCCGCCTCGGTCCGACCCGTCGCCGGTTTCGCGCAAGCTGCATCCTTTCCGGTGAGCGGGGGCTACCATCGCCTGTTTCCGACGCTCCCGGCTGCAAATTTCAAGATGAGCGATCTCATCCGCCTCGCCAATGGGGATGGGCCAGTTGCGGGAGGCGGCTCCGGTCTGTCTGGCATGAGCGCGAGGCCTGAATTGCTGCTCGACGCCCGGAAAGAGCCCCTGCGCAACGCCAAGGGCGAGCTGATCATCTCCGCCACGCCCGAAAACGAGATCGACGATGAGGACAATTACGGAATTCCCGCCGGCTATACTTATCTGGGCCAGTTTGTCGATCACGACCTGACCTTCAAGGCCGACGACGCCTTCGCCATCACTGGCGACGGCGGGCAGAACCATCGCTCGGCGAAGTTTGATCTCGATTGTCTCTATGGAGCTGGACCCGGGCTCCAGCCCTTCCTTTACAGCCCCAACGGTCGCTCGCTGGCGCGCGGGCGCAAGCTCACCAAGGGCGGCAAGGCTTCCCCAAACAGGGACCACCCGCGCAATGGAGGGGTGGCCATCATCGGCGACAAGCGCAATGACGAGAACGTGCTCGTCAGCCAATTGCATGGCGTGTTCGCCGATTTTCACAATGCTGTCGCACAAGATCGCAAAGCCCTCGATTTCGAAGCGCTGCGACAGCTGGTGACCTGGCATTATCAATGGATGCTGCTGACCGATTTTCTGCCGCGCCTGTGCGGCCAGGGGCCTGTCGATGCTTTGCTGCCCGGCTTTGGCGAAGGGACGGCTCTTGGCAAATTGCGGCTCCAGCGTAAGCTGACCGCCGGACTTCCCGCCGGTTTCATGCCGCTGGAGTTCGTAGACGCCGCCTATCGCTACGGCCACTCGGCCGTGCGCTCCGTCTATCGTTTGAATACTGTGATGCAGGGCAGTCGGGAAGATCGCCGCCAGAACCCCGCCATGGCCGGGCGCAAGGCCATTTTTGCGGCGGTGGATCAGTCCGGCCTGAATGGATTTCGGGAATTTCCTAAAGAATGGGGCATTGATTGGAGCCTCTATTTTGAGACTCGCGACCCCATGAGGCCCGCGCGGGTAGTGGATGGCGTAAGGAAGGTGCAACCTTCATATAAAATCGATACGGCCTTGACAAACCCGCTAGCCTATCTGCCGGAATTTTCCGAAGCTGGTGGTCGCAACGCCCGGGACAGGGACGGCTTCGCACGGCCGCAGCCAGGCGCGATGGCCAATCTGGCCATGCGCAATCTCATGCGCGGGCAGGTCAGCGGGCTTCCCAGCGGGCAGGATGTAGCGCGCGCAATGGGGCTTGAACCGATTTCGGATAGAGATCTGCGCGTTGGTAAGGCTAACGTAGAGGGCCTTACAGAAAATCGCTCCATCATCGATTATGGCGACAGCTTCCGTGATCAGGCGCCGCTCTGGTTCTACGTACTTGCGGAGGCCCAGCACGACTGGTGCACAAGGGTCTCGGGCATGTCCGGCGACGCTTCGGCGAAGAATGTGGCCCCCAATCGCCTCGGGCCTGTGGGC
>CANJPM010000287.1 GCA_947476075.1 Beijerinckiaceae bacterium
GAAAAATATCGGCGATGCTGCGCACGATCACGCAGCGTATGCCTATGGCATACAGACACCAGACTGCGGATTCGCGAGATGAGCCGCAACCAAAATTCAGGCCCGCGACACGAATCGACGGCGCCTTGAATTGCGGCTGATTCAGAACGTAATCTGCAATCGGCGACCCGTCCGGGTTCTGCCTGCGGCGTTTGAATAACAGGTCTGCGTAATCAGGCTTCAGGCCCTTGGCCAATTGCAACGGCGCCATCTGATCGGTGTTGAGATCGTCCTCGATCATCGGAACGGCGACGCCGATAACTTGCGTGAGGCTTTGCATCAGGATTCTCCTATCAGCTTGCGCACGTCCGTGATCGTGCCCGCGATCGCCGCTGCGGCGGCCAGCGCAGGCCCCACAAGATGGGTGCGTACGCCGCGGCCTTGCCTGTTTTCAAAATTGCGGTTTGTCGTCGATAGCACACGCTCCTGCGCTGCGGCGGTGTCGCCGTTGGTGCTGGCGCACATGGAGCAACCCGCTTCGCCCCACATGAAGCCTGCGTCCGTGAAGATCTTGTCGAGCCCGCGGGCTTCGGCCTCGCGCTTCACTGTGCTCGAGCCCGGCACCACCATGGCGACAAGGCCCGGCGCGACCTTGCGCCCCTTGGCGATCGCAGCCGCGATCTCAAGATCAGGCAAGCGGCTGTTGGTGCACGAGCCGATGAAGACGCGATCAACGCGCAAACCTTCGAGCGGCGCGCCCGGCTCCAAACCCATATAGGCCAGAGCTTTCTGCGTTGCGGCGCGCCTTGCCGGCTCGACGTCTTCAAGCGCCGGCGCGCGGCCGCCAACGCCCACCACCTGACTGGGATCGGTGCCCCATGTGATCTGCGGATCAAGATCGCTGCAATCAATCGTCACGTCGCGATCGTAAAAAGCGCCTTCGTCGCTTGGCAATGTGCGCCAGTGCGCCAAAGCCAAATCCCATTGCCCGCCGTCTGGCGCCCATGGGCGGCCTGCAAGCCATTGGAACGTGGAATCGTCCGGCGCCACAAGGCCTGAGCGCGAGCCCATTTCAATCGTGAGATTGCACAGCGTCAGGCGCGATTCGATCGCCATAGCGCGGACGACAGGCCCGGCATATTCGATCGCATAGCCTGCGCCGCCGGAGGCGCCGAGGTGCGCGATGATGTGCAGCGCCACGTCCTTGGCTGCTATGTGAGGCTTCAGTCTGCCCGTCAGATTGACGCGCAGACGTTTGGGGCGGCTGAGCGCGATCACCTGCGTTGCAAGTATGTGCTCCAGCTCAGTGGTGCCGCAGCCAAAGGCCAGCGCGCCAAGTCCGCCGACCGTGCAGGCGTGGCTATCGGGCACGGCGTGCGTGGCGCCCGGCAGCACCATGCCCAGCTCCGGCGCCACGACATGGCTGATGCCTTGTTCAGGATCGCCCAGATCGAACACGCGCACGTTATTGCGCTTGCTGCCCTCGCGCATGGCGCGCACGAATGCGGCGCCTTCCGGATAGGTGTCGTCGGTGCGGCCAGGCTTCACGGAGACGGAATGGTCCTGCATCGAGAATGTGAGATCGGCCCGCCGCACAGCGCGCCCCGCGTTTGCGAGCTTTTCAAACGCGTGCGGCGCATGCAGATCGTGCAAGACGTGTCGATCGATGTAAATCAGTTCCCGCCCGTCGACCCTGCGGCCGACGAGGTGCTGATCCCATATCTTGTCGAACAGGGTCTTTGGCCCTTGCATGGCTATCTTTCCGCGCATCCGCGAACGAATGCGCTACATGTTGAAAACAGCAAAGCCTCAGATAATTGCCTATTTGGCGCCCGACATATTGCCGATGCTTGCGCGCAGCGTGGTCAGCACCTGCGGTGAGACTTCGCTCAGCGATTTGAATACGCCCTGTCCCTGTTTCACGTCCACATATTCGAAAGGCAGCCCATTACGCTTGGTGGATTCTTCAATATAGGCCTTGTCTTCCATGGTGTCGGCGAAGGCCTTGCGCAGAACAGCCAAAGCGGGCGCAGGCGTTTTTGGCGGCGCGAGGCCGACATAGGCCAGTTCGCCAAATTGCTGCACGGTCCAGTTCAGCGCATCCCAATCAGGACCGGAGGGCAGCTTGCCATGGACCTCTTTGTAGAGATCCTGGAACGAGGGCATATCGTCGATGTCCTTGCTCTTGGTGAACGCGCCTTTGGAATCGGACGCAGTCAGATAAGATAAACCAACGCCCTCGCCCGACGTGATGAAAGCCTTGCTGCGCGTGCGGAAGGTCGCAAGGCTCGTGTTGTGCACGTGCACCTCGCCGCGCTGGAGCGCCAGAAATACGTCCGCGCCGCCGCGATAACCGGTGACGACTTTATGCGGCACACCAAGGGTTTTCAGCGACAGATGCGCGAGAATGCCAGCGACGTCTGTGGTGGCGTAGGCGCCGATGGCGATGTCCTTGGCCTTCATGATGTCGGCGGGTTTCTTCATGCCGCCCGGCACGGCGTCGACGCGCATGTAATTCACGCGAATGTCGCTGATGCCGCCAAGATATTCGTATTGATCGTAGCGGGCGCGCAGGCCTTGTCCGCCGAGCGCCTGCGCCAGCGGATCCCACAGGCTGTAGATCATCGTCATGCCGTCCGGCGCGGCTTTTTCATAAACATAATTGAACGCCAGCACGCCGCCCGCGCCGGGCATGTTCTGCACCACGACATTGGGTTGGCCCGGAATATGACGGCGGAAATGGGGAACGAATGCGCGCACCAACGTGTCGGCCGAGCCGCCGGGCGCAAGGCCGACGAGGACAGTCAAAGTCTTGCCGGCGTAGAGGTCCGCGGCAGGCGCCTGCGCGAGCGCGGCTTGCGCGCCAAGCGCCAGGAACGTTGCAGCTGCAGGTGCGATCGTGCTGAATGTCTTGTCCATGTTCTCTCCCTCGCCGGCTTTTTTCGATTTTATAAATCTAGTCTTTGGCTGGAGCGATTGCATATTCGCCCTCGTATTTCTGCCAGTCTTGAAAGCCGAGAATATCAAGATATTCGGCCATCGTCGCGGCATGTGCGCCAGCCTTCGCTACATCTCCGGTGTTCTTGAGCGTACGAAGAAAAGTTTGAATGCCCGGTATCGCCGCCAGCAGCGCATAGACCGAGCAGATCAGGAGTTTGTATTCCATTTTCTCCAGCGCCCCGACGTCGAGCGGCGGCACGCTGCCTGTGGGCGTGACGTTGTACAGCAATGGAATATCGATATTGCGTGCCACTTCGTGAACTTCCTCGATGGTGCGCGGCCCTTCGACGAAAATAACGTCGGCGCCTGCGCGCTGATAGATTTGTGCGCGCGCGATGGCCGCTTCAAGCCCCTCGACCGCGCGCGCATCGGTGCGGGCGCAAAGCACAAGATCATCATCGCGGCGTGCATCGAGCGCCGCTTTGATTTTCATTTCCATTTCGGCCGCAGGCACAACTTGCTTGCCAGCCAGCATGCCGCAGCGTTTGGGCGTGACCTGATCCTCGATCATGATCGCGGCCACGCCGGCGCGCTCAAATTCCATGATCGTGCGGCGCACGCTGAGCGCATTGCCGTAGCCTGTGTCGGCGTCGGCAAATGTCGGCAAGCCGCTGGCGGCGGCGATGCGGCCCGCGTTTTCAGCGTTTTCCGACATGGTCATCAAGCCAATGTCAGGCAGGCCGAGGCGCGTAGCCGATGTTGCATTGCCCGAACTCATGATGGCGTCAAAACCCTCATTAGCGACAAGCCGCGCCGAGAAGGCGTCGCCCACCGACGGCATCATCGTGACGTTTGGCTTTGCCAACAAGGCGCGAAATTTGGCGGTAGGCTTTTCCGGCTTCGACATGTGCGCACCCTTCATGGATTTTATAAGAACCATAACGCCGGGCTTGCGCCAGTCAACATATTGCGCCGATCTTGACAAAATTGGTTTGTGGAAGCTTAGATTGGGCTGAGGTAGCTCTGAATAAAATACAGTTTGAGTTTCGTAGCGTTATTTTGTGATCATTGTCTATATGTAAGCTGAATTTGGCTCGGTTATCGTCGTGTGATTTGTCCCCACAGTGTTGTTTACATCTGGTCCTCGTGCATTTCGGCGGGCTTCGGGCACAGTTCGGGTGTCAGGCCCTGACACAATGCATCAATGTACGCCGTTTCATATACAGGTTGACGAGCGCATAGCTGATTTGCAACCGATTGAGGTTCTTGAAAAGGCCCGGTTAGCAGACTTTGCGAAAGCCGAAGACGCATTTGAGAATGCGAAACGGATGCTCCACATAAGCGCGAATGCGCTACTTGGTGTGATTCTTCGAAACCTCGAAATCGCCGAGCGCTGATGCGCGGTTACCACGATGATGGGTGAAGTCCTGCGCATGTGGAGCCGCTTTGAGAACGGCCTCGCGTTGCCCCAGGTAAGCGCTATCGCCCCATACGCGGGTCTCGTTGCCGCGAAGAATATCGTCGATCACACGGCTATCATGCACATTGGCCGCGGTCGCCGCCACCGAGTGGACAATCTTCGCTTTGCTGTCC
>CANJPM010000288.1 GCA_947476075.1 Beijerinckiaceae bacterium
AAAAACAATATAATGCCCGGTGAAATTTGGGAGAACAGGCTTTAAGAGCCCAACAATTCCAAAGTAGATGATGAATTTTAAACAATAAATTTTTCAAACAAAACACTTAAGATTGCTGCTTCGAGAACACATAAAATGATATCGTTCCAGGATAGTTAACTAAGTTCATCGCTGACGCAATGAACTGCTTATGATGTTTCTTATCGGCTCATCGCCTCAAGAAAGCATCACTCGCCGTTTAATAGATCGTTTATTAATGCATATACAGGCTATGGGTAATTCTAAATTCTCTTTGATTGCACATGATCAATAAGATTTTTTTCAATGATTGAATGAGAAGTGATTTTTTGTCTGTTCTGGATTACGATTTTCGTTCTCGGTGCTGATGTTCTATTTGATCGTTTGATCTTCTTTTGATGTTCTTTGATGCTTTTGATTTTTAATGTTTTTGAATTCAGTCAATAGATAAAACTACGCCGGAATATGCCCCTGCGTCTTTCTTCACGAACGCCAACCGACACTGTGTTCAGGCTGGTGGAGCAAGCTGGGGAATGAATGTGTTGACGGGATCAACGCAGTCCCAGTTCCCTTTCTTCATTTCCTTCGTGACGTATTCCAGAACACCCCTGCTCGGGGGCTTGATGTCTATATCATTGGCACCATATCGCGTCTTGGCCCATTCGTTGCGGATCAACTTGCTGAACTCCAGCAGGTCCATCTTGTTGGACACATTGCCCACACCCACATGAAAATGCAGCGTTCGAAAACCATTGGGCGCAAACACGCCACCTTCCAGGAAGCTGAGCGTGAGCAAGCTACATTTTGTAGGAAAGCGTTTGGCAGCAACGCCCCACAGCTTATAGTTCACCCGCTTCCAGAAATGCCTTGCGTCCTCTGTGGCATCAGCCATCTGCAGTTCGCGTTTGATGGGATCAGGACTTGATACGATGCGAGTTTGCAGCGTGATCACATATTGCAGAGCGTCGCCATATTTCATGAAATGGCAGACCAGCTGATCCTGCGCTTGAGAATTGATATTATCGCAGGGGATGGCTTTGGCAATCAGACGCATCAGCTGCAATTGGCTGATGGCGTCAAGATCCGTTTCTGTCAGATCAGCAATGGTTGGTCGAATTAACTTGGGCTCGTTGGTTTGAGCAGGTATTTCATACATGCACTTATTTATGCCTGCGGATACAACACCGCTGGAAAAGTAGCGTTTTATAAAAAAAAGTGTCATAAAGCTTTATAGCGTCATACCATTCAGCGCCAAAAATAACGGTGGCTCTCAGCGGCGTGATCCCTTAGCCAAGCCCGACAACGGCTAGTGCCAATGCAATCAAGACGCGAGATTTCTGGAACGGCCCAGCAAGGTTGGACCTAATGGCTTTCACCGAGCGATATGTATAATAACGGCCCCAGACGAAATGGACGACGCCCGCAAGCGCCAGAAAAATGCAGAAACGAAATGAAAATTCAAAAAACCAGCGAGTGCTCGACTTAACCTCCACACCAAGGAAAAAATCTGAACTCCAATCGGAACCGAGATCGAAATCGTCTTCGCCGCAGAGCCTGTAGGAAATCCGCTGCGCGCAAAAATATTTTACAGGCGAACGTTGCAACTGAACATAAAGCAAGAAAGACCCAGAAAACTAATTTCTATACCTTCATGCTCAACGAACATCGAGACTTAGATAAACTCTATTCCATAAACTTGCGCGCGAGTTCGACAGCCTCCGGCGGTGTACTCTGGATCGAAGAAGCAATTTCGGCCGCCTTCTCGCCTGACAACGGGTCCATATCCATCTTCAACTTCTTGGCGAACTCGTCGAATTCAGGATCCTTCATCATATCAAGAAAGGCCTTGCGCAGCGTGACTGTTCTGTCCGCCTGCATGCTGGGCGGTCCAATGATCGGGCGACCAATTTGCTCAGATGCGATCAGGAAATTGATCGCCTTTTTCTCATTCTCCGACGTCAGTATTTCAAAAATAGTTGGAACATTCGGCAGTGAAGGATGCTTTGTTTCGCTGAATTGCACGAGCACATCAATCTTGTTCTGTGGCAACCAGTCAGGCTTCTGGCTCTCGATGCTGCTCAAGAGCGTGCAATTTCCATCGAGCTCGCCGCGCTCAATCGCCAGCCAGATATGGCCGGTCGTTGAATAGCCAAGCACAGGCTTAATATTTTCCGGGTTCAATGAACGAAAGATGGACGTTTAAATGTAGCCGCCGCTATTCTTTGACGTCTCACCCAGCGTGATCGGCTTCGTACCCAGATCTTTAATAATGTTGATGCCTTTGGCACCCCATGTGAAGCAGAATGAGTGCTCACTATTCATGCTGCCGATCCACGTAAATTTCGTAAAATCAGCGCCTACTTCTTTGGGCTCAAGTACAGATTTTGGCATCAGACCGCGATTGAACATGCCGAACTGCGTACCATCTTTGGGCGCGACGCTTTGCAGATAACGCACGAATTGCAGGCTTGATGCGCCGGGCATGTTGTTGACGATGACCGTCGGATTCCCGGGAATATGCTTGCCTATAAACCGGGCGGCCACGCGCGTGTAGGCGTCAAATCCGCCGCTTGGCGGATAGCCGACCATGAATTGCACAGTCTTGCCGCTATAAAACTCCTCCGGAGCCTGCGCATAGGCTTGAACCGAAACTGCCGATACGGCGGCTGCGACAGCTGCGCCACGCGTCAGAAGCGCCAATGAAACCTTCATGAACTATCTCCCTCATATGGCTTATTGTCGAACCGCCCCATGCCCGGGGGATCTCGTCGGCGCTTTATATACCGGGCGACACCAATGGCACCTCCCGCACTGTTATGTATTAGCTGGCTACACGCAAGAAGCGCGCAGCCATGCTCCCGTTGAAAGCTTGATTGCTCAGATGGATCGACATGTCGATAAAATGCGAAGTTCCGTCCGCTTCCAAGCCGCACGCGCGCACAAGAAGGGGTTCCTTATAATACAGAGAATGGCCGCCGCTCGTCGGCTGACGAGTCTAACAGAGCTGAATGTAGACGTGCATTGGATATCGCGATATCGCCTTGCGCGCCGAGACGTGGCACCGTCGTGCCACTCAACTCGGTAGAAAAACGCCCTTACCGGTTTTTTGCTGATCCAGGAGCCGGTATGCCTCGTCGGCCTGCTCCAATGTCCACCGATGCGTGAACAGCCTGTCGACGTCGATTTTGCGCTCGGAAACGAAACGGGCGCAATCCACCTGACCATTCTTTGAGAATGTCCAGTGGCCGAAGACCATCCTCTGACGGTGCGTGAGATCGCGATTCGCATCGAGCGTGATCTGACCGCCTCCGGCAATCAGGCACGTAGTCCCCCATGTTCGCGTTCCCCGGACGGCGGCAGCGCGCGCCGCCTCGTTGCCGGATGTCTCAACGGCTTTGTGCGCTCCTTCGCCACGGGTAAGGTCCAGTACTGCAGCAACCGTATCGACCGCACCCGGATCAAGCGCAACGTCCGCACCCAGTTCGAGTGCGAGCTGCCGACGCTCCGGCGAAGTTTCGACAGCAATCACGCGCGCGCCCATTGCAACGGCGAACTGCGTTGCTGACAGCCCAACGGGCCCCTGGCCAAAAATTGTAACTGTCTCGTCGCCTTGCAGCCCGAGCCGTTTTAGCGCTGCGTAGGCAGTGCCGGTGCCGCAAGAAATGGCTGCGCCCGTCGTGAAGGTGACATCATCGGGGAGTGGAAGCAGGGTATGGGCAGGAACCTTCATGTAGCGTGCATGCCCGCCGTCAGCCTTTCCTGATCCGTAGGAGACGGAGCCGTCGTCGCAAATTTGCGTCCAGCCCGTTCTGCAATGCTGGCAAACTCCGCAGCCGTCGTAATGATGAACCATAACGCGAGAGCCGATTTTGGCCTGCCGAGCAGAAACGCCCGGGCCTAATGCAACCACGACGCCACAAGGCTCGTGGCCGGCGATTGAGTAGACTCCCCCTGGTTTTCCCTTGCGGTAGGCTCGCAGGTCCGTGCCACACATTCCCGACGCCCTGATCTCGAGTACGGCCTCACCCGCCTCTGGCGTGGGGTCAGGAAACTCTCGCAGCTCAATCCTACGGTCACCGAGAAAAACGATACCAAGCATATGCTGCCTCCCTGCTGTGCAATGTTAATAGCCACTAGGATTGTAGATACCCTCTTTATTAAATTCGAGTTCGGCGGAAGATTAAAAGCGTAAACGATGCCCCACCGCAGAACGTCTAAGGCACTCGGTATCGAAGCTATAAGGCTGGAAGCCCATCGTAGGTGGTAAGATTGCCTAGTTTTGGTCGCTGAGCAAGTTTTTGCTCCTAGTGGCGTCTGCAGTTGCGGACCCTTATAGAATTAGGCGGATCCGCGCTAATAAATACTAAGGGCGGGACAGAGACACGAGGAGAATAATTTGAAAATGCGGGGTCATTAGCTAAATACTCACATGCAAAATCGTGATTTTTCAGAATGTCTTTTTGAAACGGCT
>CANJPM010000289.1 GCA_947476075.1 Beijerinckiaceae bacterium
CACGGCGTTTCAGCGTCGCGCCACCACGCCCGCAGTGATCCCAGCCATTCCAAGATTGTCGGAGTGTGTGTCGGGCCCGGGATTTCCTTGAGGCCGTCAAACAGAAACGCCGTTTCCATCCAACGAGGCAGCGGCGCTGTCATCACCCCATCTTCAAGATGATGGTCAGCAGCATCGCGATGATGAACCCGGCCACGGCGATGCCTACACCTTCCAAGCGTTTCAACCGGGCGCACAGGCCGTCGTAACGCAACGCACAAACTTCTTCGTGCGTCTGGAGGCGTGCCTTTGTCTCATCAATTTCAGCCATGTCGGGTTCCGTTACCTAAGGTTTCGCAGCTTGTAGATCGCCGAGAGGTACACCGCTGTGAGCGTGTCGATAAGATTGGCAACGGCACGGTTGCCCTTGCAGATCTTTTCGTGGTTCTCTTCGATCCAATTGGCGTCAGCCTCAAGACACTTCAGGCTGTCACTGAGAATCTGCTTCGGCGCCGGGATTGCTCCGATCAACGCGAATGCCCCCTGATACGCCTCGACGAGCGGATCGACTGCATCAATGACGCCGTCATAGAACTCGCCCAGCGCCATATGCTTGGCAAAGCTGCCTTCGCCCTTAGCGCGCCAATGCTCGAAATGAGTCAGGTTGCGTGCGTAAAAGACGCGAGAGACGAGCTCTTCAATCATCAGGCGATCCGCATCACAGGCAGAAGGACTGACGGAATTGCGGGGGCAATTGCCCCGGCTGCAAGAAAATCAATCGTGACGCCAACGTTTTCAGGCAGCCACATTATTTCAATGTATTGCCCCGCCGTCACGGTATCAAAAAAGCTCAAGCTGAAAACAGCGGTTCCGCCATCGCCAATTTTTGGCACGGTAATAACTGTGGCGGAGTTTGCAATGTTTGTTCCATTCTTACGGAACCACAAGGTAACATCGTGATCAACCGCGGCTGAATTGGCAAGCTGAATTGACGGCGCAAGCATGTATGTCCCGGCAGCCGTAAACGTTATCTGCGTGCTGGCCACGACGCTGATGCCTGTGCCGGTGAGGTCGGTGTTAAACGTCACGGCGGTCGCCGCAGAAACGTTGCCAGTCTGGTCCACCAAGCTCGACGGCTGGGCATAGGCGCGTCCTGCCAGATCCAAGAATGGAACCGTGGCAGCCGCCGTCATGGCCGACGTGCCGCTACCCTTTACGTAGCCTGTGAGCGTTACAGCCCCCGTGCCGCCGTTTGCGACTGGCAGCGTTCCGGAAATCTCAGTCGTCAGCGAGACGGTGCCAGCGGTAAAGGCGGCTGTGCCGTTACCCTTGACGACGCCAGTGAGTGTTGCGGCCCCCGTGCCGCCGGTAGCAACTGTGCGCACATTCGTCGCTGCAGCCGCGATGTCAGACGCTGCCACCTTGCGGCTAAAGCTGGCCTGAACGATCTCCAGCAGTTCCGTTCCGGCAAGCGGAGTAGAGGCTGCTGTAAGGTCGGGGATCTTTACGTTTGCCATTATGCCAATCCGTATAGCTGATTCAGATAGAGCGAGAAAGCGTTAGCTGTGACTTCCTGAGCGTCCGTCTGAGCGTCCTGCGAATCAGGGCGTGGGTTTCTCACCGGGACAGGATCTGGGCGCAGGAGGAGCCGGCTGAAGTAGGGCTGAGGAACGTCATCGCAGGAGGCGCAGACGTAGATCTTTATTCCGACAGGCGTTGAGCCGCCGCGGTAATCCTTCTTTTCCCGGAGGTGATCGTGTTGCACGAGGAATCCGCAACCATCGCAGATTGCAATGGCCTTCGGACTCTGCGCGTCGAACTCGGGTTTGGTTCTGTGCTTTTTGCCCCGTCCATAAGCGTACTGCATCAGTAACCCCACGTATCAATGGTGATGCGAAGCGGCACTTTTTCGCGGTCCTCAGCGGCAGCCCTATCATAAGCGCCATCGGCAAGGGTCTGCAGGAACTCAAGGCGATCAGGTGCAAACTTGACTGAGAGCTTAGCAGCCAGACCGGAGGCGATTGCCTCCATCCAGCGGTTAGGGGCATCCATGCTGTCCGTGAAGGCGCCAGCGTCTTCTTGGATCTTCATGCGGTGATAGAAGAGTGTGACGCCGGCAGATTCCGGAGCCTGCCAGATGTAGATCCGAGGCGTGATCGTGCGCTGAAAATAATACTGGAACGGGCGCTGGCCAAGCTGGTCCTTGTTCGGAATAGCGTCGTATTCGGCCCGGCTGATTGGAGACATCATCAGGTCGGTGTTGATGCCGCCAGACGTGGTGCGCGTGTAAACCTGAAGGAGGGAGACCGTGCGGGGTTCCAGATCGTAATACAGCGTGCCCGGGGTCAGAGTGATGGACATAAGATCCACAGCCCACAGGTTCGGACCGTTGTTCGACCAGTCGGAGAACATGTAGTTGATTGAGCGGCGGGCGCTGTCGATGTCGTTGGAAGACAGCGACGATGGGTCCCGACCTACGCGCTCGTAGGCTTCCGTGATAATGTCGATCTGTTCGGTCGTGCCGAAATTATATGTTCCAGAAGTGGTCATCTGAATCTCGCCGCCTTCTTAGCGATGGCCTTAGGCTGGGCGACAAACTGCTTTCCTGCCTTTTGGCCTTCGCGCTTAGCTTTCGTCGTAGCAGCATATTCGGCTGGCGTCAGCGATTTAATCGCGGCCTGCGGCAGGTAGCGCTCGCCGGTCTTGCTCGACGGCTTGCCGGACTTCGTTGTCCACTTCTGATTGCCCCAGTCCTTGAGGGACTGCTGAGGCTTCCTAATCGGCATATCCACCGCCTTTGGCTTTATACTCCTTGGCCAAAAGCTGCGCCTTGCGCGCGGACCACTGTCCCGCTTTCGTGCCGTGAGTCTCTCGGCCCTTAATGCCCTCAAACAAGCGCTCGCGGAGGCCGGGCTTTGTGTAGTTCCCAGCCTCGTTCACGCGCGATTGTTTGCGGCCACGCATTACTTGCCTTTGCCTTTTCGCCTAACAAAGGGGGCGGGGGCGTGGGAAGGAATCAGGATGGGCGCAGGAGACGGCTCAGCATTGAAGCCCAGCATGTCTTGCAACTGGCCCTCAGTAAGAACCTCCCACTCAACAGCGCTCATGGCGACTTCCTGACGTTCACCATTGGCGTTCTGGTATGCGCGAGTGATCATGATAAATCCCCTTAGTTGTAGTATTTCGTCATCTCAAGGATGATCGTGTACGTGTCGCCAGCAGTCTGATCGGCGGTGCTGAGCAGGATGTTACCAGTCTTTCCCGTGCCAGAGGTGTTTCGCAGACCGCCAAAGTTTGAAAAATCAAACGTGAACTGACTGTTCTGCGCGCTGCCAAAGAAGATTACGTCAGTGGTTGCATCCCAGAACAGGCGGAATTCCATGCCGTGACACGCCGTGTGGATCTTCTGAACGCTAACGCCAGTGCAAGCCTGACCTTGGGCGTTGGCCGCGAGATTGGCGACGTTGACCTTGGTCACGAGCGATTCACCAACGCCGTCCGAAACGTTCGTCAGCAAGATGATGGCTGTCGTGTTGTTGTCGACCATCGTCTGAGAGGTAACTGCATCGGCCATTATTTCATTCCTTTGAGAGTCATGGCGAAGCGAGCGCGCTGGCCCAGCTTACCGGGCGCTTTCGCAGCGGCTTCGAGCTTCCCGGCGGGTATGGGCTCTCCAGCCTTTGCCCCGAGTTGCTTGCGGAGGGCGCCGGGCTTTTTGATAGCCTCGGCTATAAAATTCTTTTTACCGCGCATATCAGCAATTCCATTTTTTGCGGGCGAGGCGCAACCGGGATTCCGGGTCCTTCGCCGCTTTAGGGAACATCTTCATTTGGCCAGCGGATCGGGCGCAAAAGCTATCGCGGCGGGCGCCGCCTTCGGGCTGAGGGCGCTTTAGATTGCTGCCAGTGGCTGAGTTGTAAGCCTTCCGGCCAGCCTCACTGAGGCCACCCTTGGGGTTCTTATGTTCAGCCTTGAACTGGAAATCTTTTTTCGCGCGCATCTCTGTCTCCATACAACTGGGGCGACCCTAAGGTCGCCCCAATCATTAGGCTTGAGCAACGCCGTAAAGGCCGACCTGAGTGTCGTCATCAAGGACGTTGACCCAAAGGGTTAGGCGTTTGGTGGCGTCAGCAGCGTCGGGAACCGCATAGGTGCCGCGAACGTCGCCGGTCGTGGTCGTTGCCGGGCTGGTTGCGACAGCCCCTACAAACGTGCCGGTGGTGACAAATGCGCCATTCCAAGCGGTCAGGACGTAGTTGCGTGTGTTTGCGGCCAAAGGCAGCCCGAACACATCGCCAGTGCCAACGAAGAAATCGGTGGCCGCGATGGAAGCCGCGATGCTGGTGATCGTCTTGAACGCCTTCTTGCCAGAAACGGCAGTGGTGCCGTTCAGGGTGATCGCCTCAGACATTGGGATGCCGTAGGTGTCAGTACCCGTGACGGTCAACACAGCCGTGGCAGCGCCAGCAGCGTCGACGATGACGTTCCGAGGAACATC
>CANJPM010000290.1 GCA_947476075.1 Beijerinckiaceae bacterium
GGCGTCTCGAACCGCTGTTTCGAGCGGCGGCCACAGCTTGTCCTGATCGGGTCCAAGGAGCAGCCCCGCGCGCACAGCTGCAAGACGGGCGGCGAAGAAAGCGGCCCGGTCCTGTTCGGACATGTTGCGCCCATAGCCCCGGCCTTCACGACGCATCTGCATATGCATGCCGCCGTGAGACATGCCGTGAGACATGCCTCGCCCCATGCCTCGCCCCATGCCTCGCCCCATGCCTTGCCCCATGCCTTGCCCGCCTTCGCTCTGCGGCCCGGGCGCGGCGAGAGGCGCTGATTGCGGCGCCGTAGCAGGCGCCTGCGCGGAGGCGACGCCAACCAGCGCGGCGGCGCACAGAGTGGTCGTAAGGGCGAGAACGAACTTGCGGCTCATGAAAAGTCCTCCTGAGAAGATGCTCGAAAGGAAGGCTAGGACGAGCGCCCGTGCGACGCAAATTAAGCTTTGTCCATGCAGACTCGTGCAGCGCGCGCCCTGCTACCGCACTTTGTAAATGCGTAAAGGTTCCGGTACGGGGCCAGATTTTTGATCCGCAGGGGCGAGCCAGTCAATCGCCGCCTGATCGCGCATCAACGTCGCCGCCAAACCCGCTGGCGCACGCTGACTTATCGTCGCCAGCGTGTCGGCGTCAAAGCACAACGCCACATAAAACACGCCCGCATTGCGCAGCAGCGCCCGGGCCTCATCTGGCGGCGCAAGCAGCATCTCCAGCACAGCGCGGTTTTCCTTCGAGATGCGATGATAGGCGCCGCCGAGCACGGAATGGGGCGTATGCGCGATGATATGTCCACCAAGATTAATCGGCGCGAGCACAAGGCCTTTGGGCAGCGCGGCGAGCTTTTGATAGGAATCTGGCAGATAGCAAGCTCGCGACGACGGCGCTCCGACAGGCTCCTCGATCGTCGCCGCTTTCATGATCGCCCAGAATAGAGGCGACATGAAAACGACAGGCGCAATGGACAGTAAAGGCGCCCGCATGCGACGGGCGAGCGAAATTCCAACAAACACTGCGCCCCAACAGGCTATCGTGGCCACTTGCGTCAGCGCGCGCACTTCAATGGCGAGCGTGGCGCAGGCAATCGCAAAAGCCGCAGCCATCGCAAGCCATCTGCGCCGCGCCAGCCCTTGCGTCTTCTAGATCGCAAAGGCAAGCGAGAAGGCCCCCAGCATAATTGGAGGAACGAAGGCGATTGCAGCTGTCCCGTCTTGGGCAAGCATGCTTGTGAACGAAAGCGCTTCAGGCACATTGTCAAACCAGATCGCACGCACGAGCGGGTCCATCGCCGCATAGGGATGGATTGCGCATGCGGGATAGGTGAACAGAACGACGCCAAGCGCACCGGCGCCCGCAAAGACAAGCGCACCAAGACGCGCCTGCCAATTCACGAGGCGGGGCGACGCAATGTAAAGAAGGGCCATCGCGCCAGCGCCCGAAAGTCCGGCGAAAACGAAGGCGGACGACAGCGCATCGCAAGCCGCCGGGCCGCTCGTATTTGTTGCAATGAACAATGCGCCACAGATTAAAAGCGCAATGCAAAGACTGATTGAAAGCCACAAAAGCGCTTTGCGCGCGGGCTCGCCGCGCGCCACCCAGTTGAGCGGCGCAAGCGCGCCGGCGCCGGCCAGCATCATTGCAGTTTCAACGCTGACCGAAATCGACAAAGCCACAAGCGCGCCAGCGATTGCTGCGACATGCGCATGCCGCTCGTCGAGCGCGCGCACGGCCGCCTCCCAGACAAACAGCAGCAAAACCATTTGCAGCGCGTGATGGTCGACGCGGCCAAATTGCATGTAGCCAAACATCAGGCCCGACGCAGCGATCAACGCCATCGCAGGCGCGACGCCAGCAGGCCCGGCGAGCATGCGGCCAAGGCGCGCCGCGCCCCACAGCATGAAACCAAAGAGGATGAACATATAGGTCAGCCGCGCAGCAATTTCCGCGCGCGCAGGCTCGAACAGTAAACCAGACGCATGGATGAGGAGCGTAACCTGCACGTCCACAACGCGCGTCCAGTGCATCGGGGCGCCTTCGGGAGGAGCAAGCCGATATTGGCGCAAGTCATACCAGTTCTGACCCGCCATCCAGTCGCGAATTTGGGCCATGCGCATCGCGTCGTCGGTGTCGCCCAAGCGCCCGTCAGCCCAGACTGCGGCGATCTGCGGCCAGGACAACAGGAGGATCACAACCATGGCCAGCATGGCGGCTATGAGCGACGATTTGAGGGGAGACGCATTCGAAGGACCGGCCCTCATCAGCGGACCTCGAAAATTTTCAAAGAGGCGCCCTGCTCATGCAGCGGCGCGAGCCAGTCGAACGGCTCGTCACCCATCAAGCGCGCGGCCAGCCCCGTCGGCGCCATGGCCGCCAGCACTTTGGCGTCAGCGGCGAGCGGGCATATCGCGACAAAGCGCACGCCCGCGCGCTTTACGCGCGTTTGCGCCAGCGCGGGTTCGGCCAAAAGAACCTCGATGGCCTCTTTGTTGCCCTCGACATTGCGATGATAGGGCGCAGCCAGCACACGCTGGGCCGTGTGCAGCAAAATTGAAGCGCCAGCATCAATGGGCGCCAGCGTGAGCGATTGGGCTTGCTGGCTCAATGGGTCGAGCGCTGCGCGCGTAAAGCAGGCGGGCGCGGGGCTTACAAGCTCTGGCGACTTTGCGGAAGCGACCGAATCAAACGCGGCAAACCAGAACAAGGGAAACAGCGGCAGCAGCGCCACAAAAACCCAGGCGCGCGACAGACCCCATCGCGCCTGCATGCGCGCGACAAGATCCTGCGCCGCAAACACAGCGCCAAAGGCGGATATAGCGGTGAGTTGCGACAAAGCGCGAACCTCAAAGCTCGTCAGCGCCCAGGCGCCAAGCACAATCGCACCCATGGCCAGCCAACGGATGCGGGAGAGGCCCTTTGTTAACCAGAGCGCCCAGAGCAGACCAAGGCTGCCGAGAACCGCAGGCGCCAGCAGGGCGCGCACGCCGGCTTCATTGGCCGCGCTGGAGCGCAGATTCTGGGCTTCGCTTACTTTGGAAAGCCACGCCTCAACCACCAGCGGATCAATGGCCGAATAGGGATGGCGCAAGCAGGACGGATGCAGCAGGCCGACGGCGACGCCCACCAGCAAGCCCGCCAAAACAAGCGCGCCTAATGGCTGGATGCGTTTGCCCGCGCACAGCACGCTCAAGGGCAAGCAGAGCAGCCCCGCTCGCCAGCCCTGCAGTCAACCAGGCCGAGGACAGGGAATCGCACGCACCGGCTGCTTTGGAGCCCTCAGCTGCAAAGGCGAAGTAAAAGGCGGCGAACCCGCCAGCAAGGCCAAGCGCCAGCAAACGCAAGGCGGGCCATGCGGGCGCGCCGACCACAACCCATCGCACGGCCAAAACCAGACAGGCGACGACCAGAAGCGGCGCCGTCTCGACGCTGACGGCAATCGAGAGCGCCGCCAGCGCCCCAGTCAGCAAAGCGCTCCCTGCCGTTTCAGGATTGAGGGCGCGCAGCGCCGAATCATAGACGAACATCAGCAGCGCGATCTGCGGTCCGTGATGATCGATGCGCCCCGACTGAAACTGGCTGTAGGAGGCGAGCAAAAGCAGCGCGAACAGCAACGGCAGGGGTGCCGCGAGCCCGAGCGTCGCGCCAAGGCGCAAGCCCCCGACCAGCGCCAGCGCAAGGCAGGCGGCGGGAAACAGCACACGGGTCCAGTTCTCCGCGCTCTCGGGCGCAAGCAAGGTTGAGAGAAGCAGCAGAAGCCCGGCGATCGGGACGTCGATCACACGGCTCCAATGCATGACAAAAGACGGATCTGGCCCCAGCCGGGTCTGGCGCAAATCGCCCCAGCCCTGCCCGGCGAGCCAGTCGCGCACCTGCAACAGGCGCATAATGTCGTCGGATTCAGGAAATCCCCCCGCCAGCGTGGTCGCCAGCAGCTCAAAGCGCAGGAGCGTCAGCGCCAGCACGCCGAACGCGATCCAGAACCAGATCGAGGCGAACGGAAACGGAGCCCGCCGGGGCGAATCTGTCTGCGCAAGGAGCCCGTTCATCATCTTTCAAGCTTTAGGCTGCAATACTTGCGCTGAAGTTAACCATGACGTGATTCACAATGGCTCCAGAGCGCGCTTTGTCCCGGCAACATGCGGCTTTCAGCGCGCAGACGATCGGCGAGGCCCTGCCGACCGCCCCGCCGCGTTTGCCGGCGACCACAGCGGCGGTGCCGCGCATCGCCGTGCTCATCCCCTGCTACAATGAGGCCGACAGCGTGGCCGACGTGGTGCGCGCCTTCCAGCAGGCGCTGCCGGAGGCGCGTATTCTGGTGTTCGACAATGCGTCGACCGACGACACATATGAGGCGGCCGAGCGCGCGGGCGCCCATGTCACGCGTGAGCCGCGTCGCGGCAAGGGAAATGTGGTGCGCCGCATGTTCGCCGACGTGGACGCCGACATCTATGTGATGGCCGACGGCGACGA
>CANJPM010000291.1 GCA_947476075.1 Beijerinckiaceae bacterium
CAAACGGCATGTTGACCCGTCAGCGGCCTCGTCTATATTCAGCCACTTCCGCGCAGGCGGAGCCCCTATGGCGGAACTGGTAGACGCGTCCGACTCAAAATCGGATTCCGCAAGGAGTGCTGGTTCGATTCCGGCTAGGGGCACCAAACTTCCTTCTCCCCCGCGTTTTTTCGCCCGTCAGTGGCCCTTTCAGGCGGGGAATGCGTGGCCTTCAAGAAAGCGCAAGTAAACCTCCTCGCCGCAGTTTGGTGGCGTGTTTGACAGCAGGTCGAACTCAATGGGCTTCTCAAGCCCCGCCACGGCAATCTCAAGGCGTTTGAAGGGGCCATGGCGCCGAATTGCCGCCACCCGGCCGGGCAGGGCCGCATGGCCGTCGTGCGACAGCGCAATGCGCTGCGGGCGCACATACAGGGAGGCGGCTCCCGAATGATGCGCGAACCCTCCCAGCAATAGCTTGCCGTCATAGATCGCCGTCCCGTCCACGATCTGCACCGGCAGCTTGTTGGCTTCGCCCAGAAAACCGCAAACAAAGCCTGAGGCGGGCTGATCGTAGACCTCGTCCGGCGTGCCTACCTGTTCTATGCGGCCCTGATTGAGGATGGCGACGCGGTCGGACAATTCCAGCGCTTCCTCCTGATCGTGCGTCACAAACAAAGTGGTGTGGCCGGTGCGCGCGTGGAGTTCGCGCAGCCAGCGTCGCAAATCCTTGCGCACCTTGGCGTCGAGCGCGCCGAAGGGCTCGTCCAGCAGCAGCACCTGCGGCTCAATGGCGAGCGCGCGCGCCAGGGCAACGCGTTGCCGCTGGCCGCCCGAGAGCTGGCCGGGAAAGCGGGTGTCGAGCCCGTCAAGCTGCACGAGGTCCAGCAGCGCCAGCACGCTGGATCGTATTGCGGACTCGTTGGGACGCTCGCGGCGCGGGCGCGAGCGCAGGCCAAAGGCGATGTTCTCGAACACGTTGAGATGTCGGAAGAGCGCATAGCTTTGAAACACGAAGCCGATGCGCCGCTCGCGCAGGCTCATGGCCCGCATGTCGTGTCCATCAAACAACACGCGGCCGGCGTCGGTTTGCTCCAGTCCGGCGATGGCGCGCAAGAGCGTGGTTTTGCCCGAGCCCGATGGGCCAAGCAACGCCACGAGTTCTCCGGGGGCGACCTCAAGCGACACGTCGCGCAACGCAGGATACGCGCCGAAGTTTTTCTCAAGGTTTTCGATTGCGAGCGATATCGACATGTCATGTCCTCAAGAATGACGCGAAGCGGCGATGGAATCGGCGTAACGCCATTCGAGAAATGTTTTGGCGGCCAACGTCACAAGCGCCAGTCCCGCCAGCAGGGACGCGACCGCAAAGGCGGCGGCGCCATTATACTCGTTGTAGAGAATCTCGATGTGCAGCGGCATGGTGGCGGTGAGGCCCCGGATGCGGCCTGACACGACGGCGACGGCGCCAAATTCACCCATCGCGCGCGCATTGCACAGCAGCACGCCATAAAGCAGGCTCCACTTCACATTGGGCAACGAGATCGTCCAGAACATGCGCCATGGCGAGGCGCCCAGCGTCAGCGCCGCTTCCTCGTCCATTGAGCCAATCGCCTCCATGTGCGGAATGAGTTCGCGCGCAACGAAGGGGAAAGTGACGAACAATGTGGCGAGCACAATGCCCGGCAAAGCGAACATGATCTCGATGTCGTTTGCGCGCAGCCATGGGCCAAAATAGCCCTGCGCGCCAAACATCAAAACATAGACAAGGCCTGCAATCACCGGCGACACCGAGAAAGGTAAATCGACCAGGCTGACCAGCACGTTCCTGCCGAAAAACTGGTAGCGCGCGATGGCCCATGCCGCCGCAATTCCAACCACGACGTTCACCGGTACGGCGATGGCGGCGACCAGCAATGTGAGGCGAATCGCCGATAGAGCGTCGGGCTCGGTCAGGCCCGCCAGATAGACGTCGAGACCACGGCGGAACGCCTCATGGAAAACCGCAGCCAAAGGTAGGAACAGAAACAGAGCCAGAAAGCTGAACGCCAGCCCGATCAGCGCAAAACGCACGAGGCGGCTCTCGCTTTTGTGGGCGGCGGGTTGAGCCTGCAAAGGCGCTTCAGACATAACCAAGCCTTCTGCGGCTCCACGCCTGCAAGGCGTTCACCAGCAACAGCAGCGTGAGCGAGATCAGCAACATCAACATGCCCACGACAGCCGCGCCCGCATAATCAAATTGCTCCAGCTTGATGACGATCAGCAGCGGCGCGATTTCCGACACCATCGGCACATTGCCGGCGATGAAAATAACAGACCCGTATTCGCCAACGGCCCGCGCGAAGGCGAGGGTCGCGCCCGTCAGCAAAGCTGGGGCTATTCCCGGCAGAATGACGCAGAACACCGTGCGTAAACGACTGGCGCCCAGCAGCGCCGCTGCTTCCTCAACGTCGGCGCTCGCCTCTTGCAGCACTGGCTGAACGGAGCGCACGACAAACGGCAGGCTCACGAAAACAAGCGCGATCATGACGCCGAGCGGCGTATAGGCGACCTTCCAGCCAAGGCCCGCCGCCAGCGCCCCCAATGATCCGTTGGGGGCCCAGACGGCGGCGAGCGCAATGCCCGCCACAGCGGTGGGCAATGCAAAGGGAAGGTCCACGGCGGCGTCAATCAGGCGTCGCCCGGGAAAGGAATAGCGCACCAGCACCCAGGCGATCAGGAGCCCGAAAACCGCATTGACCAGCGCGGCGATGAAGGCCGCCCCGAACGACAGCCGCAAGGCGGCAAGCGTGCGGGGCGATGTCGCGATGGCGTAAATCTCGGCGGGGCCGGCGCTGGCGGCCCTCAGGACTAGGGCTGCGAGCGGCGCCAACACGATCAGCGTCAGGGCGGTGAGCAAAACGCCCAGAGACAGCCCGAATCCCGGCAGGATATTATGCTCGCGCCAGCGCCGTTTCTGGGTTGCGGCGCTCATCTGGCTGGCTTGTACAGCTGATCGAACGTGCCGCCCTCAGCAAAATGTTCCTTCTGCGCCTTCTCCCAGCCGCCAAACTCGCCGTCGATGGTCACGAGGTCGAGTTTGGGCAGAAGCGCAATGTCTGCTTGATCGGCATGCTGAGGAAAACGCGGGCGATAATGGCGCTTTGCGATAATCTTTTGCGCAGCGGGCGTGTAGAGAAATTCAAGATAGGCTTGCGCCACAGCGCGCGTGCCTTTCTTGTCGACGTTGCCGTCGATGATCGCCACAGGCGGTTCGGCCAGAATCGACAGGCTGGGCACGACGATCTCGAATTTGTCGGCGCCAAATTCCTCCAGCGCAAGGAACGCCTCGTTCTCCCATGACAGGAAAACATCGCCGAGGCCCCGCTGGGCGAAGGTGGTGGTGGCGCCGCGGGCGCCGGTGTCCAGCACCGGCACATTGGCCAGCACGCCGGCGATATAAGCGCGCACTTTCGACTCGTCGCCATAGGCGCGCTTGGCCCACGCCCATGCGGCCAGATAATTCCAGCGCGCGCCGCCGGACGTCTTCGGATTGGGCGTGATAATGGCCAGACCAGGCTTCACGAGATCGCCCCAATCTTTCACGCCCTTGGGATTGCCCTTTCGCACGAGGAACACGATGGTCGAGGTGTAGGGAGCTGAATTGTTGGGCAGGCGCGCCTGCCAGTCCTTGGGCAGCAGGGGTGTGCGCTGCGCGATGGCGTCGATGTCGCCAGCCAGCGCCAGGGTCACGACGTCGGCGCTAATCCCGTCGATCACGGCCCGCGCCTGCGCGCCCGAGCCGCCGTGGGATTGCCGGATGGTCACGCTCTGTCCGCTCTTCAGCTTCCAGTGGGCTGCGAAGGCGGAATTGATGTCCCGGTAAAGCTCGCGCGTTGGATCGTAGGATACGTTCAGCAGCGTTTGCTGGGCGTGCGCGCCAAGCGTCGCGAACAAGATGAAAGCCATTGCGGCGACGAAGGCCGCCAAATCAATCAGTCGGCTCCAGGATAGCAGGCGGACAGGCTGGGTCATGAAGAACTCCATCATCAATCCAGATAATGTCGATCAATTTAGTCGTCTTTGCAAGTCGGAAATTGCTCCGCTCACGCCAATGGCGGCTGATCGTTAAATTCCAGCTCCAATGAATGTGTCGTCAAACGCATGTTGCAGCTCCCTGGCTGCGGCTCCGCGCGCCGCCGCCTGCGCCAATGTCGTTCGATCCAGAACGTCCACCTGCGCATCGAACGTCTCCTTGAAGGCGATTCGCAGGGCGCAGCAGCTCTCGTCCGCGCAATCTTCGCAGCGGCGATAGGATTGACGCGACAGGCAGGAGAGCGGGGCAATCGGCCCGTCGCTCAATCGCAAAATCTGGCCCAGCGTGATTTGGTTCGCCGGCTGCGCCAGAAAATACCCGCCCACCTTGCCGCGCCGGCTGTCCACCAAACGATGGCGTTTGAGATCGAGGAGGATCTGCTCAAGGAAAGAGCGGGGAATGTTTTCC
>CANJPM010000292.1 GCA_947476075.1 Beijerinckiaceae bacterium
CACTTATCGCGCAGACAAAACATGCAATGGAATTGACCACTATTGGACTCATTCTTACATGCGGCGCACTCGCCAATCTCAGCGTCATCGGGATCACGCCGCCGCTGGCGCGTTTGTGCGGGCGCGTTTGGATCATCGTGATCGCAAGCGGTTTGACATTGTGCGCCTGCGCTATGCTGGCTTTTGGGGAGCATCCGGTCTTTCTGTGGTTAGCATCCGTTCTTTTTGGCGCCGGCGCCGGCATGGCCTCGCCAACGCTCATCGCCTATGTCGCCGACATCGCGCCCGAGCATCAACGCGGCCCAGCCATGGGCTTGTTGCGCACGATGCAAGATCTCTCGTTGATCCTCGGACCGTTGCTCACCGGCTTGCTGTCGGACAATCTGGGCCTTGGCTATCAGGGTGGATTGTATGGTTGCCTGGCCTTGCTTGGCGGCGCCACAATCGTCTTTCGCGCAAGCGCGCGACGCGCGTAAGGAGAGTCGCCTGACGCATTCACGGACGGCTCATATCCCGTGATGCGCCAGACGAAAATCCCTCGCCTTCAGGCGTTGAGGGGAAAATAGATGCTGAGCCAATCCTTCACCACGGTGCGCACGCGCGGCATGGATTCAGCAAACATGAAATGATCCGTCTCGTTGAACAGATGCAAATCCTTGGGCGTTCCGGCACGATCAAACAGCGCGATCGATTGCTCTGTCGGCGTCACGGAATCGACGGACGAATGCAACAGCAGCAAGGGACGCGGCGCAAGCTTGTGGATCAGTTCCTCGGCCTTGAAATCGAACATGCTTTGCGCAGTGTCGCACGGGAATTTACTGACCGATTTCTCTAGAATGTGGTGACGCATCTTGTCGGGCACCGGGACGATGTCGTAGCGATCGACGATCATCGACTTGCCATGCTGCGCTTTGTAGCGCTTGCCTTCCTCCAGCATCGCCGTGAACTTCGTCCACATCTCTGGCGTGGGGTGCTGGCCCCGGAATTTACGCTCGCCATTGCCCCATCCGCCTGACGAGATCACACAGCCAAAGCGCTCGTCAACGCTGCCCGCGTAAAGAGCCACGGCCGCGCCAAAGCTGCTGCCCAATACCCCGATGCGCGCGGGGTCGATATTGGGATGTCCTTGCAAGAATGTAAGCGCATTGCGCGTGTCGGCCACCTGATCGAGGCACAGGATATGGCCGAACTCACCTTCGCTGTCGCCACAGGAGCGCATGTCGAACCGTAGCGCTGCATAACCCCAATCGTTCAGCATTTTGCATGGGATCTTTACATTTCCCGCCTGCTTGTTGCTGCCAAAGCCGTGCAGGCAAATAATGGCCGCCAGCTTTTGACCGGGCTGCACGTCATCGGGCAAACAGAGCACGCCAGAGAGCTTGAAGCCGTCGGAAACGAAAGTGATATTCTGTTCCATAAAATAGTCCCGTTCACACAAGAGCGAATCAATCGCGTGTTTATTTTGCAAATCCTACAATGCGCAGGGACGTAGAGAGAACACGTTTGGCGATCTCCGCTATTTTCTTCTGCGACATAAGTTCAACCGACACCGGCGCCCGCCTGGCGACGTCTATGTCGGCGGGGTTTGTTACGATCAGAGGGATTTCAGAGAGCATGATTGGCGAAGTGCTGCGATTGACAAACTGCAGCGCATACGTCGATGGATCGTGCATCAGCCTGCGCTCTTTCATCAAGGTTATCGCCGCATGCAAAACATCGACGCTCAACGCCTCTCGCGCGTGCTTGGCTGGGCAGGCGTACTGCCCTTCGCCGCCCTGTCATTGGCCAGCGCCGTCCCCATAAATCTCGTCAGCGCACAATGGGCGCTTGCCGCGCTCACGCTTTATGGAGCGGCGATTTTGTCGTTCCTTGGCGGCGTGACGTGGGGAATGACGCTTGCGCGCGAAGGCCAATTGGATCAACCCGGCGTCCGCGGCCTTGTGGTGAGCAACGCGGCTTCGCTGGCGGCCTTTGCCGCGACGCTTTTGCCCGCAACTTTGGGCCTGCCATTGCTGATGACGGGCTTCATCGCGATGCTGATCTTTGATCTTCGCAACATCGCGCGCGGATTTCTGCCGATTTGGTATCGCCCGCTACGAGCCCGATTGAGCGCCGCGGCTGTCGCCTCGCTGGGCCTCGCCTGGTTACTCGCCTAGCCGAGGAGAAGGATCATATGTGACGCCGCCTCCGCGTAAATCATTGACAGCCGACCCATAGCGCGGATGCTGGGCCATCCTCGATTGATGCAGCAAAGGACACTGGATGAAACGCCCCCTGAACACGTTTGGCGCCGCGCTGGCAGGCGCTCTGGCAGGCGCTCTTGCACTCGCCAACGCGCCAGCCCGGTCGCAGGATATTGCAGGAAAGCAAGTCAAGTTCGTGGTGGGCTCTGCGGCCGGCGGCGGCTACGATCATCTCGCCCGCTTGTCGGCGCGACATCTCGGCCGCCTGCTGCCGGGCAATCCCACCATCGTCGTGCAGAACATGCCAAGCGGCAACAGCATCGCTGCTGCAAACTTTATCGCCAGCGCGGCGCCCACCGACGGGACCGCGATAGCATTGCTTCAGCGCGGAATGCTGCTCGCCAAATTGCTCGGCGTATCAGCCGTCCAGTTCGATATTGAAAAGCTGAACTGGATCGCCAGCCTCAATAGCGAGACCGGCCTCGTGATTTCGTGGAAGAGCGCGCCGCATCAAAACGCCAAAGACCTGTTCGAAACTGAATTGATCGTCGGCGCCCAGACCGGCGTCGATCCCGAATTGTCGCCACGAATTTACAACGCCCTCATCGGCACAAAATTCAAAATCGTCACAGGCTACCAGGGCACCACCGCAGCCGGGTTGGCGATGGAGCGCGGCGAAGTTCAGGGGATCGGCGACTGGTCGTGGTCTTCGCTGAAGATTCAGCGCCCGCAATGGATCGCGGAAAAATCCATTCGCATCCTGATGCAGGGGGCTCTGACCAATGACAAGGAATTGCCTGATGTGCCCAACGCTCTCGACTTCGTGAAGAACGACGTCGACCGCAAGGCCATGCAGCTTTACTTTACGCAAAAGACCGTCGCACGTCCGGTCGTTGCGCCGCCCGGGATGGCGCCTGAACCGCTCGCGCACTTGCGCAAAGCCTTTGCCGCGCTTGCCGCCGACAAGGAGTTCAACGAGGAAGCCGTGAAATCGAACGTTGAAGTCAGCGTGCTTTCAGGCGCTGAAGTCGACAAGGTGGTCAACCTCGTCGTCAGCGCATCGCCGGAAGTGCGCCAGCGGCTGATGGACGCCATGAAGCAATAGCCCAAAAGTAAGCCGCCATGGATGGGCGTGATCCATCCGTGGCGCGCTTGCCCTGGAAGTACGAATTTCCATCCGCGTCAGCTGAACAGGGGGCGCGGTCGTTTGGCGCGGCTTTACACTCGCCCTAAAACTGCAATTTCCGGCGCCGGCGCCCTTGACGCGCCGCGCGAACCGGGCCACGCAGACGAGCGATGAGCAACACGAGCGAGACCTTTATCTTCTCCGGCGTCGAGATCGACGAACCTGCGCGCGAAGTTCGCCTTCGATACGCGCTGGGTCGCCACGCCTTCACCGAACGACTGGTCTTTCATGCGCCGCTGCCGGCGCCCGGGTCAGACGTGCGCGGCCCGTTTGAAGCTGCGCTCGAGATGCTTCACCTGGTCGCAGGCGTCAGCTATTACAAAACCTCGCTACCCGCACGCATGCGGATCGACGCTGGTGCGATTGACGCCGGGCAAAGACGGTTTTTGCAAACGCTCTATGTCGACGGCCTTGGCGAATTTGGCGTGCGCAATGAAATAGACGTCGCCTCGCGCGTAAATTTCATTGACGCAGCCTGCACGCAGGCGCCCATGCGGCAAGCCTCCAACATTGCGCTGCCGCGCCGCAGCGCGGTTCTGATTGGCGGCGGAAAAGATTCCCTCGTCAGCGTAGAGGCTCTACGCAAGGGCGGCGAGCCGCTGGTTCTTTTCGCCGTCAACCCGAAGAAGCCGATCCTTGATTGCGTCGTCGCAAGCGATCTGCCCTTCGCGCGCGTCGAGCGTCACCTCGATCCTCTCTTGTTTGAACTCAACGCCAAAGGTGCGCTCAACGGCCATGTGCCGATCACGGCCATTGTAAGCTTTATCGCTGTAGCGGCGAGCTTTGTGGAGGGTTTCGACGCAATCATCCTGTCCAACGAACGCTCCGCCGATCAGGGTAATCTTGTGGCGAACGGGCGTGAGGTGAACCACCAATATTCAAAGACCACCGCCGCAGAGTGCGATATTGCTGGAATGATTGCGCGCCATATACATCGCGATCTGGATTATTTTTCGTTCCTGCGGCCGCTCTCCGAGGCTCACATCGCCGCGCTGATGGCGCGGGAGACGCGCTATGATTCAGCGTTCACATCGTGCAATCGCGCGTTCCAGCTCAAC
>CANJPM010000293.1 GCA_947476075.1 Beijerinckiaceae bacterium
AACAAGGATATCGTGGCGGTGTTGAACACCCCTGACGTGCGAAAGAAGTTCCTCGATCAGGCCGCGACGCCTATCGCCAATTCTCCGCAGGAGGCTGCGCAATTCATCGTATCGGAAACCAAGCTCTGGGGCGATGTCATCAAAAGCGCGAACGTGAAGATTGCAAACTAGGAATCTCCTCGCGGTCGTCTGCAACAACGCGATCCCTCCCCTTGAGGGGGGGATCAAATCACTCACTGCTTTTTGTAGGGACCAAGTTCTTTTAGCGCCGCTTGAAGGAACGAGGTGTCGATCGCCTTCATTGGATCAACCTCGCTCTGGATCATGCCAGCGGTTTTGAAGGCTTCGAAGTCCATCTTGATGCTTTCCAAATGCAACGTGCCGTCTGGATTGCAATAGGCGAGCGGGAAGCTGCGATAGAAATCAGCAGATTTGATCGACGTGAATTCGTTGAGAATAGCGATGATTCCGTCGCCCTTTTCGCCCGTGAACATGCCCTTCTCGTCCAGCGCGTCGTTATGGTCGCGCACGCCGCGCAGGAACGCCTTCATGAATTTGACAGCAGTCTGCGGGCGCTGCGTGGCGAACTTTCCGGAATAGAAGATCGTTGCGATTTGATGGTTGGGATAGATCTCCGCGTCCGTGACGATTTTCACGCCATATCCCTTTTGTACGGCCTCTGTCGTCATCGGCTCGGCGGGGAAGGCGGCGTCGATGGCGCCGCTTGAGAGCGCCAGCACCTGTTGCGGAAAGCCCAGCGACACAAGCTCAACATCGTTTATCGACAAGCCGGCCTGCTGGAGAATGCGGTAAATGCTGCCCCATGCTGCGGTTCCAGGCGCCGAGTTTGCCAGCTTCAGTCCCTTGAGGTCGGCGATGGTTTTGAACCGGCCGGACTCAACAAGAGCCTTGCGCACCAGCAACGTCTGGCTTGGGCGCCCGGGCGGCGTCGACACTTTGTCGGCGACGATACGCATGTCGATCCCGCGACCAACAGCATTGAAGAAACCGGCTGACGGCGCTCCTGCGGACACGTCGAGATCGCCAGCGGCAAACGGCGCCATCATGCGCGCGGCGGAATCAAACGTGGTGAAGTCCACGTCTAGCCCCTCCTGTTTGAAATAGCCGCGCTTTTGCGCCACGAACAGGCCGATGTCGGTCGCTACATTGGTGAGCCCGACCTTCACCTTCTCGCTTTGCGCAAGAGACGCTGTCGTTGCAAGGGCGTGCAGGCTGAGCGCGCATAGCGCCGTCAGGGCTGTCTTGGCGATTCCGGCGATCATGATATCTCCCTTGTGCGGCGGCGTTCTCGCAAAGCCCGCTTTGGCGGCCATTATCTTCGCCGTGTGCGCAGGCGTCAATTGCGCGTGAGGCGTGTTGCAGTCTCGCGCATGCAGGGCGTAAGTTACCTGCATGATTACTGGGGAGATTCTTCCATGGAGCCCGGCCAGCAGCCGCGCGTGGGCTATGCCGCGCTTTATCGAGTGTTCTTCTGGATCGGGTTGTTCAGCTTCGGTGGTGGTCTGCTTCCCTGGATTCAGCGCGAAATAGTGACCCTGCGCGGCTGGATGCGAGATGAGGACTTCCTGCCCGGCGTCGCCATGGCGCAAATTCTCCCCGGTGTGAACTCAACCAATATGGCGGTCTTCGTGGGCCAGCGCTTGCGCGGCGCGCCGGGCGCGGCAGTCGCGCTGGTGGGCATGCTCACAGGGCCGTTTCTGGTGATGCTGGTGGCGGCGGTGAGCTATCAGCAGGTGCTTGGCGTGCCCGCCATTCACGCTGCAATGGCGGGGGCTGCAGCCGGGGCGCTGGGGATGATGTTACGCATGGGCGTCACGGCGGTGCGCAGCGCGGGGCGCAGCTTTGGCCCCATACTGGTGATGGTGGCGGTGTTTGTGGCTGTTGGCGTTCTGCGCTGGTCGCTGATCCCGGTCGTCCTCGTCGCTATTCCCGTCAGCGTCGCCATCGCCTGGCCCAGAGGAGGCAAGAATGCGTGACGATCCGTACATTGGACTGCTTGTCGTGCTTGCGCCGCTGTCCATCGCTTCCATCGGCGGCGCCACTGCGATCTATGCGCCCTTGCAATATGAGGCGGTGGACGTGCGCCAATGGGTGACGGGCGCGCAATTTCTCGACATGTTCGCGATGTCCCGCTTCATCCCCGGCCCAAGCTCCATCCTTGGCGCCCTGATCGGCTTCAAGATCGCAGGCATTCTTGGCGCACTTGTGGCGATGATCGCGCTCTACCTGCCCTCGTCCGCGCTTTGCTACGCAGTGGGCGCGGTGTGGGACAAGCATCGCGGAAAGCCCTGGCACACGGCGCTGGAGCAGGGGCTTGCGCCTATAGCCGCCGGTCTTATCATGGCTGGCGTGCTGTCGCTTTATCGCATCACGGGCGGCGACGTGCTGACCGGCGCGGTGATATTGGCTGCCGCAGCCGCGCTCACATGGAAGCGCAAGCTGCATCCTTTCATCCTGCTGGCTGGCGGCGCGATAGCGTTTGAGCTTGCGTGGTTGTTGGGGCGCTAGGCAGTCGGCGCATTCGTCGCCGTCTGTCCAAACAACACCTTCTTGTCGTCTTCCGTCATGTTCGCATTTTCGCGCAGCGGTTCGCCTTTTGCGTAGGCTGTCACGACAGCGGGGCGGGCGCGCATGGCGTCGAACCAGCGTTTTATATGGGGAAAGTCTTCGAGCTTCTGGCTTTGCTTGTCATGGCTGACGACCCAGGGATAGCAGGCCATGTCGGCGATGGAATAGGCGCCCGTCACCCATTTGTTGTTGGCGAGCTGGCGATCCAGCACGCCATAGAGGCGGTTGGTTTCCTTCACGTAGCGATCAATCGCGTAGGGAATTTTCTGCGGCGCATATTGTGAGAAATGATGGTTCTGGCCAGCCATGGGGCCAAGGCCGCCCATCTGCCAGAACAGCCATTCCAGCGTCTTGATGCGGCTGCGTAAATCAGGGCTGAGAAACTTGCCGGTCTTCCCGGCGAGATAAACAAGGATAGCGCCCGATTCAAACACGCTGATCGGCTCGCCGCCGTCGGCTGGCGCATGATCGACGATCGCGGGCATGCGATTGTTGGGCGCAATTTTCAGGAACTCGGGACGGAATTGCTCGCCCTTGCCGATGTTCACGGGACAGAAGCGATAGTCGAGTCCCGCCTCTTCAAGGAAAATTGAGATCTTGTGTCCGTTTGGCGTCGGCCAGAAATGAAGGTCGATCATAAATCAAAGCCTTGTTGAGATTGGTTTCGAGATCATGCTGCGATGCAGCGCGCTCTGCAAGTCTCCCGGAATCAAAAAACCTCGAAAATCAAATTGCAGGCGCTGTCAGCCATGTCTATGCTCGCAGGAGGGCCGTTAGAGCCTGTGATTGGGAGGATTGCATGACAAACTATTCGCAAAATCTGCGATTGCTGGCATCTGCCGCCTTTGTGGCCGCGTCTTTCAACGCGCTTGCGCAATCGCCCACGGGTCTGAGCGCGATCGAGAAGTCCGATCCCTCAAAAAGCAATCAGGACGCGGGTCTGCGGCCCCATCCCACGCCGCCGATAGCTGCCGCTGTAGACAAATTGCCCATCGACAAAATCAAATTGCCCGCCGGTTTCAAGGCGGAGGTTTACTCCTCCGGCCACGCTGGCGCGCGCAGCATGGTGTTGGGCGACAAGGGCACGATGTTTATGGGCACGCGCGGCATCGGCCGCGTCTACGCCATCGTCGAGAAGGACGGCAAGCGCGAGGCCAAAGTGCTTTTGCAGGGACTCACGCAGCCCAATGGCCTGGCGTTCCGGGACGGCTCGCTTTACGTTTTCGCGATCAACAAAGTTCTGCGTTACGACAACATCGAGTCAAAGCTTGATAATCCCGGCGAGCCCGTGGAGCTGACGGCGGCTTACAATTTGCCTCCGGAAGTCCACCATAACTGGAAATATGTGGACTTTGGTCCTGACGGCAAAATGTATGTGCAGGTAGGCGCGAACTGCAACATCTGCGAAATCAACCCCGGCGTTCATGGCCAGATCCGCCGCTATAATGCGGACGGAACCGGCATGGAGATCGTAGCGCGCGGCGTGCGCAATACGGTCGGGTTCGACTGGCATCCCAAGACCAGAGAATTGTGGTTCACCGACAATGGCCGCGACTGGGCGGGCAATGGCGGTCCTGAAGACGAACTCAACCGCGTCGCCAAAGGGCGCGAAGGCGCCTTCTACGGCTTCCCCTATTGCCATGCGGCAGGCGTTCCTGATCCCGACATACGTAAGCCCGACGCCTGCGCCGGGGTGACTTTGCCTGCAGCCACCATCGGGCCGCATGCGGCGGGGCTCGGCATCAAGTTCTACACCGGGCAGATGTTTCCGAAGGCCTATCAGAATGTAGCGTTCATCGC
>CANJPM010000294.1 GCA_947476075.1 Beijerinckiaceae bacterium
AGGAGATAGACGTGATCGAGCCTTCCGTTGGCGTGAAGAAAATGTTGAATGGTCTGATGGGCGCCGACGTCCTCGTGCGCCTGGATTGGGACGAGTGGTTATCGGTCAATCCGGCCAATGAAGAAACTCCGTTCACACATCGCGAAGTGATGACGCGCTATGAGCGCAACGGCTACGCGTGGGACATTCACGGTTCACTCTACACGCCGGAAAGGGAGGTCGATAGCGGCCTTGCCTTCGTGTTCTTCCACGGCGGCGCTGACTCGGAGAGTGTTTTCGATTTGACGCCGGACGGACGCCCCGGACAAGCGCGCGTGCTTGCGTCGCAGGGCTTTACCGTGTTGTCGATCACATACCCCGGCCATTATCCACCGGGCGGGCGCTGGCAAAAGCCAATCCCCGCGCGGCAGCCGATCTACCTGCTCGACCGCGACCTGCCTATCGAGGAAGTTCTCGACCGCAATTTGAAATGCACGTTCAACACAATCCTCCAGGGCGCTGGGCAACTCGTCTCGCAGGAATTGGCGGGACGCGATCTGCTGGTATGGGGTCACTCGACCGGCGGCCCGATGGCGGCGGCGCTTCAACAATTTACGCCCGGGAACAAGGTCATTGGCCTGCCGAGTTTTGGCACAGGCGGGCCGGACGGATGGCGCAAGGCGTGGCGCGAGGAGACTGACGCTGAAAAATATACGGAATTGGCGCTCGATCACATGTCCCGCCGCTCGCCGAATACCTATCGCGAAGCCGGCTATGAGGACCCGCCGGACCTCACCCCGTGGGGCGGACCGGAGGAATTGTTCGCGTGGGCGTCGACCCAACACAGGTCGCAAATCAAAACGTCGGTTTGCGACAACCAGCACCGGGGCATCGTCACTATGCTGGAGCAATATACGTCGCGCACAGGCCTCCCGCTAAGTGAGTACGTCGATCACCTGCGAGATCCCGATCCGTCCTGGTTGCAGACTATTTCTGTGCTCGCGCTGGTCGGAGACAACGACAAGGGGCATTGGGTTGCAGGTAAGGAGCTTGGACAAAAGCGCGAAATGTATATGGCGCGGCGCTATCGCGAGGCTAAGACGCGCAACAATCATGTCGTCCTCATTCCTCGCTATGGCCATTTTGGTTTTATGGAGGCGCACAACGACAAATTTGTGCACCTCTGGCTCTGGGCTCTAAAGAGCGGCTATTTCGGGAAGCGTACCTGACGTGTCAGGGCGCGTCCCCTGCAATCGCCTTGCGTGCAAGCTCGATAATCTCAGGCGGAGTCTCAAACACCCGCTTGAGTAGTACGTCGATTTCCTCTCCGGTGACGACATCGAGCTCCAGGCCTAGCTTCGTCGCTTCCGCGAGGAATTGCTTGTCCCTAGTCGTATCGATGAACGCCTTGCGCATGGCAGCGATCCGGTCCTTTGGCACATCAGGTGGCATGACGAATGGTCGGCCCCAGTACTGCCCCGCCAGAATAAGTTCCGTCACCTGCTTGTCGCGCGGCGTGCGCATGTAGTCGAAAATCAGCGGTACGTCCGGAAAATCCTGGTGTCTTGCCATACCTAGCTTAACGAGAACGCGAATCTTGTTCTCCTTCAGCCAGGGTTCAAGGATATTTTTATCTCCCGCCCAACCTGTACTGACGCGGCCCTGCAATTCCCCGCGTTCGAGTAAAAGATAAGTGTCGGTCGAGCTCTTGTATCCCGGGATGATCTTGAACTTCGTATTCAAAACATTGTTGAGGAAGAGAGGCATGAAGTCGGTGGACGGACTGGAGCTGCCGACAAATAACTCCGTCTTGAGTAGGTCATTCATCGACTTGTGCGGCGCTGTGTGCCAAACGACGACGAGGCCTGTTTCTGTGTTCAGGCTTCCAATCCAGTTAAACTTCATTGGATCGGACTAAACCTGAAGCTGTCGCGATTCAAGCAGCGGCGACGTGAGCAACCCGCGCTGCACTGTCGCCATCGCAGTCCCATCTTTTGGCGCTATATTATAGAGATGGTTGGTGACGCGCAGACCGCCGCCACCCGGCATGTTCTGGGTGATAAATCCAGGATTGCCCGGAATGAATCGTCCGATGTGTCGCGTCACGATACACGCATAGGCGTCGTACCCACCACCTGGCGTCGAGCCCACGTCCATGGTGATTGACTTGCCCTTATAGAAATCTGCTACGGGATCCGCATGCGCAGAGAGCGAACTTGCACCCAGCATCAGAGCCGACAACGCAATCGCGGTATTTCGTTTTCACGTGCTCATTTTTACCCCTTTTATTGCTGGATATCTACCCACCGTTCAGCGCCGCAGCGATAGCAGGACCACGCCAGTATCAATATCTTTATCAGTCACCGAGAAGCTGTTTTCGTTTCCAGATAGCTGATGGCCTTCGAAAGCGGAATAACATCAGCGTACTTCTGGTGCATATCAAACAGGTTCAGTGCATGCGTCGCTTCGTGTCGATCAAAGACGCATTCTTCCACGACTTGAACACGGTAGCGATGGGAGGCAGCTTCGACGACGGAAGCACGCACACAGCCGCTGGTACTTTCGCCAGCAATGATTAGAGTATCTACTCCAAGGTAGGTTAGGTGAGCTGCAAGCGGTGTCCCCCAGAAGGCGCTCGGTGCTGTCTTTCGTAAGACAACCTCACCGGGTATTGGTTTCACCTCATCAACGATGTCGCCAGAACGCTTCCTACGTTCGAGAGTAGCCGCATCGTGGACCTTGGGAGCAGAAGAATCCCTATGAGCGGCCTCATTCCAGCCCGTCATCCCGGAATCCGCTAACATCGTAATATGAACTACAGGAATTCCAGCTGCGCGTGTGGCTTCCAGAAGGCTTTGAATATGCGGGAGGGCGTTCCAACCAACCAAGCCGCAGCTTGACGGCCATGTACGGATTGCCTGCATCAAAGGCTCCGGCTTGTCTCCGAAGACCCCTCGGTACATATCAACCAGAACGAGCGCGGGCTTTTGGCCAAAACCGACCCGCCGGTCTGGTATTTCGCGAAGATGTTGCTTGTCCGATTCCGTCAGAAACTTGTCCCAAACACGTTCATTCATTTCCGAGATCCAATTCAAGTTGCGAGCAGAATTTTGGCTAAACAGTCTTTTGATTAGCTCTATTGCTTATTAATAATACTCTGCGTACGTTCAATAACTGCGGTCGGAAGCTGGTGCAGTCTTTCCACTAATTCTTGAACATGTTCCCCATTAATGTAATCAATTTCAAGGCTCATTTTCGATGCCGTTTCTATTAATTCAGGGTCTTTCATTGCAGCCGTAAAAGCGGTCCTCAGAAGCTTAACAGCGCGCTCTGGCGTTCCAGGTGGTGCAATGAATGGCCGACCCATTGTCTGGCGGGCAAAGATCAGTTCCAGTATCTGCCGTTCGTTCGTAGACTGTACCAGGTCAGTAATGAGTGGAACTTGCGGAAGCTCCGGGTGCTTCTTTAACGCAAGTTGGAGAATGTTGTTTAGTTTACCGGATTTGAGCATACTTGCGCTTCCCGTTCGGGCTGCGCCCCACGAATAGCCGATAAGACCATCAACCTCTCCCCGCTCAAGCGCGAGCAATATCTCCGTAGTTCCTGGATAGCCATCAACAATTTTTAAGCGTGCCCCCATAATTGCATTCATAACCAACGCGAATGCATGAAGGTCGCTGGCCGCACCAGCAGATCCAACTATAAGTTCTTTTCCATCAAGAACATCTTTCAAGCTTTTTACCGGGGCGGTATCGGAAATGAAAAATCCGCCGACTTCATTGTTCATGCTGCCTAGCCACTGCAGTTTCGTCGCGTCGAATCGGGCCGGAGACTTCTCACCGTATACCAAGCGATCCATAGCCACCCCGCGGCCAACCAATCCGATCTCGGAACCATCCTTCGGAGCTGCATTTGCAATGTAATTCGCCAGCGTCATGGAGCCTGCGCCTGGGCGATTTGAGACTGTAACAGTGGGATTGCCAGGCAAATACTTACCCAAGCTTCGCGCAAGCACGCGACCATAGGTGTCGTACCCGATTCCCGAGGTTGAAGAATAACCGACAAAAATGGTTACTTTGGTATAGTTTTGGACGCTCTGCTCCTGGGCGGCGACCTTACCAGTAAAGCCGATTAGCATCAGCGCTGAACAGAGCGCAGTGACAGCTCTTGACTTTGTCATTCCATTCCTCCCGATTTAAGTTTTTTATAGCTGAAGGCTATGGGAGTCTGTCAGTTGATGCAAGGCTGTGGCCAGCCCCCATGATGTGATCCGGTTGTTATGTTAGTTGACGATTTGGTTTGTAGCTAGCGCTGGGGTGGCCGGCGAAGCTGGTTGGGGTTGCGCAGCCGGCCACTGTAGAACCTCTGGTGCAGGCGGGTGATATCGCAGTGATG
>CANJPM010000295.1 GCA_947476075.1 Beijerinckiaceae bacterium
GATATCGCAGTGATGAGTGGGCCATATAGTTCCACTGTGAACATCCTTCCAGCCCCCATGCCATCCGAATGCATCGAGACGCTCTAACAGGACCGGTTTATTTTTGGTGCCGGCATCAAAAGGCGATCAAGGCCGGTTCAGTGGTACACCTTGTCTGCGCTGTTCATACCCGCAGACGGGCGCGACGGGGTCTTCTAGGGGTAACCTACCCAGCGGCTTCAGGGCCCTCCAGCGCCGTATCGCGACGAGACCACAACTCTCCTTAAATCACAACCTCAAATCTGGGACAGAGGTGCTGACGAGGAACAATCGCGATCGCAAAAAAGCTTATCACAATCGCCAACGCGATCATCAAAACTGGAACCCCTTGGCAGCTTCAGCCCACCGAATAGACACAGTTGCTCGGCTAATGCGATCGACAGGCGGGTTCAACAGGCCATTTGCGGGGCTAATAACGGCGTAGCGTGGCAATAGGGTATCTGGAATCGAAACTGCGATTAGGTTGACGGTCGAACTGCGCTGCCGCACACTGGTTTAAATATGATCCGGGAGACGGCGGCCACATCATGCAGCGCATACAAGCGCGTATTCTTGTTCATCCACAATCGCCGTTCCACGGGAGCACCACATGAAAGCGCGCGTCAGTCTCGTCGTTTGCCCCGGTACCTTGCCGAGCCAGGGCATCAATCGTTTTGACATTACTCATTACAACATTCGCCACAGCGGCAAGGGACGGCTGACCGCGCGCGAGATGATGGCGCAATTGCCGGAGATCGAAGGTTTCGCAGACGTGGAGCCGGACGAAAACGAGCCCTTCCCGGTTGCCACGCATGCTGATCTCGCTCGTTTCGCGCGGCATATGCAGGGCGTGCTCGACCGTCCTGAGATCGATGGCGCCGTAGTCGTGCAGGGCACGAACACGCTGGAGGAAACCGCCTTCTTTCTGAATCTCGTCCTCAAGACCTCAAAGCCCTTGATCGTGGTTGGCGCGCAAAGGCCGTTCACCGCAGTCAGCACGGACGCGCATCTCAACCTCATGAACGCCGTTCGAGTCGCTGCCTGTCCGCAAGCCCACGGTCTGGGCGTGCTGGTGGTTACGAACAGTGAGATCAATGCAGGGCGTGACGTGACAAAGACCTTCACGTTTCAGGTGCAGACCTTCCGCAGCCGCGATCTGGGCGTGCTGGGCTATGCAGACGCGGACCGCATCGTCTTTTATCGGACGCCGACGCGCATCCACACCATGACCTCGCAATTCACGTTGGCGGACGCAGATAAATTGCCGAAGGTGGAAATTTTGTATGGCCACACGGGCGCTGACCCGCGGCTTGCGCGCGCGGCCATTGATTTGGGTGCCAAAGGCCTCGTCATTGCCGGTATTGGCGCAGGCGCCATGGGCGTTTATCTCCCTACATGTGTCGCGCTTGCAGCAGACGGAATCAAGATCGTGCGCAGCGCACGTGTGGGCGAAGGCAGGGTTCTGGCTATCGGCAACGCGCATGAAGAAGGGACCATCGGGGCAGACAATCTCAATCCGCAAAAGGCCGCCATACTGCTCGCTTTCGCGATGGCCCACGACATGGACAACGCGAACATTCAATCAATCTTTGATACCTATTGAGGTTATAAATGAAAGTAACGGCATTCATTGCAGCGGCAACACTGGCGCTCGCCGCTCCCTTTACCGCACTGGCGCAGTGGCCTGCCCCCTGAAAAGTGGTCCTCCCTGAAGTATGGCTTTTGAGCATGTGAGGCGCTTGGGATTGAGCGTTAGTTTTCAGCGGCCTTGAGGCGCGTGGGATTAGTGGCAGCAACGGGGCGCGCGATTAGGTGTCAAATCCCGACCTCGCCGAATATCCGACAATAAGCCGTATGGTCTTGCCGCCGAAAAAATCCGGCGCTGTTTGCGCAAGACAAGGCGGGGCGAGGACGAGTAGTGCTGCTAACGCCGCGCTTATCCTCAAGTTGTTCATTGCAGGAAGGGCCATCTTTTCCTCTCGTGCATCGCAAGGAGGGTGGAGATTAGCAATTTGCGCGGACAAAATCGTCAAGCATGCGGTTGAAGGCTGCAGGATGTTCGCGGAAGACGAAATGCCCGCATCGGTTGAAGAGGCGCCATTCCGTCTTGGGTTGGAGGCTCATGAACATCTCTATCAGCCGCAATCCGGCCTCGAGATGCGCGCCTGGATCATTGCGGCCCCAAGCGATCAGAGTAGGACATGCCATGCCCTTGGTGAGAAGCCAGTGGTGTGTTTCCGCGCGTTGCGCATACAGCTTCGGGGCGAACTGGTCTTTCAGCAAGCCGCTCGCCCGCATGCGCGATACGGCGAATTGCGTCTTTTCGAGATTGGCGATGCGCTGGCTGTCGTCGAGCCAAGCATCGGTCACGATCATCGGGTTGTGCGAGTAGCGCTCAAGATACCAGCGGATTGATTCTCGCTGATGCTCTGGCTGGGGCCGATTTCGTGTCGCGACCTCCGTTCTCGGCGCTCCGGGCGCAAGAGTCCCGGAGGAGACGCATGTAATAGTCTTGACGAGATCCGCCCGCTCCATAGTGATCCTTGCCACCATGTAGCCGCCCCGCGAATGCCCGACGAGATGATATGGCTTCTTGCCCAGCCGGTCGAGGAAGGCGATCACGTGCTGCACGCTCGCGTGCATCGTGTAATCATTGTCCGATTTCGGATTGTCCGTGTAGCCTTGTCCGAGCCGGTCGAGAGAGATCGTGTTAAAGCTGCTCGAGAGAGCCGCAAAATTAAGGTCCCAAGTACGAGCGCTGCTCGATCCGTCGGTCGATCCCATCTGAACGCCATGGATGAAGACGATGCGCTCGCCTTCGCCCTGATCGAAATAGCGAGTGCGAATCCCGTCGACGTCGATCCATTTTTCCTCGCCCATGTCGAGCGCGGACGGAGCGCAGGACCTGGTTTGGAGAGCTGCTTCATTCACCATGGTCCACTCCCGCCAGAAATCCGAGGACCGCGCGGTTAAAAGCCTCCGGCTGTTCGCGGAAACTAAAATGCCCAGCTTCGTTGACCACATGCATGCATGTCCGTGGCTGCATCTTCGCGATGATGTCGAAGAGTGCGAGGCCCATGTCAAGCGGCGCGGTTGGATCGTTGTATCCCCAGACTATCATCACCGGGCGACGGAAGCCGTCCGAGTTGACCTGGATGAAGAAGCGGTCGCGGTCCCCTACGAAATCAGGTAGGAAGCGCGCGGCGAGCAGCTTCGAATTCATCCGCGCGATCATTTCGCGGTTCTTTGGAAGGTCGGTGATCTTCTGCTTCATCGCGAGCCATTCGTCCGTAACGTGGGCCGTGTTGCGCGAGTAGCGCTCGTAGACGAAACGGGAGGATTCCAAGCTGCCTGGCGCATGCGGATTGGTGGCGAAGACGGCGCTGTTGCGGCCTTCCCCCGGCGCCGCGCTGACGCTATCTACAATAACGCAGGCGTTCACAAGCGCAGGATCGGCGAGTGCGATGGCCCCGGCGATGTAGCCGCCGCGCGAATGCCCGACGAGATTGCAGCGCCCCAAATTTAGCGCCTTCAGGAACGCCGTCGTATGGCGGACGGTGCCAGCCATAGTGCAATCCTCGTCGCGTTTCGGATTGTCCGTGTAGCCTTGACCCAGACGGTCGAAAGCGATGACACGGCCCGCCTTGGCAAACGCGCGGAATGTCGGTTCCCAGTCCTCGGCGTTTTCGCCGCCGGACGAGTCGCCCAATTGTCCCCCATGGATGAGAACGACGGGCGGACCGCCTTCCCCCGCCTCGAAATAGCGGGTCCGCACACCGTCACAGTCGACCCAATGTTCGCCAAAATCTTGAAGCCCCAAGCCGACCTCCCTGCAGTTCATTTGCACCGCGAGTGCATCGCGAGGCACCTTTTTTTAAGATGTTAACTCCGCGGCCGTGGTCGCGCAACGAGCCGCAAGACAGTTTCGTCGTCGCGAAGCTCGCCAGGGACGTCCGGAGATGACGACATGTTCATGTCTCCCCGCCTTCGTTTAGGGCAATCGAGTCCAGTCCGGGTAGCTCGGCTTCATATCGCCTCCGCCAGTGCCTGTTTGGCAGGTGCTTACGTGACTTGGGGATCAACAACATCGCTTTCCGCTCGGCTCGGCGGTCCCCAGTATTATCTTGTTGCACGGAGCCTCGGTTAATTATTCGAGAGAATGTTCTTCATGCGATCGACGAGGGCGGACGGCGATCTCAATATGTCTTCGACCATCGTCTGCATGACCTCACCAGGAAGCGGCGCAAGATCAGTGTTGGCCTTCTTGACCTCATCGCGCAAGGCAGGATCGGCCATCGTCCGGTCGAATGCACGGCGCAATTCAGCTACCCGTTCCGCCGGCACACC
>CANJPM010000296.1 GCA_947476075.1 Beijerinckiaceae bacterium
GCCGCCTGTCCGCACGAGCCAAAGGACATCGTCGTTGTCGACGACGGCTCCAGCGACGGCACAGGCGAGTTGCTTTTGGAGCTCGCCAAAACGCATGATTTTCGGCTTTTTTCACATGCGCAAAATCAGGGCAAAGGCGCGGCCATCCGCACTGGCATTGCGGAAGCTGTTGGCGATATCGTCATCGTGCAGGACGCCGATCTTGAATACGATCCGCAGGAGATTCCCAAAGTAATCGCGCCCATTCTCGATGGTCGCGCCGACGTCGTCTATGGCTCGCGCTTCATTGGCGGGGAGGCGCATCGCGTTCTGTATTTCTGGCATCGTGTGGGCAATGGCGTGTTGACGTTGCTGTCGAACATGCTCACCGATCTGAATCTCACCGATATGGAGACCTGCTACAAGGCCTTCAGGTCCCAGATCATCAAGAAAATCCGCATCGAGGAAGACCGTTTCGGCTTTGAACCGGAGGTTACGACAAAGCTGTCGCGGATTCCGGGCGTGCGCATTTACGAAGTCGGCATCTCCTATTCCGGCCGCACTTATGCGGAAGGGAAGAAGATAGGCGTGAAAGACGGATTTCGCGCTATTTATTGCATATTCAAATATCGTTTCGCAAAGGCAACATGATTTGAACCACGCTGACTCTACAGGCGTCGGTCGGCTTGACCGCCTGCTCGGACTTGGTCCGCGCACGCTCCATGATCCCACAAAAGTTATGGCTGCGCGCGTAGCGTTCCGATTTTTCTTTGTTCTGGGCGTTGGCGTGTGCATCAGCTTTCTGCAGGCGGCATGGACGACCAATGAGGCTGGAATATCGCTTCTCAGCGGCAAGGCGCCGTCATGGGATTTCACCAATCTGTGGATGGGCGCAAGGCTCGCGCTCTCCGGCCAGATAGAAGTGTTGTTTGACGTAGAGGCCTATCGCGCAGCCATAGATCGCGACGTGGCGAAATTTTTCTTCAATAGCGAATGGTCCTATCCGCCGCCGATGTTGCTTGTGGGCGCCCCCTTCGCTTTGTTGTCGTTGAACGCGGCCTATATCCTGTGGACTGGGACGACGCTGGCTTTGTTTACAGGCATGCTGCGTGCAGCTGGCGCATCTGCCGCCTTGTGCGCTCTCATGGTCGTCAGTCCGGCGGCCATTATGAATATCGTCTTTGGTCAGAATGGCGCTTTGACCGCCGCTTTATTGATCGGTGGACTGGCGGCGTCTGGTCGATGGGCTGTTTTGGGTGGGGCGCTTATTGGGTTGTTGATCATCAAGCCTCATGCAGCGCTTCTTGCGCCGGTGTGCTTTCTGGCGGCGCGCAATTACAGGGCGTTTTTTGCAGCAGCGATGTCCGCGTGCCTGACAGCGCTCGTCAGCATCGCCGTTTTTGGAGTGGAGGCCTGGACCAAATTTTTCCAGATCACGTCTCCTTTGATGGTTTCCTATCTCGAGGAGGCGTATCTTTCCCTCTATCAACAAAACGGCGTTTCAGTTTTTCTGTTCGCCCGTTCTCTGGGGGCTGATCTGCCGACCGCCTATGCGGTTCAGGCGATGATTGCGCTTCCAGCCATTGCCTTGACGTGGTCGCTCTGGCGTCGGCCGACGCGCGAACCGCTGGTGCGCGCTGCAGCTACCGGCGTGCTGACTCTTCTCGTCACGCCCTACGGGTATACCTATGAGCTGTTCTGTTTGCCGCTTGCGGGCTTGCTGCTGGCGATGAGCACAAACTGGCGTTCGGTTTCTGCAATGGCGCTTTTGTCATTGAGCTGGGTCTGGCCGATGGTCGCCTCTTACGTTACGGTGAAGTTCGTGCCGCTCACGCCTTTCGTCGCCGCGATCCTTGCGTGGGGTTGCTGGCGTGCGCTGCGCGAAAGCCGCGAGTCCTCCTGACGCCGAGCTCTCTTGACGCCAAGCTCAGCATCAAGTTGCACGCCAGCGCTCTGGACCGGCCGCTTCCTCTTCGCTATCACTCATCACAAAGAGACAGCGAACACGCTGTTCATGTGCGCGCAAAGCGTTCAAAAACAACGGGAGGATGATATGGGCAAAACTTCCAGTCTTTTGGTCGCAGCATTTGGTCTGGCCGCCTCGCTTGCGCCTGCGCAGGCTCAGGATGCAGCGGATTTCTATCGCGCCAAGACCGTGAACGTAATCGCCGGGTCTTCAGCAGGGGGCGGGCTTGACGTCTATGGTCGTCTTCTTGCGCGCCACATGGGCAAGCATATCCCCGGTGCACCGAATATGGTGGTGCAAAACATGCCTGGCGCCGGCAGCCTTACGGCTGCGCGACATTTGTATACGATTGCGCCCAAGGACGGCCTGCACTTTGGCATCGTGCTGCCGGGCGCATTGCTTGATCCGCTGCTCAGCGCGCAAGACCTTGGCGCCTACGATCCAACGAAGTTCAATTACATCGGCAACGGCAATGCGGAGACAATCGTCTGCGTGACGCGTCGCGATGCGCCGGTGCAGCATTTTAGCGAAACGTTCGAGAAAGAGCTTGTTGTCGGCGGCACCGGGCCGGGCTCCTCGCTGGTGGATTATCCCGTCGTCACGCGTAATCTCATCGGCGCCAAAATTAGGTTGATCGCAGGCTATAAAGGCTCGCGTGAGGTCAGTCTCGCTGTGCAGCAGGGCGAAGTGCAGGGCATTTGCGGCCTCGCATGGTCGTCGGCCAAGCAGCAATATCCAGACATTTTCAAGCCCGACGGCTATGTCAAAGTTTTGGTGCAGGAAGATTCGCGGGTTCACCCTGAAGTCGCCGCGCTCGGCGCTCCGCTTTCCATCAATCTGGTGAAAGACCCCGCGCAGAAGCGCGCGATGGAAGTCTTCTATTCTCAGGGCGTCATGAGCCGTCCGTTCATTCTGCCCCCTGGCGTGCCCGCAGAGCGGGTCGCAGCTTTGCGAAATGCGTTCCTTGCCGCCATGGCTGATCCGGACTTGCGGGCGGAGGCTGCAAAGCAGCAGATCGACGCCAATCCAAACACGGGCGAAGAAATTCAATCGCTCATCAACAAACTCTACGCCACGCCCAAAGACGTTCTCGATCTTCTGCGCAAGGCGGCTGAAACCAAGAAATAAAATGGAACCGATTATGACCGACATCCTCTACCGCGGCCTTTCGCTTGCTGAGCTTGAGCGCGAATACAATCCTGCCTCAAACATCGCAAATGTCGGCGAGCTGCATGCGCGTCGGCGTGCGCGCGCCGTTGCGGCGCAAGCTAATCTCTCCCGTGCGCTCGACGTGCCCTATGGCGGATCGGGCGGGGAGACGCTCGACATCTTCTTTGCCGGGCGGGGCGAGGCGCCGATCCAGATCTTCTTTCACGGCGGCTCGTGGAAGGGGCAGGACAAAGCAAATTACAGCTTTATCGCCGAGCCGCTGGGCGCGCAGGGCGTGATTTCCGTCAACGTCAATTATGATCTGTGTCCCAATGTGACCATTGATCAATTGATTGAGCAATGTCGTCGCGCATTGGCGTGGGTCTGGGCCAATGCGCGCATCATGGGCGGCGATCCCAATCGCATTTCGGTGTGCGGACATTCTGCTGGCGCCCACATCGCCTGCCGCATGCTGGAGACGGATTGGTCGCAGCATGGCCGCACCCCTGACGACGTCGTGAAAGGCGCGATGCTTGTGAGCGGCCTCTACGATCTCGAGCCCATTCGGCTCTCGTCAACAAACGCCGATGTGCGCCTGACGCCGACAGACGTTGTGCGCGAGAGCCCGATGAGCCGCCCGCTGCGTCGCCGCGCGCCTGTCTTCATCACCTGCGGGACCGACGATAATGGCGAGTTCCGCCGCCAGTCGAAGGATTTTGCAGCAGCGCTCGCCGGTCGCAGCTATGGCGCAGAATATGTCGAAACCCCGGGCTACAATCATTTTTCGATTTTAGAGGCGCTCGCTGATCCCGATCACATGCTCGGGCGCAAGATGGTCTCGATCGCGCTGGGCGGCTAGTTTCTTCCGCCCAGAATGCGTGCGATAAACGGGCGCAGCGGCAGGAAGCCGCGATAGGCGCGCTCCATGATCCAGAGCGCGCCGGGAATTCTGGAAAGCCTCGCCGCCCAGCGCCATTTGGGCAGCACAAGCCAGATACGCACAAACGCGGCGGCGCCAGATACAAGCGCGCCGCTGGAATCGCGCACATGAAAGCGGGCCAGGGCTTTGTCGCGCGGCAAGTCCGGGGCGGCCAGATCTCCAGCTTTCGAAACGTCGAGAAAGCAAATGCGCTCTGCCCCGTTCTGTCCCTGATAATGACTGATTTCCAAACGGCATAATGGACAGCCGCCGTCGTAATAAACCATCAAATCGTGCGGGCTCTGGCTCATGCGTTTTGTGCTTGTGAAAGA
>CANJPM010000297.1 GCA_947476075.1 Beijerinckiaceae bacterium
GAACTCGATGAGAAGATCGCCAGAGCCGGCCTTTCGGGAATCGTGCGCCGGGTCGGCCATTGCGAAGACATGCCGGCGGCGTTCATGACCGCCAGCGCCGTGGTGGTGGCCTCAACTCTGCCGGAAGCCTTCGGCCGCTCGGCGGTGGAGGCCCAGGCCATGGGCGCACCGGTGATTGTGACCGACATCGGCGCAGTGCCCGAAACTGTGCTCAGCCCGCCGCAGGCGCCAGCCCACAGCCGCACCGGCTGGCGCATTCCCACCGACGACTTTCTGGCCATGGCGAACGCCATCGCCCATACGCTGGATATGCAGGCCAGCCAGCGTGACGCCCTGGCTCTGCGGGCGCGCCAGCATGTTGAGGCGCATTTCTCGCTTCAGAAAATGTGCGCCTCGACACTGGAGGTTTATTGCGCCCTTCTCGAGGGCCGGACGCCCCAGATCGACGAATAAGGGTTCGGATTCGCAATAAATGGCGATTCTTTGAAAGCGCGTGTTGACACGCCTGCCCGCAGCGACGATTTCTATCCCGGGTTCTGGTTCTCGTGGTCTCTGGCTGCGGGTTAAGGCGTTCGCCGCAGGATCCGGCTCATTCACTTCAGGAGATTCGCCCATTCGCCGTCCCATGAAAGCGCCCGTCGCCCCCACGAAGGACGGGCCGCGCACCAATCGCGAGATCCGCGCCCGCGAGGTGCAATTGATCGATCAGGAAGGCCGCAACCAGGGCGTCGTGCAAACGGCTGACGCTTTGCAGCAGGCCGAGGACGCCGGCCTGGACCTCGTCGAGATCGTGCCGACCGCCGAACCGCCGGTCTGCAAAATTCTCGACTACGGCAAGTTCCGCTTTCTGGAGCAGAAGAAATCGGCCGAAGCCCGCAAGAAGCAGAAGATCGTCGAAATTAAAGAGATCAAGCTGCGTCCGGGCATCGACGACCACGATTACGAGACGAAGATGAAGGCCGTACGCCGCTTCTTCGACGAAGGCGACAAGGTGAAGGTGACCTTGCGCTTCCGTGGCCGCGAAATGGCTCATCAGGACATCGGCTACCGCTTGCTTGAGCGGGTGCGCACCGAGACCGCAACCATCGCCAAGGTGGAAGCAGCGCCCTCGATGGAAGGCCGCCAGATGATCATGGTTCTGGCGCCCAAATAAAGTTCGCCTTTGATCGCAGAGTTTGGAGCGCTCCCATGGGGGCGCTCTTTTCGTTTGGGGCGTAATCGGCGCATAATGCGCAAAACAAGCGTGCACCGGGAGTCAATCAGCCTCATGTCGTCGAGTTTAGAGGCTGAAAAACCCCGCGCCCCCACGCATCGCGAAGCCCTGTGGATTGTGGCCGCCGTCCTGCCCACGGTCTTCATCGCCGCCGTCGACCAGACCATCGTCGCCGGCGCCCTGCCCTCTATCGGGCGGGAGTTCGGCGCATCCCAGAATTTGTCCTGGGTGGTCTCCGCCTATCTGATCACGCTGACCGCGGCCACGCCCCTGTTTGGCAAGATGAGCGACATCGCGGGTCGCCGTCTCATGCTGCGGACCGGCCTGCTGATCTTTATGGCGGTAGGCATAGCAGCCGCTCTTGCCCCCAATCTGCCAATGCTGATTCTGGCGCGCGCAATGCAGGGCGTCGGCGGCGCGGGGCTGACCTCGCAGGCGCTGACCATTTTGGGCGATATCGCGCCACCCAAGGAGCGGGCGCGCTATTACACCTATTTTTCAATCGTCTACACAACAGCAGGCGGCATCGGCCCGGCCTTGGGCGGGTTTTTGACGCAGCATGCGCACTGGACGCTGGTGTTCGTCGTCACGCTGCCATTGGGACTGGCCTCGCTTGTTTGGAGCGACCGGTTGCTGAAAAATCTGCCGCGTCACCAAAAGCCGCACAAGCTCGACCTGCTTGGCGCAGCGCTGATCGTGGCGGCCAGCACCACCTTTCTGTTCGTGATTACGGCAGGCGGCAAAACCTATCCCTGGACGTCAGGCGAAATCGCTCTGGCGGCGAGCGCTTCGGCTTTGGGCTGGGTTCTGTTCTGTCTGCGCCAGACGCGGGCGCCTGAGCCGTTGATTCCTCTGCATATTCTCAAAAGCCGGATCGTGATGGCGGCCATTGGCGCGAGCGCCTGCGGTTGGGGCGCTATAATCGGCCTCAACATCTATTTGCCGCTCTATCTGCAATCGGTCCATGCCATGACGCCGGGCGAGGCGGGTCTGCACCTGATGGCGCTGATGGTGACTGTCAATCTGGGCGCGTTGATGGGCTCCCTCGCCTCAGCCAGAATGGAGCGCTACAAGCTCTATCCCATCGCAACCAGCGTAATCTGCATCCTGGCCATGGCATGGCTGGCGTGGCGGGTGGAGACGATCTCGCAAATTGAGTTCCAGCTTGTGCTCGTGGCCATCGGCCTTGGCTTTGGCCCAATGGCCCCGGTCGTGACGCTGGTGGTGCAAAACAGCGTCAAGATGAGCGAGCTTGGCGCGGCGACCTCCACGCTCAGCTTTGGGCGCGGGCTGTTCTCCGCCGTGCTGGTGGCCGCCTTTGGGGCGGTGGCCCTGCAGGCTCTGGGAGCGAGCGGGGCTCCTTTGCCGCCCGGCAAAGAGATTGCCGTGGACGCCTTCCGCATCGTCTTCTGGCTGGCCAGTGCGAGCTTCGCATTCGGCCTCGCCTCGTTCATGCTGATTGAGGAGCGCCCGCTCCAGTCCAGCAACGCGGCGAGAGGATGATGGACAGGCCTTGATCGGTGAGCGCTTTAGCCCTATAAGCGCCGCTCTGAACCGCCCGGCCGAAGGGCTGCCGTGGCGGTTCTTTTCGCTCATTCCGACGCGAACAGGCGCGCTTCCTTGGGAAGCGAACCTGCAAGGACAACCGAAGGCCATGCGGCCGAGGAGATCAAAATGCCCAAGTTGAAGACGAAGTCCGGCGCCAAAAAGCGCTTCAAGATCACCGGCACCGGCAAGGTGGTCTATTCTCAGGCCGGCAAGCGCCATGGCATGATCAAGCGGACCAACAAGCAGATCCGGAACCTGCGTGGAACCAACGTCCTGTTCAAGACGGATGGCGACAACATCAAGAAGTACTTCCTGCCCAACGGCTGAGGTTCTCTTTTTCCGCAATTTTCCAATGATCTGACTACAGGAGTTCCGCAATGGCTCGCGTCAAACGGGGCGTTACCGCCCACGCCAAGCACAAGAAGACACTCGATGCGGCAAAGGGCTTTCAGGGCCGCCGCAAGAACACGATCCGCGCCGCCAAGGCCGCCGTCGACAAGTCGATGCAATACGCCTATCGCGACCGCAAGAACAAGAAGCGCACGTTCCGCGCGCTCTGGATCCAGCGCATCAACGCCGCGGTGCGTGAATTCGGCCTGACCTACAGCCGCTTCATCGACGGCCTGTCGCGCGCCGGGATCGAGGTGGACCGCAAGGTTCTCTCGCAGATGGCGATCGACGAGCCGGCCGGCTTCAAGGCCATCGTCGAAAAGGCCAAGGCCTCGCTGCCCGCGACCGCCGTCGCCGCGTAATCGCAGCCTCATCAAAGTCGATCAAGGCCCGCCAATGGCGGGCCTTTGTTTTTGTGCCGGCTTGTTTTAGGGCGGATTCCTCGACAAGCCCGCGCTCGCGTGGCAAAAGCCCCATTCACTGTCTTTGTTTGCCGCAGCAGCCTCTCGCTCTGAGTCACCATGTCCGATTTGAACCAGCTCGAATCCGAAACCCTTTCCGCCATAGCCGCCGCGCAAGACGAGGGCGCGCTTGAAGCCGTAAGATTGGCCGCGCTTGGCAAAAAAGGCTCGATTTCGGCCTTGCTTGCGACGCTTGGCAAAATGTCGCCCGACGAACGCAAAACCGCCGGCGCCGCGATCAACGCGTTGAAAGACAAGGTGAGTGAATCTCTCGGCGCGCGGCGCAACGTGCTGAAAGACGCGGCGCTGGAAGCGCGCCTCGCCACCGAAACCATCGACGTTACCCTGCCGGTGCGCGAAAGCCCGGTTGAGCGCGGGCGCATTCACCCCATCAGCCAGGTGATGGACGAGTTGACCGCGATCTTCGCCGACATGGGCTTTTCCATCGCCGAAGGCCCGGACGTTGAGACCGACGATTACAATTTCACCAAGCTGAATTTCCCCGCCGGCCATCCCGCGCGCGAAATGCACGACACCTTCTTCTTCCAGCCGGACGCGAACGGCGAGCGCAAGCTGCTGCGCACCCACACCTCGCCCGTGCAGGTGCGCACGATGCTGGGCAACAAGCCCCCCATTCGCGTGATCTGCCCGGGCCGCACCTATCGTTGCGATTCC
>CANJPM010000298.1 GCA_947476075.1 Beijerinckiaceae bacterium
AACGGTCTGGACAGTACCCATGCTGGTCGGCGTGCGAGCGTCGAATGACAGACGCGCCCGCATTTCCGTGCCGTGCAGATGCTGAGCATCAGATGGGGAGGAAACCGTCGGGGCCCCGGTGTTGCTGATGCCGCTGTAAAGTGTCTTTCCAGGAATATACATGTAGTCGGCGCGCACGCGGCCCGACAGGCGCAGGCAAGTGTCTGAGCCGGGGATGTAGAAATAGCCGGCGCCATAAGCGTTGCAGATCTTCACATATTCGACCGGAGCCGACTTCTTCGATGGCAAGTCAGCTGCATAAGAAGCGCCGCTGCAGATCATGACCGACCCTGCAGAAACGAGAAGTTTTTTCAGATAAGACATTGTGCCCCCTGTGTTTTTAACTAAGCAGGAAGCGAATACGCGGCTATTTTGATAGTATCGAGACACTTGGATGACGCTACGGCAGCTTTCTGATCTGGATCAAATCAGCTTTCGCCGAACCCAGTTTGAACTCTGCTCAACAACGAGAACGAGGAGGAAAATGCAGATGATGATGGTTGCAGCAGTGCTATAGGCGAAGAGATCGAAGGCGACCTTTAACTCCACGCCTACCCCGCCTGCGCCCACAAGGCCCAATATCACTGATCCGCGAACGGCCTTTTCGAGGCTGAAAAGAGAAGTGGCGATAAACGAGGGCATCGCTTGGGGCACAATCGCGCAAAACAAAACATCTAAACGGGAAGCGCCCAGCGCGGTTAGCGCCTCGCGCGGCCCTTGGTCGGTCTCTTCCATAGCCTCGGCGAAAAAACGGCCGGCAAACCCTATTTTATCCACCATAATCGCAAGCACGCCAGCCGGAGGTCCAAGGCCCACTGCGATCACGAACAGCAGCGCCCAAACGAGGTCCGGGACAGTGCGAAATAACGCGATCAGCGCACGCGCTGCCTGACGCACGACAGGGTGTGGCGACACGCCCTCGGCAGCAAGGGCCGCCAGCGGAAACGCCAAGATGAGCCCCAGAACCGCTCCAGCCGCAGCCATTTGAAAAGTGACCAGCAAAGACCACAGGATTTGCGGCAAACGTTCCAGGTCTGGCGGAAACATGCGATTGAGAATCCCGCTCAGGGCGGGAAGTCCGCGCGCGAGACGTTCAGGGGACAGCCCGACTCCGCCCACGGACCAGACGGCGAGCCCAACCACAATAACCCAGGCAATAAAAGCGCCCGCGCTCGGGCGTTCAAAGCGCGGAATTGTGGCGCGCGGTAAAATGGAACGGGAAGCGTCGGTCACGATTTCGCATCCTCGAAAAAGCCGCGCAATAGCGCTGGATCAGCCGCGGCTGACGCCAAGTTGAAAGCGACATGTCCGCCCGCCAGGCCAATGATGCGGTCGGAATAGCTCTTCACATGCTCAAGACGATGCGAAACGATAAGGATCGGTACGCCTTCAGCCTTGGCAAGGCGATGCAGCAATTCCATCACCTCTCTGCCAGTCTTGGGATCAAGGCTTGCATCAGGTTCATCAACAAGCACAAGCTTGGGGCGTTGCATTAGCATGCGAGCGATCGCCACCCTTTGCGATTGTCCTCCTGATAGAGAGTCCACACGCTGCAGCGCTTGCGGCAGAAGCCCCACCGCATCAAGCCACGTCAGCGCCTCGTCGCGCATCTGCGAGCTGGCGAGCGACTGAAACCATACGCCCGGTCCCCGGGCGCGCGCCTGTGCGCCATGCAGAACATTGGACAGAGCGGACAAGCGGGGGACCAGATTATGTTTCTGGAATACGAAACCCACGCCCGAACGCGCAACCTTCAGCCTCTCTCCCTGCAAGCTCAGGACGTCCTGCCCACGGATCAATATAGATCCTTCTATGGGCTCAACGAGCCGGACGATGCAGCGCAAAATCGTAGATTTTCCGCTGCCGTTAGCGCCTATCAGCGCAACGGCCTCTCCTTCGGCGACTTCAAGGTCGACGCCGCTGAAGATGCGCTTGGCGCCAAACGAGACTGCGAGGTTGCGAATGCAAAGCGGTGGGACGACTTGATCGATCGCCGACCCGACACAGTTCAAAACGGCTTCATTCACAATGTCATTTGCCTATGAATTTTGTGAATTCGTTCACATTAACGGCACGGAACATCATTCGGACCGAATCATAATCTTTGTCATTCAACTCGGCGCCGAACGCTCCGCCGACAAACTTGGCGTTCTCGGAGGTTGATATCACCGCTTTCATGATGGAATCTGCGTTGTCGACAAACGCCGCGCGGATCTTCTTGACGGTCTCATCCTTCAGCTTCGGTGAAGCGATGATCAGATCGTTCGGAAGTGGGGCGCTCTTGTGCAGAACCTGGAATTTGCGGTCAGGATAGGCTTTCACGACACGTTCAAGATGCGTTCTGTTCATGCCGATCGCCGCCAGATCGCCACGGATCATAGCCTCGACGGCGACATTCAGTTTCAAATAGACGGGCTCGTAATCATTTCCATGCACCAGCCCCGCGTCACGCAGGAGCTGCGCCGGACCCAGATGCTGCGATGTTGAGCCAATTTCGCCAAAAGAAATATTCTTGCCCTTCAGATCGATGCTTGAGCGGATTGGGCCATTTTCAAGCACAACGACCTGCGAATAATAATCAGGCCGTCCCCAGGACACGACAGGTTGCGCCTTCAACCGGGCATGAAACACGACATATTCAGCTGGCCCCGTCAGAACGAGGTCGATTTGATCCGCGGCCATGGCTTCAACGGCTGCCGTGCGGCCGGAAACGGGAAACAATTCCAGCTTCATTCCCGAAGCTTTCTCGAACGCGTCCTTAAACGGACCGTACTCACGTTGAAGTCCCTCGAGACCCTCTACGTCCGTCACTGCAAACCGCACTCGCTCCTGCGCAAGGGCCGCATTATAAATTGTGCAGATAGAGATGGACGCCAATAGTGCGAACGCTGCAGCAGCCAAACGACGACCCATTTCCGTACTCCCGACCTTCAAGACACGTTATGAGCTCTTTTGTTTATCTACGGATTGCTACAGTGAGATGACGTCGTCAGCTTCAGTGTCGTCATTTTGTCAAATCCACTCATTACGCAAAGCCAAAAGATAATTACGAGGTTCGGCATGCTGGTTATCAAGGACAGCGACGTTCTGCTCGCAAGCGGTTTCGAGCGCTGCGACATTGGTGTGCAATGCGCACGCACCGGGGCTGGGATCCGTCTGGATCCGCCCGCTGGCTCTGTGCGCAGGGTCCTGGACGCAACCGGGCTCCTTACCTTGCCCGGCGCTGTAGACATTCATGGAGACGCCTTCGAGCGCCAAATCATGCCACGTCCGAATGTCCGTTTTGATACGAATGTTGCGCTCAGAGATACGGATCGACAGCTCGCAGCAAACGGCGTCACTACGGCCTTTCACGGCCTGACATGGTCTTGGGAGCCCGGTTTTCGGGGCGCCGGGTCAGCCCGCACGTTCGTCGACGCTGTTGAGAGCGTGCGTCCGCAATGCCTCGTTGATCATCGTATTCATTTGCGGCAGGAGACCTTCAATCTCGATGCGGAAGATGAAATCATCAGCTGGATGCAGCATCGAAAGATCGACATGCTTGCATTCAATGACCATCTGACAGGTACGATCAAGGTCCGCCACCGTCCCGAGAAGATCGGCGATATGATGCGTAGAACAGGGCTAAAGGAAGAAGCCTTCCTTGCGCTCGTGGACCAATGCGCGAGCCGGGAGCATGAGGTGCCGGCATCGATCAGGCGGCTGGCCGTTGCAGCAAAAGCTGCTAATATTCCAACACTGTCGCACGACGATCTTGATATAGAGACCCGCAATAATTTTCGCGAGATGCAAGTCAATATCGCAGAGTTTCCCGTAACGAATGAGGTGGCCCAAGCGGCATCGGCAGCAGGAGATGAAATTGTCTTTGGCGCGCCCAATGTTTTGCGCGGGGGAAGTCATACAAATTGCCCATCGGCCGCCGATATGGTTCGATCCGGCTGGTGCACCATCCTCGCCTCGGATTATTACTATCCGGCTCTCGCACAGGCTCCATTTGTTTTGGAGGGAAAATTCGGCATCCCGCTGACGACAGGCTGGGCTCTGGTATCGATGAACCCTGCACGCGCCGCCGGATTTCGCGACAGGGGAGCTATCTCCAATGAGGCGCGAGGCGACATTGTTGTCATGCGCCGAAACGGAGAGGGGTCGGCTGAAGTCGTAGCTACGCTCTGCAACGGCGAGCTTGTCTTTTTAAGCGACTATCGATTGCTCCGGAGCGTTTGAGGCCGTTTA
>CANJPM010000299.1 GCA_947476075.1 Beijerinckiaceae bacterium
ACGCCCACCACTTTAGCCATCGCGCCTTAGGCCCAGGGTTCATTGATCAGAGCCAGAATATGAAGGTAGCTGTGATGAATATGCCAGACATGAAGCGGTCGGCGCATCGATCATAGTTTGTCTGTCCGGCGTAGCTGGTCTGGGATGCGCTGCTGCTGCAGGAGCGGCCCGTAAGCAGCCCGCGAAGACCCACAGACGGGTGCCGCTGGGTTGCCGATTAATACCTACCCAGCGACTACAGGGCCCTCCAGCGCCGTCATCGGACACCTGCTGCGAACGATTATTAACATAACACGAACAATGAATTCGCGCTGAGAAACCAGTGCGCGCCAACTCGCATGTAAACTTCTTTTATTGAGGACCGTGCTGAAATCTTGCTCCGTATGCGTGATGGCGCAAGAAGCACACTGGAGGATAACGAGTCATGAGCATCCGCGTGAACCCTGTTTCCGCGTGCATGGGCGCTGAGATTGTCGGCTTGGACGTTAGGAGGCAGTTCAACGACGAGGCTTTCGCAATCGTTGAGAAGGCGTTCCACGACCACATGGTAATCGCCATTCGTGACCAATCCCTGAGCGCGGAAGATCAGAAGGCGTTCAGCCGCCGGTTTGGACCACTGGAAGTCCAAGCAAACTCCACCTACGCCATTCCCGGTCATCCCGAGGTGCTTATTATCTCAAACGACCTTGTGGACGGAAAGCCTGTTGGCCTCATCGACGCGGGCGATCATTGGCACACCGATTCTCAGAGCCGTGCCATCCCGAGCCGTGCGACCATCCTTCATGCGATCCGCAATCCAAGCCAGGGCGGAGATACGTTCTTCGCCAACATGTACGCGGCCTATGATTCCTTGTCCGACGACGTGAAGCGCAGGATCAGCGGACTCCACGGCGTCAACGCATCAAGCAAGCTCAAGAACCCGCGCGTCGTTGTATCGCAGAGACGTCCCGACGCCGACGATTTCTACGCTTCGCGCCTCGGCAAGCCCGATGTCCTTCACCCAATCGTGCGCGTTCATCCGGTTACAAAGCGCAAGGCGCTTTACCTTTCCCCTCGGTTCACCATCGCAATCGCGGAATTGCCTGACGAAGAAGGCCAGCCCCTGCTCGACATGCTTTTCGAGCAACAGATGCGGCCGAAATTTCGCTATGATCACAAGTGGCGCGATGGCGATCTGGTCATGTGGGACAATCGCTGCCTGATGCATTGTGCAAGCGGCGGCTACACATATCCTGATGTGCGACGCATGCACCGCACCGTCATTGTCGGAGAAAAGCCCGAATAGTTTTTCCCTTTCCACTCCAGGTCAGCAGAACAGCGAGACATCGATGCAACTCAAGGATCAGGTCGCAATCGTCACTGGCGGAGGCCGCAACATCGGCGAGGCGACCGCACGACTGTTCGCAGCGCAAGGCGCCGCCGTTGGAGTCGTCGATCTAAACGAAGCAGCGGTTTCCGCCGTCGCCGAATCCATCAACAAGGCTGGCGGACGAGCCATCGCAATCAAGGCGGATGTTTCAGACGAAGCGTCCGTGAAGATGCTGGTTGATCGTGTCATGTCGGCCTTCGGCAAGATCAATATCGTCATCAACAATGTCGCCATCAGCGATAACAAGAGCCTCTTCGACCTGTCTGTTGAGGAATGGGATCGGGTGATGGCCGTGTGCGTTCGCTCGCCCTTCCTTGTGTCCAAGTTCGCTGCGATGAAAATGATCGAGGGTGGGCAGCGGGGCGCGATCGTCAATATAGGCTCGACTTCCGGCCACCGAGGACGCAACAGCGCGACAGCGTACACGGCGGCCAAGGCCGCGGTTCTCAATCTAACGCGTTCGCTTGCCATTCAGCTTGCGCCCCATGGAATCCGCGTGAATTCAGTATCGCCCAACCGCGTCGGCTCGCCAGTGGGCAAGCAGGACATCGACCCAAGCCGCGGCGTCATCAACCTTCTCAAGCGTCCCGGAGAGCCGGAAGAAGTCGCAAAGGCGCTTCTTTTCCTCGTTTCGGACGCATCCTCGTTCATCGTCGGCGAGGATATCCTCGTCGATGGCGGTTCACGCGCCTGAACAAAGGTCCGGTTCAGCGTCGCACGCAGCAGCACCGGCTGCTGCGGCAAACGGGCCAGCGCCGAGAAACGGCGCCAGAGAGGAACCTATGGGTGCCAAGTGGATTGAAGGAGCGTCAGCATTTGCGATGACGCTTGGCGTGTTGCTGGGTACGGCGGCCGCCGCCGACGAACCCTTCTATAAGGGCAAGCAGGTCAACTTGATCATCGGCCTCAACCCGGGCGGCGGATACGACGTCTATGCGCGGCTCCTCGCGCGCCACTGGGGCAAGCATTTGCCCGGCAATCCGCAGATTGTGGCGCGAACGATGCACGGCGCCGGCAGCCGCATCGCAGCCGGACATATGTACAACGTTGCGCCGCGCGACGGGCTGACCGTTTCAGCCGTGGTCAACGGCCTGCCCTTCGAACCCCTGTTTACGGAAGAAAAGCTGACCTTTGACCCGACGAAATTCACCTGGGTGGGCAACATCAACAAGGAGGTCAACCTTCTTGTTGTGTCGCGGCGCTCAGAAGTTAACTCAATGGAGGACCTGCTGGCAGGCAAGGATCTTGTCGTCGCGTCGTCTGGCGGCGCAGGCTCCGCCAACACAATGCCGCGCATTCTGAACACCCTGCTCGACACCAAGATCAAGATCATTGCCGGGTATAAGTCATCCGCCGACGGATTTCTCGCGATGCAGCGCGGCGAAGTCGACGGACGCGGCATGTATTGGTCGAGCCTCCTCGCGACGCAGAAGAACCTCTACGAGAGCGGCGAATTGCGTATCCTTGTCCAGATCGGACTCGAAAAGCACCCGGATCTTAAGGACGTTCCCCTCGCGCTAGAGATGGCGAAAACGCCTGAAGACCGCCAGCTGATGGAACTGCTCTTTGCTTCTCTCACCATCGGCCGGCCTGTGTTGGCCCCTCCGGGGCTGTCGGCCGAACGCACAGCTGAACTGCAACGCTCGTTCGACGCCGCAGTCGCCGACCCTGAACTACTCGCAGAGGCGCACAAGATCGGTATCGAGGTGACGCCGATGAGCGGGCCGTCCGTCGCGGCCATCATCAACGAACTATATAAGACCCCGGCGTACATAGTCGCTCGCGCGAAGACGCTTTGGAACTAGCGTCGCTTATGTCGACAGCGGTTGCCCCATAATGACGAGACGGCGCATGAGCCTCTGCTGATCGCGCGGAAAATCCTTCCGCGCATGAATCGACGCCCAATTGTCCCAGATCACAAGATCGCCGACCTCCCATTGGTGTTCGTAGACGTTCGACGGCTCCTCGGCGATATCCGCCAGTTCATTGAGGATATCCTCGCTTTCCGAATGCTCCATGCCGACGATGCTCATCGAGATCAATCGTGAAATGAAGAGCGACTTGCGACCACTACGTGGGTGCGTGATGACGATGGGGTGCTCATGGTGCAAAATTTCGTCGAGGTTGATCTTTGCTGGATCGAGCCGCTCGACGCGCCTGTAATCGTGTACTTGAAGGACTTTGCGACCTTCGATCTTATCCTTCAGTCGCTTCGGCAGGCGTTCGTAAGCGCGGTACATGTTGGCGAACATGGTTTGTCCGCCCCACGTTGGGATGATCATGGAGTAAAGCAGAGTCGCGCGCCGGGGCTCGGGATAATAGCTGGTGTCGTGGTGAAACCACATCTCGCCATCGCCCAGTGCGCCCAACGGCTTTCCATCTTTGATGATGTTGGAGACGAACATAAAGGGGTTGTCGAAGTCGCCCATGGCGCCGCGCCCGCTTGGTGGGCGCTTGCGCTTTGATATCTCGCCGAAGCAATTGGCAAAACGCAACTGGCCTTCCTCACTGAGGTCTTTAACGGCGCGAACAACGATGACAACATGATCGTCAAGCGCCTTGTCGAGCGCAGCAACCGTCTCCGCAGTCAGGTCCGTTTTAAGGTCGAGGCCCCTGATCTCAGCACCAAGCGGCGCGTCCAGCGGAATGACTTCGATGCTCATCTTGGAACTCTCCTTTGATATTATTCTCTGGTAAGCGCTGCGACTTTCGCGACGATGTCCGGCGGAGTCGCGTTGAGGCGCGTAATGAGCGCTTGCGCATCCGCGCCGCTCATAGGATCACCCACTTCGAGACCCATTCTATCAATCTCAGCGACAAACGACTTGTTGCGGGACGTTTCCATGAAAGCCTTGCGCAGCGCTTCAAGCCT
>CANJPM010000300.1 GCA_947476075.1 Beijerinckiaceae bacterium
CTCGTTCGCGCGGCGGGGGCTTGCTCACATTGTCAGGAGCCAATGAATAACCGCCAAGAGCATGGGTCACAGAGGCAGTCGCTGGCGGCAATTCGGCGGCAAAAGCATAAGGATCGGCCTTCAGCGGCAATAGTGATCCATCTGGTCCATGGATTTCATATTTATACAGAACCCCGATGCCAAGTCCCGGAATGAACAATTCCCAGACGCCGAAGAAATGGCGCAGACGCATCGCGTGCGTGCGGCCATCCCAGTGATTGAACGGGCCCACAACGCTGACGCGCATGGCGTTGGGCGCCCAAACGGCGAACGACATTCCCTCAACGCCGCCAATGGTGCGACGATGCGCGCCAAGGCTTTCATAAGCTGGACGCGTCCCTTCGCCACGCGCGGCGAGCAGGTCCTCGGTGTCAAGAACGAGGCCGAACGAATAGGGATCGCGTGACTGCGTCACAACGCCTGACCGTATGAAGGCAAGTACGTAATCGGGTCGGTGAGGCCTCTGGACGTCGCCAATCCACAAACCGCTCTCGTGCGCCAGACGCAGCTTGCACAATTTGGCGCCGCCATCCACAGCGTGCGCTTCGACGGACTCGGCATCGGGCGCAAACACCCGGATTTCCCATTGCCCTTCGACGACGCAATGTGGACCGAGCACGCCGAAAGCGTCTGTGCGCCAACGCTCCAGCAGCGCAGCCGCCGACTCGTGGTAGGAAGTGCTCATTACTTATTGCTCATGTGATCGAGGAGATTGAGAACGCCACGAACGGGCAGGCCGATCCATGCAGGGCGAAACTCAGCCTCATAGCGAATCTCATACAACGCTTTGATCAGAAACTTAAGCGAAACTATTTTCTTGCGTGCGTCCCGGTCTTGAACTTCCGCAGGCGATCCTGCAATCTTCAAATCGTAGGCTTCAAGAAACGCAGCGCTGACAAAATCAGCGCCTGTGTTCGACATCCGTTCCGCCCGCTGAGGATCGGTGAGCAATCGCTGTTCTATGGCTTGAACGGCTGCTGCAGCCGCATAGTCGATCGACCGCAGCATGCCAGCCACATCCCGCAGCGGGGTATCTTTCGCAAAGCGTGCGGAGGCTCCATGCAATGGCTCACCTTCGTAATCAACAATGCAAACGTCTTGTTGAACGATCAACACCTGCCCCAGGTGAAAATCCCCATGAAATCTGAACTTTACGGTATTCAACATAGCAGCGCTCAATGAATTGAGCGCTGAGAAAACCTCGCCACGCCGCGCCATAAGTTCGGCGATGCTGACGCGCAGTGGTTCTGAATCTATCGCAACGCGCTCCAGCGCGGACCATGCAGCTTCTGCGATACGCTCTCCCTCTTGCCCGAAACGCACAAGATCGACCTGATCTATCATTTCAGGACAAAACGCGGGGTCATCGCAAGGTTGCGCAAGCGCCATATGCATCTCCGCCGTGCGCCGACCCAGCGTCTGCATAAGGGGAAAGAACGGCGCAAGTAAATCAACAAGCGCTGTTCCCCGCTCCTCTGGCGCCATCAGTACGTCTTCAAACGCGCGACGAAACAAGTGTACGCTGCGCGTCCATGCATCACCCTGATTACGAACAAAACGCTGGATGATGGCGAGAGGCGTTCTGGCGCCCTGCGAATCAATGTGCGTTATTGACCCGAGTAAACCAGGGATGCCATCAAAACCGGCAGCGCACAGAAATTGAACCATCTCCAATTCTGGATTTCCTCCCGGCCAGAGGCGACGATATATTTTTATGATCGCGTCCTCGCCAACAAGCAGGGTCGAATTGCTCTGGTCGGCGCCAAGGCGTTTGGATTCGCGATGTTCAATCCCGGGAGGAAGCGTGGCGTGCGCGACGCAGACAATTTCCCCGCCGTCACTAGCTGGAAAATGAGTGTTTGCTTTGACGGCGCTGATGAGAGCCGGGCCAAAATACGGATCCGCTTCGGCATCGCTCAGCAGCCCCATGCGCGAGCCGCGACGCACCCGGGCTATCGCCCAACCATGCATAAAGTCCTCGTCAGCTGCTTCGTCGACTACGATCGGTACAAAATAAGACTGCGCTTCGCCATTCTGCATCGTCACATCAAAACGGGAGAGTAGAAACGTGGATTGCCGCCGCTCAGGCAAGGGCGAGGATGCAAGCATGCTCAACTTAACGTTCGCGATGATTGAATTCTTGCCTGCAAACCAGCGACGCGCACGCAGGTAGCGTGGCGCGACGTTATGCTCAAAAGCATGCCCCTCCCGACCTTTTAAAAGATCAGCCGAACTGCCGGTTAGAACAAGCGTGAAAAGCTCGAAAGCAGGATTTGGTCCGAAGCGTTCCTTCTCTGGTTCGCTTGCGTCGAGCGATAACCAGAGAAAGCCATAACTCGGCAGCGTCAGCATATATGGCAGCGCACCAATGGCAGGGAACCTTGATCCACCCGTTAGCTCAATCGGAGACGCCCCGCGAAATTCGCTCAAATCCAGCTCAACCGCTTGCGGAGCGCCCGATACATTAGAAACGCATAAAATTTTCTCGTCGCCATATTCTCGCAGATAAGCGAGGACTTTTCGATTATCAGGATAGAGGAACCGCAAACCGCCACGTCCAAAAGCGCGATAATTGCGTCGAACCGAAGACATGCGTCGCATCCAGTTCAATAAACTGGCCGGGCTCGCGAGTTGCGATTCCACGTTGACGCTGCTGAAGCCATAAATAGCGTCTTGAATAGCAAGCAGAAATAACTTTGCAGGATCGGCGCGACTAAAGCCCGCGTTGCGATCAGGAGACCATTGCATGGGGGTTCGAACGCCATCCCTGTCCCCTAAATAGATGTTATCTCCCATACCGATTTCATCGCCATAATAAAAAACTGGCGTTCCCTGCATTGAGAACAGTAATGAGTTCAATAATTCAATCTTCCGTCTGTCATTGCCCAGCAACGGCGCAAGGCGACGTCGAATGCCAAGATTGATGCGCGCCCGATTGTCGCTGGCGTAAAAAGTCCATAGATAATCGCGCTCCTTGTCCGTCACCATCTCAAGAGTGAGTTCATCATGATTGCGCAGGAATATAGCCCATTGCGCGTTCGTCGGGATCTCTGGCGTTTGACGCATAATGTCCGTGATGGGATGCCTGTCTTCCATCGCCAACGCCATATACATCCGTGGCATCAGCGGAAAATGGAAAGCCATGTGACATTCGTCGCCGTCGCCGAAGTATGCTGCGGTCTCTTCTGGCCATTGGTTGGCCTCGGCAAGCAGCATGCGCCCTGGATATTTCTTGTCGATCTCTTCGCGCATACGACGGATGATCGCATGCGTCTCAGGCAAGTTCTCGCAATTGGTTCCGTCGCGTTCGATAAGATACGGCACAGCGTCGAGTCGTAATCCGTCAACGCCCGTATCAAGCCAGTAATTCATTGTATCGAGAATGGCCCTGAGGACTTGTGGGTTATCGAAGTTCAAATCAGGCTGATGGCTGTAGAAACGATGCCAATAATAGGCCTTCGCGACAGGATCCCACGTCCAATTGGAAGTTTCCGTATCGACAAATATGATTCGGGCGTCGCTGTAGCGTTTATCCGTATCCGACCAAACATAGAAATTTCGCGCTGAAGATCCTGGAACAGACTTTCGTGCGCGCTGAAACCACGGATGCTGATCCGATGTATGGTTGACTATCAATTCAATGATGACGCGGATGCCCCGTGCATGGGCGTCGCGCACGAGACGTCGAAAGTCGCGCATAGATCCGTAGGCTTCGTTGACGCCCCGATAGTCAGCTATATCATATCCATCGTCGCGAAGGGGCGATGGGTAGAAAGGCATGATCCAGATTGCGGTCGCACCGAGATCTTTGATGTAGTCTAATTTTTGGCTAACACCCGCAAAGTCGCCAATCCCGTCGTTATTGGAATCAAAAAATGACTTAACATGCAATTGGTAGATAATGGCGTCCTGATACCAGTTATGGTCATCTCGATCTATCATGGTGCACTTCTGCTGAATGCTGGATTGATTAAACGCCAGATGACGACGGGATTATGGATAGGGTCCAAAGAAATTTCATGAGTCTTTCCGCTCAAGCGGAAACGTCCACCCAAAAGAAGATCCTCAACTTCGATTGAGTCGAAATCAGATAGTGCGAATTCCCAAAGCGGAACCTCATACACACACTCATGTGTCAGGTTTGGATCGAGGTTCGCTATTACCAAAATTGCATCACTGCGATCATCAG
>CANJPM010000301.1 GCA_947476075.1 Beijerinckiaceae bacterium
CCAGAAGCTGCAAGCTCCACCCAACTTAGTCTCGCTAGGGGGTGCCACGACAGGGTTCTTCGGTGGACTAACTGGTCAGCAGGGAGCGTTACGATCCATGTTCCTCTTACGCACGGGATTGGACGCCAAGCAGTTCATTGCGACCGGTGTGTTAGTCTCTATTTTCATTGATCTCGCCCGAGTGCCCACTTACTTCGCCACGTTCGCCAGTTCCTCTGTGGAGCTAGGCGAGCGACAGATGTGGCTCATCGCCGTAGGTAGCGTAGCTGCATTTGCGGGCGCTTGGTTAGGGTCGCAGTACCTCAAGAAGGCGACGATTAAAGTTGTACGGCTGATTGTTGCGACCATGATGCTTTTGATTGGTGGGGCGCTGATCTTTGGTCTAATCGGCTCCTGAAGGGTCTCGATGAACCCTGCCCTTGTGAGTCAGGTCCTGTCCTACCAAAAATGTCTTACACTGTGCATCGTCAGAACATTTGGCTAAGATTCCGGTTTAGATTAGCGGAGTTTAGGCCTCTTCATGGGGTTGATATTAAGCGGCGATCTTGCGGTGCTGCGAGCGCCGATGTTGGATAGTCTGGCGTTTGATCCTTTCGCGCTGGTTGATGGATAGGGCCGCGCTTTGTTTTGAGCCGCGCCCGCAATGTTACGTTGTATGCGAAGCGCAGAATGCTGCCGATACCAAGGTTCGGACTGCCAGAGAACTAACCCAATCCCCGCTGATAGATGGCGTGACAGCGTCGAGAGCCAGCGGCGGATGGCTGATTGCACGTCCTCGTCAGGTATCCCAACACATCCGGCAAGGCTGCGTCACGCCCATGCGTCTCGATGAGCCGCGCGACGTTGTAGCGGCCCGTGCGCTTACACGGCTCGCAGGCGACCACGAAGTGGTTCTCGCCCTTGTCGATTAGTTCGCCTAGCCTGACTGAGCCGTTCGCCATCGTTCACCTATAAACAGAGGCCGCAAAGTGTACCCCTGAACCGGCTTTGACTGCTTTTTGATGGCGGCGCCAGACTGCTTCCACGCCACGCCCGGAGGGCCCCTTGCCAATAGAAGGGCCCGTAAGCATCCCGCGTAAGACCCACAGATGGGAGTGACGGGGTCGCCAAGGGGGGCTGTGCCACCGGGTGCTCCAGAGCTCTGTAGAGCTCGTTCTCTGCAAGCAGTGCCTTCGCAGCAGGCGTCAGCGACCGCTGCTTACCTCGGAATGGAGTGCCCCTCTGCCTACGTATGGGCAGTCAGCTTCTGCCAACGCGCCAATGGCTGCTTCCCGCCCTCGCGCCCGCTTTTTCATCGACGAAATCATGCTTGGGGCAAAAAGGGCAAAAATTTTAGAACAAGTGTTCACTATAAAATAGCCTCTACCCCTACCAAATCATAGAACAAAAAATGAACTCGCGATTACTAAGGAGAAAGCTGTTCAAACAAAAATGCCCTTTTTGCCCTACCGGCCTCATCAGCCGCATCACCCACGACGCGGCGGGGGACTACCCCAAACCGAAGGCATTGCCGCTGGCATGTTCAGCCTCCTTAAGAGAGTGGAACACGAAGTCACCGCTATTTTTTGTTGGGGTATGTCCTAACTTCTCCATCTCGGAGCGCCATGCATTAATGCCAAGGGGTTTGCGCGTCACACTGAGACACCAAGACTTATAGAGCCGGTAGGCTTTTGAGCGGTGGATGGGTGTGGAAGTACCCTCCTTGCCCTCCGCGTATCCGCGCGTTATCACGCCACTCTCAGTCGCAGCGTCGGCCAACCAAGAAGCAACCGAGGAGGCTTCCTGCCGCCAGCTCCTCATCTGCTCATGATGGGGCTGCGACAATGCGAGGCCGTTCGCAAGGAGGTCCCGCGCTCCCTCGATAGCCCAGCCAGCAATTTTAGCCAACTCGTCGTCGATGATCCGTTCGAAAAGCCCGGTATCGCGCAAAGCCTCAGGCTTCGAGTTCCGGAAGTAAATGATGACCCAACGACGAAAGAATGCCTCGCCGTGATCCCGTGTGACGGGCATTGCATTACCATTGAACCAGCAGGCGGCTTCACACGTGAAGGTGAAGGGCACATGGTAGGGAGAGCGGCCATTCATTCTATCCTGTCCAAGCATGGCTTTGAATTCGGCGGACGGGATTGGTTTTTCGCTGCTCAGTTCCGGAACGGCATTGAGGCGCTTGTGAGCCAGCATGGCCTTCTTGTAATCCTGATCCAGCTCATGCGGCGAGACGACAGTCACGTCTTTCAGGTCAAACATCGTCTCCAAAATGCGCAGAGAGAGCGATTTGCCGGACCCCGGCGCGCCGTACAAGAAGACAGCGCGCTGGAGGCGGGGCTGATACCCAAGGACCGTGGCTCCCATGAGTTGCCGCAAGAGGCGTATCTGTTGGGCTGAGTTGCCCGGATTGTCGGGGTCGTAAAAAGCGTCATCCAATAAACCGAGGAACATCGTCGGCTCTCCGGAGAAGTCGGGTTCGACTTTGAGTTTGTGCCTCGCACGGTTTCCCTTAGCGTGCGGCACCATAACGACCTCGGTTCCCTCAATCTTCCAAAATCCATCGGTCGTGCAAATCCCCGGGCTGGCTCCTGTAAAGAATTCTTCGTCTTCGACGGAGTTGTAGAGAACCCGTGCCAAGCCGGTATAGTCAGCGGCGCGCTTTGCATTTTTCTGGCTTGCGAACTTCCTGCCGATACCCACCTCAACATCTTTCAGCTTCATGATCTTCCAAATACCTATCCCGTCATAGAAAAACAGCGATCCTGCATTACCGACGGGGACATTAGACTGGCTCGCGTATTCATTCAGAATGACATCCACTATTTCACTATGTGTGAGATCAGATGGTCCATTCTTTGTTGCTGCGATCTCTTTAGCTGCTGCGCGCAACGTTATTTTCGGCAAGAGAAGGACCTTGCTCAATTTATTCTCAGCAAACGTCTTCTCAAGCGCGCCAAGCTGAGAATAGAGGCTGAGCGCGTCGTCACGTGCCTGTTTATCGTCCGGGGCGGCGTGGAGGGCGGCCAACGCTTCGTCAAAGGTGCGCGGGTTAGCTTTGTTCTCGCTGGCGCTCGCCTTGGCTTCAGGGGTCGGTGCCGTGATTGTTTTATGCGCCTTCACGGGGTTGCGAATTTCCCATAGAGCCGCAGCCGCCTCTCCCCGCTGCCGGTCCCCCAGTTTGCGAAGCGCGGCCTTGGTATCGCCCGCGTTTTCATAATGCACGTAAAGGTCGAAGGCGTCCCCAAAGGTCCCTCCGGAGCGGGCCGCCTGCCCAACCCCCGCGTCGGAGGAGCTGAGCGAATACCACTTGTCATCGTAGACTTTTGTCGCGAAGGACTTTCCTTTTTGGAGCGGGGACTGCCAGTTGTCGTTGCCGCCATAATGGCCTGCCCCCTGAAAAGTGGTCCTCCCTGAAGTATGGCTTTTGAGCCTGATGGAGGAACGTGGAATGCCTAGGAAGAAACACAAGGCGGAAGAAATTGTAGCCAAGCTTCGGCAAGTTGACGTTCTCACAGCACAGGGTCGGCCAGTGGCCGAGGCTGTGAGATCGATAGGGGTGACGGAAGTTACCTATTATCGTTGGCGGTCAGAATATGGTGGCCTGAAAGGCGATCAGGTGAAGCGCCTTAAAGAGCTTGAGGCAGAGAACAATCGCCTTCGCCGAGCGGTCTCAGATCTAACGATTGAGAAGCTGATTTTGAAAGAGGCCGCAGGGGGAAACTTCTAAGCCCCGCACGTCGCCGCGCGTGCGTGGAGCATGTCGTTGCCCGGCATGGCGTCTCTGAGCGGCTTGCTTGCCGGGTTCTTGGCCAGCACCGCTCCACGCAGCGTAAGAAGCCAACCAGACCCGATGATGAGGCGGCGCTGACCGCTGATATCACGTCTCTGGCTATCCAGTACGGTCGCTATGGCTATCGCCGGATTACGGCGATGCTGCGACACGCAGGCTGGAGGGTGAACGCTAAGCGGGTAGCCCGGATCTGGCGACGTGAGGGGCTTAAAGTGCCTTCCAAACAACCCAAACGAGGACGTCTTTGGCTCAATGACGGATCCTGCGTCCGTCTTCGGCCCGAGCACACCAACCACGTCTGGTCTTACGACTTTGTTGAGGATCGAACCCATGACGGGAGGAAGTATCGAATGCTGAACATCATTGATGAGTTCTCACGAGAATGTCTGGCGATCAGGATCAACCGAAAACTCAAGGCAACGGATGTGATCGACGCCTTGTCA
>CANJPM010000302.1 GCA_947476075.1 Beijerinckiaceae bacterium
CAACGCCTGCGTCATCATGATGGCCGACAAGGCGTCCGACATGATACGCGGCCGCGCGCCGCTGGCGGCATCCAACGCGTGATCTTTCTCCTCCTCCCGCAAGCGGGAGGAGGTGGAGAAACGTCGCCTTCCACTGACCCACGCTCGCCCCAAATTGCCCCCGGGCGGGTCGTTCCTTCACAGGAACAAAGCCGTTCTGGCATGGATCGCATTTACAGGCGGGGTTTGCGTGAGCAAACGCATGTTGAGGGATAATACTCCCGGCTCCCTAGTCCTTCTCCTGCGACGCCAGCCAGGAGACGCCGAAATAGACCGCAATCATGACGCCGTAGAGGATCAGCGTCAGAATCCCGCGAGGGAAATAGGCGGGCATGAGAATGCTGATGATCGCCTCTCCTACGGCGGTCGCGAGCCAGAGCGCCCCGCCCCAGGGCGCGGCGAGCCAGAGCCCGACCGCAGCCATAAGATTGGCCACGGCAAAAAATGCGATCGCGGCGGCGGCCTGATTGGGCAGGGATTCAAAGGGTACGGCGCCCGACAGGATGGTTTTCCAGTGCGCGAGGCCAAAGATCGTCCAGATTACCGCCATCGACCGCATGAAAACGACAAGCAGCATACCCCAGCGCGACGCCACGCGGCGTCGCCGGGCTATCTCGCCGCCCACAAGAATGACTTCAGTATCGGGCTTGTCCGCTTCGCCATAATCCATGCGCATGCCTTTGGGGTTAGGCGAACCCTGCACAGCCGTCAACGACGGATCGACCATAAGCGCGCGCCCATGCTAAACATCTGACACGAGCAGGGAGACGAAAACATGACCGGCCTCGACCTCACCCATCGCCCAAGGCGCCTGCGCCGGGCCGAGTGGACCCGCCGCCTCGTGCGCGAAAACGTGGTCACGACCAATGATCTGATCTGGCCGATTTTTATCATCGAGGGGCAGGCCAGGCGCGAGCCTGTGGGCTCCATGCCGGGCGTTGAGCGCCTCTCGGTGGACGAGGCGGTGCGCGCAGCCGTGCAGGCGCGCGATCTGGGCATTCCCGCGCTGGCCCTGTTTCCCAACACCGACCCCGCCTTGCGCAACGAGACTGGCAGCGAGGCGCTGAACGAGAACAACCTCGTCTGCCGCGCCGTGCGCGCCATCCGCGCCGAGGTTCCCGAGATCGGCGTGATGACCGACGTCGCGCTTGATCCCTACACCAGCCACGGCCAGGACGGGCTGATGGTCGGCGACGAGATCGTCAACGACGAAACCATCGAAGTCCTCATCGGCCAATCGCTCAATCAGGCGCGCGCCGGCTGCCAGATCATCGCGCCCTCCGACATGATGGACGGACGCATTGGCGCCATTCGGTCAGCCCTCGACAGGCAAGGCTTCGAGCACGTGCAGATCATGGCTTACGCCGCCAAATACGCATCTGCTTTCTACGGCCCGTTCCGCGAGGCGGTAGGCTCGGGCGGCCTGCTGCGCGGCGACAAGCGCACCTATCAGATGGACCCGGCCAATTCGGATGAGGCGATCCGCGAAGTCGCGCTCGATCTCGAACAGGGCGCCGACATGGTGATGGTGAAGCCCGGCATGCCCTATCTGGACATTTGCCGGCGCGTGAAAGACGAATTCGGCGCGCCGACGTTCGCCTATCAGGTGTCGGGCGAATACGCGATGATCATGGCGGCCGTGGAGCGCGGCTGGCTTGATTACGACAAAGCGGTGATGGAAAGCCTGATCGCGTTCAAGCGCGCCGGCTGCGACGGCGTGCTGACGTATTTCGCTCCGTTCATTGCGCAGAGGCTGGCGCGCGGGGCGTAGGGGCATTGGACTGCGCCCGTCCCCGGGCGCGTCTTGCTTTCCCCGCCTAATTCCACGCCGCAGAGCGGCGGAATTTCCAGTCGGGTTGCGCGGCGCGCACCATCATCATTTCGGCGATGTTTTGCATCGTCAGCAGCCCCACCACCACGCCTGCCTCATCCACCACGCTAATGGCGGGAGCGCCGATGCGGTTCATTTCCTTCAGCGCGAAATCGAGTTTGTCGCGGCGACGCACGCTTGCCGCTGGCGCCTGCAACGCCTGGGTCACCGGCGCCATCGGGCCAGCTTCGCGCAACGCCGCGATGAGCCCGTCGCGCGTCAGCAAGCCGACGGATTTTCCAAACCCGTCGACGATAGGAAATTCATATTGCGGCGTGGCGAGCAGAATATCGACAGCATCCGCCAGCGTTGCGTCGACAGGGGCGACCGCAAAGCGCGTCTCCATCGCGTCGGACACAAACAGATTGCTGGCGATGTCCTCCAGCCCGCTTGATTCAGCCTCTGCGGCAGCGGCGACATAGACGAAGATCGCGATGAACACGAGCATCGGATTGCCCCAGACAAGGCCCGCAAAGCCAAACAGGAACGCCATCATCTGCCCCGTGCGCGCAGAAATGCGCATGGCTTTGCGCTTGTCCATACGCATAGCGAGCAGGGCGTTCAGCACCCGTCCGCCATCCATCGGAAAAGCGGGAAGCAGATTGAACAACACAAGGAAAACATTGGCGCTGGCGAGGCGCGCGACCAGATTGAAACTGGAATCTTCCAGCCGGTTCATGCCCTCCGCCACTTGCGACGAATCCGCGCTTGCGCCCAGATAGAGCAGCAGCACAGCCGCAATCGCCACATTCACCGCTTGCCCGGCGACAGCGACCGCCAATTGCTCATGCGGCTTTTCGGGCATGCGCTCAAGCGCGGCGACGCCGCCAATGGGCAAGAGCGTCACCTCCGGCGTGGCGATGCCAAAGCGGCGCGCCATCAGGATGTGACCGAACTCATGCGCGAGCACGCAGCCAAAAAGCAGCAAGATGAACACAAGTCCGCCGAGGGCAGCCTCGCTTCCGCCTGTGCGCCACGCCGATAAGCCGATCCACGCCAGCAGCAGAAGAAACGTGATGTGAATGCGCACCGCCGTGCCGGCTATGCGTCCAATCGTGATCGACCAGGACATGGGCTCTCCTTGATCACGATTATGTGGCCGCAGAGAAGGCGGAAACAAGGCGGGCCGCCACACCCTCATCCGCCCCTTGCCCCGGCGCTGTTTTCTCCCCACATTAGCTCTGCCCTTTCCGGGCGCCGGAAACGATCATGAGCGAGATGTCCTTTCAGCAACCAGCCGAACTTGTGCTTCCCCCACGCGCGCTTGAGGGCGTTCGCACGCGGCGCATTTTCGCGATCGTCCTGGATCTTGTTTTCATCACCATCATCGTCGGCGTTCTGTTTGTGGCGCTGGCGTTTCTGGGGCTGGTGACGTTCGGGCTGACGTGGCTGCTGATCCCCATTCTCTATCCAGCGGTTGCGCTGCTCTATAACGGGCTGACCATTTCTGGCTGGCGACGGGCGACCCCTGGCATGAGGCTGATGGACCTTGAAATGCGGCTGATGGACGGCTCACGCACGCCTTTCATCAACGCCGCAGCGCATGCGGTGCTGTTCTATCTGAGCTGGACCATCCTCACGCCGCTGGTGCTGGTCGTAGCCCTCGCCTCACGCAACAAGCGATGCTTGCACGACATGCTGTCGAGCGTCATCGTCACGCGCCGCTCCAGCTAAGCAAACGCTTTCCTTAAGCAACGGGCGGAGCTAGTCTTCAACGACGCGTGAGCATTAACGGGCGCGCAGTCATAACAGGCGATTGAGAGACGGAGACAGGCCAGCGTGACGAGCGAACCCCGCGACGGACCGCAATTCTACCTCACGTCACCCTCGCCCTGCCCATATTTGCCCGGCCGCGAGGAACGGAAGGTTTTCACGCATCTGGTTGGGCGGCGGGCTATTGCGCTCAATGACGCGCTGACAGCGAGCGGTTTTCGTCGCTCTCAAACCATCGCCTATCGTCCCGCTTGCGAGGATTGCAGCGCCTGCGTGTCCGTGCGGGTTCTGGTTGACGAGTTCAGCTTCACGCGCAACATGCGCCGCGTGCTGGAGGCCAATAGGGATCTTGTCGGCGCCCCGCTGGCTGCGCGTCCCACATCCGAACAATATTCGCTGTTTCGCGGCTATCTCGATTCGCGCCATTCAGCCGGCGGCATGGCAGACATGAACGTGCTCGATTACACGATGATGATCGAGGACAGTCACGTTGAAACGCGGCTGGTCGAATATCGCCGACGCGGGCCCGACACCGCCATCAACGGACGCGGAACCGGCCCCCTGCTC
>CANJPM010000303.1 GCA_947476075.1 Beijerinckiaceae bacterium
ACACATCAGAATATGCGCCGCGCGACATGCGCGGCGCCCACCCAAACAGAGGCCTGTTCGATGGCGCGTCAGGATCAGAACGAATCGCTTTTGCAGACGTCGTTCCTTTACGGCGGCAATGCTGCATACATTGAGGATCTGTATGCCCGCTTCCAGTCTGATCCTGCGAGCGTCGATGCGGAATGGCGCGAGTTTTTCGACGCGTTGAGCGACGATAAAGCCTTAGTCGAGAAGAGCGCGCGCGGCGCATCGTGGAAAAAGCCGAATTGGCCTGTCCACGCTAATGGCGAGCTTATTTCCGCGCTCGACGGAAACTGGGCGCAAGTCGAGAAGGTCGTTGGTCAGAAGATCAGCGAAAAGGCGGGCGAAAAGGGCGCGGTTCAAACGCAAGCCCAGATTCAATTGGCGACCCGCGACAGCGTGCGCGCGCTGATGATGATCCGCGCCTACCGGATGCGCGGACACCTCCACGCCCAGCTGGATCCGCTCGGAATGGAACCCGCGAAGGACCATGAAGAATTGCATCCTGCGAGTTATGGGTTCACCGAGGCCGATTACGGCCGCAAGATTTTCATCGACAACGTTCTGGGCCTTGAATCGGCGACGATCCCGGAAATGCTGGCGATCCTGCGCCGCACCTATTGCGGTACGATAGGCGTCGAGTTCATGCATATTTCCGATCCGGCTGAGAAAGCCTGGATTCAGGAGCGCGTGGAAGGGCCGGATAAAGAAATTTCATTCACGCGTGAGGGTAAACGCGCGATTCTGAGCAAGCTCGTTGAAGCTGAAGGCTTCGAGAAGTTCTGCGACGTGCGCTTTCGCGGCACCAAGCGCTTCGGTCTCGATGGCGGCGAGGCGATGGTTCCTGCGCTGGAACAAATCATCAAGCGCGGCGGAGCGCTCGGCGTGACCGAAATCGTGCTGGGCATGTCCCATCGCGGTCGCCTCAACGTTCTGGCCACCGTGATGAGCAAGCCTCATCGCGCCATTTTCCATGAGTTCAAGGGCGGTTCGTTTGCGCCCGACGAAGTGGAAGGTTCAGGCGACGTCAAATATCATCTTGGCGCTTCATCTGATCGCGAGTTTGACAATAACAAGGTCCATCTGTCGCTCACCGCCAATCCCTCACATCTAGAGATCGTCGATCCGGTCGTTCTGGGAAAGGTGCGCGCCAAGCAGGACCAGCTAAATGACATCACTGAGCGCAGCACGGTTCTGCCTTTGCTTATCCACGGCGACGCGGCGTTCGCAGGTCAGGGCGTTGTCGCTGAATGCTTTGGTCTGTCTGGCCTGAAGGGACACCGCACCGGCGGCTCAATCCACTTCATCGTCAACAACCAGATAGGGTTTACGACCTACCCGCGTTATTCGCGTTCGTCGCCTTATCCGTCTGACGTCGCCAAGATGATCGAGGCGCCGATCTTCCATGTGAACGGCGACGATCCGGAAGCGGTCGTCTTCGCCGCCAAGGTCGCTATCGAGTTCCGGCAGAAGTTCCACAAGCCGGTCGTCATCGACATGTTCTGCTATCGCCGCTACGGCCATAACGAAGGCGACGAGCCGGGCTTCACCCAGCCGCTGATGTACAAGAATATCCGCGCCCACAAGCCGACGCTGGAGATCTACACCAAGAAGCTCGTGGCTGAAGGCGTGGTGACTGAAGGCGAAGTCGAGAAGATGAGCGCCGACTGGCGTGCGCGTCTCGACGCTGAATTTGAAGCCGGTCAGGCCTACAAACCCAACAAGGCCGACTGGCTTGATGGTCGCTGGTCTGGCTTGCGCGCAGCAGATTCTGTGTCGGACGACCCGCGTCGGGGCGAAACCGGTCTGCCATCAGACAAAGTGGAGGATCTCGGCCGCCGTTTGAGCGCTATCCCCGAGGGCTTCGAGGCGCATCGTACGATCCAGCGCTTCATGGAGAACCGCCGCCAGATGATCGAGACCGGGGAAGGTCTTGATTGGGCGACTGCGGAAGCCCTTGCATTTGGCTCGCTGGTTGATGAAGGCCACAGGGTCCGTTTGTCCGGTCAGGATTGCGAGCGCGGGACATTCTCGCAGCGCCATTCGGTCCTCATCGATCAGGAAAACGAAGAGCGATACGTCCCGCTCAACAATATCCGGGATGGCCAGGCGCGTTACGAAGTCATCAATTCGATGCTTTCCGAAGAAGCTGTCCTTGGTTTCGAATACGGTTATTCGCTCGCGGAACCAAACGCTCTCACAATGTGGGAAGCACAGTTTGGCGATTTCGCCAATGGCGCGCAGGTGGTCTTCGACCAGTTCGTCTCTTCAGGCGAGCGCAAATGGCTGCGCCTGTCCGGCCTCGTGTGTCTTCTGCCGCATGGCTATGAAGGACAGGGGCCGGAGCATTCCTCCGCGCGTCTGGAGCGCTTCCTGCAGATGTGCGCGGAAGACAACATGCAGGTGGCCAATTGCTCTACGCCGGCGCAGTATTTTCATATCCTGCGTCGTCAGTTGAAGCGCGACATTCGCAAGCCGCTCATTTTGATGACGCCAAAATCCTTGCTGCGTCACAAGCGCGCCGTCTCGAGCCTTGAAGAATTGAAGCTCGGCTCGACCTTCCATCGCCTGCTTTGGGAAGACGGAGAGCATGCGCATGGCGAGCGTCCCAAGTTGGTCAAGGACGACAAGATACGTCGCGTCGTCCTGTGCTCGGGCAAGGTCTATTACGATCTTTATGAGGAGCGGGAGAAGCGCGGCATAGACGACGTGTATCTGGTTCGCGTCGAGCAGCTTTATCCTTTCCCGCTGAAGGCGCTTGTCACCGGCCTGTCGCGGTTCAAGAAAGCCGACATCGTCTGGTGCCAGGAAGAACCAAAGAACATGGGTTCCTGGACGTTTGTTGAACCCTATCTTGAATGGGTGCTGTCGCAAACAGCTGGAAAGACAAAGCGTCCGCGCTATGTCGGTCGCCCTGCGTCTGCCGCCACAGCCACGGGTTTGATGTCCAAGCACATGGCGCAATTGAAAGCATTCCTCGACGAGGCGTTCGCCGAATAGGGCGAAAATCTTCATCGGATCAGAATCACAGAAGGGCCGCCCTCAGGGCGTGACAGTCGACATGAGCACTGAAATCAGAGTTCCGACGCTTGGCGAATCCGTGTCAGAAGCCACCATCGCCAAATGGTTCAAGAAGCCCGGCGACGTCGTGAAAGCGGACGAGCCTTTGCTTGAACTCGAGACCGACAAGGTCACCCTCGAGGTCACTGCACCTTCAGCGGGCGTTCTGGCCGAGATTGTCGCCAAGGACGGAGAAACCGTGATCCCAGGCGCTTTGCTTGGCCAGATCACGGCTGGCGGGGCTGGCGTCAAGGCCAATCCCGTTGAGGCCAAGGCCGCCGCCGCTCCTTCGCCGGTGAAGACTGCTCCTCCCGCTGCAATGCCGGCTGCGCCTTCGGCCGCAAAGATCGCCGCTGACAACAATCTCGATGCGTCTTCGGTCTCTGGCTCCGGCAAGCGCGGTCAGGTGCTCAAGGGCGACGTTCTGGCCGCGTTAGCAGCCCCCGTCATTGCGCCTGTGCCAGTCGCGATGCGCGCGCCGTCCCCGACCGACGACGCCTCGCGCGAGGAGCGCGTGCGCATGACCAAGCTGCGCCAGACAATCGCGCGCCGCCTGAAGGACGCCCAGAACACGGCGGCGATGCTGACCACCTTCAATGAAGTAGACATGACCGAAGTCATGGCGCTGCGTTCGCGCTACAAGGACGTCTTTGAAAAGAAGCACGGCGTGAAGCTCGGCTTCATGAGCTTCTTCGCCAAGGCCTGCGTGCAGGCGCTACGTGAAATCCCGGCGGTTAACGGCGAGATCGATGGCACGGACCTCGTTTACAAGAATTATTACCATGTCGGCATTGCTGTCGGCACCGAGAAGGGCCTCGTCGTTCCCGTCGTTCGCGATGCTGATACGCTGAGCCTCGCCCAGATCGAAAAGACCATCACCGATTTTGGCAAGCGCGCCCGCGACGGCCAGCTCAAGATCGACGAAATGCAGGGCGGCACGTTTACGATCACCAATGGCGGCATCTACGGATCGTTGATGTCCACGCCGATCCTCAACGCCCCCCAGTCCGGCATTCTTGGCATGCACAAGATTCAGGAGCGCCCGATGGTGGTTGGCGGCAAGATCGAAGTGCGTCCGATG
>CANJPM010000304.1 GCA_947476075.1 Beijerinckiaceae bacterium
AGGCAGAGTTTGGCCGCCATACTGTCGGCAAACGGAAGGGCCAGCAGGCAAAACGCGCCAGCAAGCCCCAGCGCGCACGGCAGCACCCCGCGCGCGAGGCGACGGGAATGTCCGCGAAGCATCAGCGCTTGCGACGCCCACCCGACGAGTAAAATCATCGCTGCCCCGCCCAGCCATGGCAGCGCGCTCCACAGGCCGATCGCGCCTGCCGGAAGGCCGACGGCCGTGCGCAGATAAGACGGGAACCAGACAAGGAGCAACGCCAGCGCCCAGCAGCCCGCGAACATCGACAGCCACGTGCACAAAATCGTCGGGTTCAGCAAAAGTCGACGATAGGGCGTTGGCGGTAGATTTAAATATGAAGGACTTGGCGATCCTGCGTCGTCTGCTCCTGCGCCAATCGGGCCTTCGCTGCCGAGGCGCGCCCAGACCGCAGCCCAAACGAGGCCAACGGCAAACAGGACGCCAAATGCTGTGCGCCAGCCATAGGCACCGATGATCCAGTGCAGCGCCGGCGAGGCGACGACGACGCCAAACGCCGAGCCTTGTGTGATGACGGCCGTGGGAAGAGTGCGCCGCTGATCGGGAAACCATTTATAGGCGCAGTGAATCGCCGCCGGATAGGCTGGTCCTTCCCCCGCACCAAGCAACATGCGCGACGCCAGCAGAAGCCCAAAGCCGCCGCCCAGCGCCATTGGCAATTGCGCAAGCGACCAGACGAGCGCCAGCGTTAAAAGCACGCCCGGCGTTTGAAGCCTGTTGACGACAAAGCCGATCACGACCGCAAACACCGAGAAGGTAAGAAAGAACGCTGAACCGATGAGGCCGAATTCGCGATGGTTGATGTGCAATTCGTGCATGATCGGCTCAGCGGCCAGCCCCAATATTGCACGGTCTGCATAGTTTATCAGCATGAAGAGGAAGAGGAGGGAGACGATGAGCCATTTGCGCGTCCCCGAAGCGGCGGGTTGGAGTGCTGGCGTCCCTTCTCTTTGCATATTCAACTCTGTTCCTGAGCAAACAACTTGCAGCGTTCTTCGCTCGTGGATTCATAAAAAGGGTGACGCGCGATGATGTCGTTGCGATCCCTTTTGATGTTAATTGAAATGAGGCTTAGCGGTTTAACCAGGGTAGGGTAAGGGCGCGGCTCGCACATCTTGGTCGCAAAATATTCACGCTGATAGAAGGCGACATGTTCCGTACGCACGGAGGCGGTGATGATGTCGGCGCCAAAATGATCTGCTGCAAGTATCCCAAGCCTCAAAGTGATATAAGGGAGGTGCAGAAAGGCGCGCGCACGAGGGTAGTTTGCAACGAAACGGTTGCCATCAATCACAACGCCTCCCGCCGTGATCTGGTCTTCAAGCAGATCACGAAACGCCTCCAGCGCAGGCGAATAAGGTTCATGGGCTGTGGCTATATGAATGCGCAGCGCGGACGTCAGGACGTCATCTATGAAAATAGCGAAATTATGAACGTTCGACGTGTCGTCGAAGCGGTCCCTTAATCGTTCTGACGGATGCGGCTCTATGGCGCGCTCACGCAAGTTGGCGTCATAGCGGAGACGATAGATCGCTTCCAGCTCTTCTTCCGAAGACGCACGAACGTAATTCACACGCTTGAGGAAATCGCTTACGCGGCTGGAAAAGCCGCTAGGATACGTCGAGATATCGTTCATAAAATCAATCTGTCTAAAAAATATTCGTAATCTGGCGGAAAACGCCAACATGAAGCGTTTGCATTATTCCGATCCGTTAACGCAAAAGCAATCGCGATCTGCAAACATCACGCCGGTATTTTTTGTATTTGGCATTACATTTGAAAAACGCTTTTCACCGCAAGCGGATGGCTTCGCAGATTTTATTTCGTCGCTTGAATTTGGCGCAGGGCGCGGTCACGCGTGCGCTTGTTTGCGCGTGGGGCGCCGTTTGTGCGCACATGCACGATGCGCGAGCACGGCTTAACGCCGCAAACGCCGGGGAAAGGATAGCTCTGAACCCCAGCAGATCTAACTTCGAAGGCAAGAGCGGCCTGATTGAGATGACGCTCAACCATATGAATCAGGGCGTGGCGGTGGTTCGGCCTGACGGGCGCTTCTGGTTCTATAACCGGCGAGCCCTCGACTATACAGGCGTCAGCGAGGAGAACCTTCCCTTCCCCCCCACTACACGCGCCGTGTTTGCAGAACAGATGCGTAATGAGGAGTTTGGCCCCAACGGCGAATTGCTGCCGGAGGAAGTTCGCGCGTTCTTGCTGGAGGGCAAGGGGCGGCCGCCGAAGTCTTACATCCGGCGGCGTCCCAACGGGACGGTGCTGGAGATCCGCAGCGATCCGATGCCCGACGGCAGTTTGATCCAGACTTATACGGACATCACCGAGCTGGCGCAGGCCAAAGAGGCTGCGGAGGCTGCGGCCCGCGCCAAGGCAAACTTTCTGGCTGTTATGAGCCATGAAATCCGCACGCCCCTGAACGGCGTTATCGGCGCGGCGCACGCCATGCGCTCAACGCCCCTGAGCGAGATTCAGGCGCGCTATCTGGAGACAGTCTCTTCCTGCGGCGACGCATTGTTGATGCTGGTCAACGATATCCTCGATTTCTCCCGGCTTGAGGCGGCAGGCGTGGCGCTGCAAGAGGAGGCTTGCGATCCCGCCGAGGTTCTTCGCGCGGCGTTTCTCGTCACCAAGTCGGCCGGCGAAGCCAAGGGGCTTGAAATGGCCATTGAGGGGCTCGACGACTTGCCGCCCGCCATTGTGGCGGACGCCGCGCGTTTGCGGCAAGCTTTGATCAACCTTCTTGGCAATGCTGTGAAATTCACCAGCAAGGGCGGTGTTGCGTTGGTGGCCCGGGTTCTTGGTGAGGAAGGTGGCCCCGCCTCCGCACGGCGCTTGCAGCTGAGCGTGCGCGATACCGGCATCGGCGTCTCGGAAGGCGCGCTGGAGCGTGTGTTCGACAAGTTCGAGCAGGAGAGCGCCAGCATTCAGTCGGTTTATGGCGGCGCCGGGCTTGGCCTCGCCATCACCCGCACCATCATCGAGGCGATGGACGGACGCGTCGGCGTCGTGAGCCGACAGGGAGAAGGTAGTACGTTCTGGCTGGAAGTCCCGCTGGTTGAAGCCGACGACGGGGCGGCGCTGGCTCTGGTGCAGGAGGCGCAGCAGGCGGCTGACGCGGCGGAGAGCGGTCCGGCGCATTGCCGCCCGCAGCGCATTCTGGTCGCAGAAGACGTCGTCACCAATCAATTGGTGATCGAGGCGACGCTGACCGCGCTTGGGCACGCCGTGACTATCGTTGGCGACGGCGCTGCGGCGCTGGCGCGTGCGCAATGCGAAGAGTTCGATTTGATCATGCTCGATATGCGAATGCCGAAGATGGACGGATTGGAGGCGGCGCGGGCGTTGCGTGCTTTGGGCGGCGATTTCGCGACGATTCCGATCGTCGCGCTCACCGCCAACGCTTTCGGGCAGGACCGCGAAGCCTGTGCGCAGGCTGGCATGGACGCGTTTTTGAGCAAGCCGTTCAATTATCGCGAGATGGCCTCCCTGATCGCCCGGCTGACGAGCGGCCAGATCGGGACGGAGGTTGAAGCGGCCGATGACGACGCGGCGGCGCTTATTCAAATGTGTCAGGACGAATGCGCGCAGCTTCTGCAAGCCCTGTCGCAGGCGGCGGCGCACGACGATTCCAGCGCCTGCGCGCGCGCGCTTCATGGATTGCGCGCGCTGATGGAGAGCGCGGAATTGGGCGCGCCGGCAAGAGAGACGTGCGGGCGATTGCTCGATCAGGCGATGGCCGGCCGAGCGCTTTCGCGCGTTGAAGCGCAGGCTTTTGAAATCGCTGCCCGGGAGGCGCTTAATGCGCTTGGGGAGAAGCAAGCCAGCGTCCGCAAGTCTGCCGCGTGAAACGATTTTTTTGTTTAACTTTTTTATTCATGAAAGGAAATCCAATGACCCATCAACCCGTCGCTTCGTCCATCCGCCGCTGCGAGGCGGCGCCCTGCGCCAATGCTGGCGCCTCGCTGGAAGGCGCTTCGCTGGATCTGTGCGCCGATCATGCAGCCATGGCGCCATTTGCTTTGCGGGCGCGGTTGTCGCGCGCGACCGGTCGCCGGAAGTTTCTGCAAACTCTATGGGACAACGAGGCGGCCTA
>CANJPM010000305.1 GCA_947476075.1 Beijerinckiaceae bacterium
CCAACAGTCGCGCCACGTGATCGGGATCGCTGACGCCTGCGGCGACGCACCCGAGCAGAATATAGATTCCCGCTATGTCCCAGACGGAAAGCTCATTGACGCGGCGCGGTTGGCGCGTGCGCCATGCAAAGACGCCAACGCTGGCGCCAATCAGGACGAGCGCCATTGCGAGGCCGGCGAGCACAGTGTTTTTGGGCAGCAAAATCGTGAGGATCAGGAATGCCGCCGCCGTCACGACATTCAGGCGCCAGAACAGCCGTTCGTTCAAATTGCGCGGTGCGTTCCGCATGGGCCTGAACGGATATGGGGGATGTTTTGAGGCCATAGCCAAGTCCTTCACCGCAGCTTTGTTGTGAAATTTTCTTCTGGCCTCTTTGGCTATCTGAGGATGGCGCTGTTCGACATTCGTAGATTCTCCGCATTGTTTTTACGCGCCGTCCCCGCAGCTGAGTTCCGCTGCCTTCCTTGACGCAAGCGACTTGACTCTCAGGGCCGGGCGCTGTTTGTTAGAACAAATAGAGAACGATTCTGCAGGAGAAGTCGATGTCGCTGGCCGGCAGATCGGAACAGATCAGCATTTTACGCACAGCCATCGCCCGCGTTGAGGCGGGGGGGGCGGCTGTTGCCGGCGATGCGAGCGCCAGCCTGGCGCGTCGGCGCAGCGCGTTCTTCGAGCTGGCCCCGGCGGCCCCTGTGGATCGCGGCGCCGCGGCGGGCTTCGCTATGGCCCTGGCTGCGCGCTTCAGCCGAATGGAAGGCGGGCCGACGCTCTGGATTGCCGAAGATTTCGCGCTCAGCGAATGGGGAATTCCCTACGGGCCGGGGCTGGCCGCCTATGGCCTTGGCTGGCGCGATTTCACGCTGATGCGGCTCGCGCGCCGGGCGGACGTGTGGCTGGCTATGGAGGAGGCGATCCGCGCCCGCGCATTCGCCGCCATCATCGCCGAGCCTGTGAGCCTTGCCGGCGCCGATTGCCCCAATCTGCTGCGCAGGCTGACGATGGGCGCGCGGGCGGCAGGGGCGCGCGCCATTTTGCTGCGTCCGCCCGCCAATGAGCGGCTGCCGTTTCTGGCGCCCACGCCGATGCGGTTTGAGATTGCAGCCCGCCCGGCGCCGCGTTCCTCTGCCGGGCGCAGGCCATTGCCGGGACGCGCGGCATGGGGCGTGCGCTGCGCGGGGCCGCCGGGAAGTCTGCCCGGCGTCGATCCCGATGTCTTCCACCCTGTCGATCTTGCCGCGTGTCTTGCGGGGGAGGATGTTCTCAGTGCCGCGTTATCTTTGCGTTTTCCTGCCCGGTCTTCCCTGCGCGCCCGAGCCGCATGAGCCTGAACGTATCGACGCTCTGGCCGATTGGTGTCGGCGCTTCACGCCGCTGGCAGCGACCGATGGGCCTGACGGATTGGTGCTGGACGTCGCCGGCGCCGCGCATTTGTTTGGCGGCGAGGCGGCGTTGCTGGCGCTGGTAGAGCGCAAGTTCTCCCGTCATGGCGCCCGCGCCGCAATCGCCGATACGCCGGAGGCCGGCTGGGCTCTGGCCCGCTTTGGACCGGAGCTGGCGCGTGAGCGCATATTGGCGAGCGGGGATTCCAAAGCGCTGATGCGCGCGGTCTCCAATCTGCCGGTCGCCGCCTTGCGCGTGGACTCCAGCATTGCGCTGGCGTTGTCGCAGACGGGGCTCAAACGCATCGGGGATATTGCGTTGCGTCCGCGCGCGCCCATCGCCGCCCGCTTTGGCGCCTGCGTCTTTGCGCGGCTCGACGCTATGCTGGGGCAATCGAAAACCCCTATCTCGCCGCGCTTTGAGGCGCCCGCCTATGTGGCCGAGCGGCGTTATGTAGACGGCGTTTGCGCGCGCGAGCATATTGAGGCGACGATCCTGACGCTGGCGCAGGACGTTTGCGACATGCTGGCGAAACATGACGAGGGCGCGCGTAATATCGCCGCCGTTTTGTTTCGCGTCGATGGCGCCGTGCGGCGCATTGATTGCGCCACTAGCCGACCCCAGCGCGATCCTGCGGCGATCGCCAGATTGTTCCGTGAAAAGCTCGATTCCATTCAGGCTGACAATAACAGTCTGGACGTGGGCTACGGCTTCGATCTCATTCGCCTTGCGGTGATGCACGCCGAGCCTTTGGATGCGCGGCAGGACAAGATCGCCGGGTTTGACGCGACGCAAGATCTTGTCGTGCAAGCGCAGCGCAGCGAGGGGGCAGGCTTTGCCCGCACAGGCCATGCACAAGATGCGCTGGCTGATTTTCTGGATCGCATGAGTGCGCGCTTTGGCGCCCGGCGCGTGCTGCGTCCGTCGCCGCTGGACACGCATGTGCCGGAGCGCGCAATGATCTTGACGCCAGCGGCGCATGGGATCGTTCAGCAAGAACCGCCTGCGCCTGTAGACGAACGGCCTCTTCGTCTGTTCGAGCGGCCCGAAAGGATCGACGCGATTGCGCAGGCGCCGGACGGCCCGCCGTTGAAGTTTCGCTGGCGGCGCGTGATCCACGATGTCGTCGCCTATGAGGGACCAGAGCGCATCGCGCCTGAATGGTGGCGCAGCGCAGCGCCCAGTCTCACGCGCGATTATTTTCGCGTCGAGGATAAAAACGGGCGTCGCTTCTGGCTTTATCGCGAAGGGATTTACGTCACCGAAACGCAAGCCCCGCGCTGGTTTGTGCAAGGCTTGTTTGCATAATGGTCGCCTATGCGGAGCTTGCGGTCACGACCAATTTCACCTTCCTGCGCGGCGCCTCGCACCCCGAGGAAATGGTGGCGCAGGCTCATGCTTTAGGGCTAGCCGGGCTTGGAATAGCCGATCGTAATTCGGTCGCGGGCGTGGTGCGCGCCCATGTTTATGCGCGCGAGAACAAGCTTGATCTGCATGTGGCGCCAGGCGCGCGTCTGGTCTTCAGCGACGGGGGGCCTGACGTTTTGGCGTTTCCCCAGGATCGCGCCGCATGGGGGCGGCTCTGCCGGTTGCTGACGATTGGCAACATGCGTGCGCAAAAGGGCGAGTGCATTCTGTTTTTTGACGATCTGGATGATTGGCATGAGGGCTTGCAATTCATCGTGATGGAGGGCGCGAACGAAGAGGCGGCCTTCGTCAGGCGCCTTAAAAATCTCGCGCCGCGCCGCGTATGGATTGCAGCTAAACTTGATTACGGTCCGAGACAGCGTGAAAGGCTTGGAGAGCGCGTATGTCTTGCGAGCAATGCAAGCCTGCCGCTGATCGCTGTCAACGACGTTTTGATGCATGAGCCCGCGCGGCGCGACCTTGCCGATGCCTTGGCCTGCGTGCGCGAGGGCGAGCAGATTGCGCACGCAGGCGCAACGCTTTTGCACGCCAACGCCGAGCGTCATCTGAAAAGCGGCGCGGAGATGGCGCGCATATTCACCGAGGCGCCCGAGGCTGTGGGCGAGAGCGTGCGCTTTCTGGCGCGTCTCAAGTTTTCGCTGGATCAATTACGCTATGAATATCCGTTTGAATTGCGCGAGGGCTTTTCCAGCGAGCAGGAGGCATTGACGGCGTTTGCATGGGAGGGTGCAAAAAACCGTTATCCCGCAGGGATTCCCGACAACGTCAGCGCAGCCATTCATTATGAGCTGGCCATCGTCGAGCAGCTTGAATACGCGGCCTATTTTCTCACCGTGCATGACATCGTGCGCTTTGCGCGCGGGCGCGGAATCCTTTGTCAGGGGCGCGGTTCCGCCGCCAATTCCGCGGTGTGCTTTTGTCTTGGAATTACCGAAGTCGATCCTGCCAGGCATGATCTTTTGTTCGAACGTTTTATGTCGCCGGAGCGCCGCGAGCCGCCCGACATCGACGTTGATTTCGAGCATGAGCGGCGCGAAGAGGTGATGCAATATATTTATGCGCGCTATGGCGGCGAGCGTGCTGGCCTGACCGCCTCCGTCACCACTTATCGCTCGCGCTCGGCGTTGCGTGAAATTGGCAAGGTGTTTGGCCTGGCGGACGAGGCGCTGGCGGCTATGTCGTCAACGATCTGGGGCGGATCGTCGAAAGCGGGCGCAGCCGTGCAAGCGGCGGGACTTGAGACGCAAGATCCAGACGTGGCGCATATGATGCGCCTTGCGGAGGAGATCGCGGGCTTCCCGCGTCATCTCTCGCAACACACCGGGGGCTTTGTCATC
>CANJPM010000306.1 GCA_947476075.1 Beijerinckiaceae bacterium
CGCGCCCGCTTGTGCGCCGCCAATTGCTGGAGGTCTGAGATGCAGCTCACCCTCTGGACTTACGAAGGCCCGCCCCACATTGGCGCCATGCGCATTTGCGCCGCCATGAAGGGCGTCCATTACGTCCTTCATGCGCCCCAGGGCGATACTTACGCTGACCTGTTGTTCACGATGATCGAGCGTCGCGATACGCGCCCGCCCGTCACCTACACGACGTTTCAGGCGCGCGATCTTGGCGGCGACACAGCCGAATTGTTCAAAAACGCTGCGCTTGACGCTTATGAGCGCTTCAGGCCGGATGCTTTGATCGTAGGCTCTTCCTGCACGGCGGAGCTCATTCAGGACGATCCGGGCGGTCTGGCCGAGGCGTTGGGGCTTGATATTCCCGTCGTTGCTCTGGAATTGCCCGCCTATCAGCGCAAGGAGAACTGGGGCGCGTCGGAAACCTTCTATCGCATCGTGCGTGCGCTGGCGGGCGAAAGGCCGTTGAGCCCGCGTGTTCGCGCAGAAGGCGCACGCGCCACTTGCAATATTTTAGGCCCGTCTACATTGGGCTTTCGTCATCGCGACGACCTTGCCGAAATCTTGAAGCTGCTGGCGCAGATCGGAATTGACGTGAACGTGGTGGCGCCGCTTGGCGCCAATCCCGCGGACATCGCGCGCCTTGGCGAAGCGGATTTCAACGTCGTGCTTTATCCCGAAGTGGCGGGGCAGGCTGCAACTTACTTGCAGCGCACGTTCGGCCAAAAGTTCACGCGCACGATCCCAATCGGGGTCGGCGCTACGCGCGCTTTCATCGCTGAGGTCGCTGAGCTTGCGGGCGTGGACGCAAGCGCGCTTCTGGGCCAGCAATCCTCGCGCCTGCCGTGGTACTCTCGCTCGGTCGATTCAACTTACCTGACGGGCAAGCGCGTCTTCGTGTTTGGCGACGCCACCCACGCTATCGCCATCGCCGATGTTGCGGCCAAAGAACTCGGCTTCAAGGTGGTCGGTCTTGGCACGTATTCGCGTGAGTTTGCGCGCGAGGTGCGCGAAGCCGCCGGTCGCCATGGCGTCGAGGCGCTCATCAGCGACGATTACCTCGACGTTGAAGCCGCCATCGCCGAATCTGCGCCCGAGCTGGTCCTTGGAACGCAGATGGAGCGCCACATCGCCAAGCGCTTGCGCGTGCCGTGCGCCGTGATTTCCGCGCCCGTTCATGTGCAGGACTTCCCCGCTCGTTATTCGCCGCAAATGGGTTTTGAGGGCGCCAACGTCTTGTTCGATACGCTCGTTCATCCGTTGATGATGGGGCTTGAAGAGCATTTGATCGGCATGTTCCGTGGCGATTTTGAATTTCGCGACGGCATAGCGCCCTCCCATCTGGGCCATGGCGAGGCGCCTGTTGAGGCCGCGATCAAGATCGAAAACAGCGCGCCGGCGCCTGTTGCAGAAGAGCAAGGCGACGTCCTGGTGGACGCGCGCCCAGTCACCCCCGCCTGGTCGATGGACGCGGAGAAAGAGCTGCGCAAAATACCGTTTTTTGTGCGTGGCAAAGCAAGACGCAACACTGAAACCTTCGCGCTCGAGCGTGGAATGGCCCGTATTGATGTGGAGACGTTGTATGACGCCAAAGCGCATTTTGGCCGTTGAGCCGACGCCAATCCGCATCACGATCGTCACCCTTGACGATCATCTGGCTGGCGCAGTCGCGCGCGCTGAGGCAACGTTGCGTCGGCAGATTCCCGGTCTCTCGCTGAGCCTGCATTCGGCCGCCCAATGGGGCGAAGACGCCCTCGCGCTGGAACGTTGCAACGAGGATATCGCAAAGGCCGATATCGTCATCGCAACCATGTTGTTCATGGAAGACCATATTCAATGCGTGCTTCCGGCGCTTCAGGCGCGGCGCGATTCATGCGACGCGATGGTGGTGGCGATGTCTGCGGGCGAGGTCGCCAAGCTCACGCGCATGGGGCGTTTCACCACTCATTCCAGCGGCGGCCTGCGCGCCTTCCTGAAAAAAATGCGCGGCAAGACGGAGAAGTCGGGCGTCGCCGGCGCCAAGCAGATGAAAATGCTGCGCCGGATTCCGCGTCTGCTCAAATTCATTCCCGGCGCCGCGCAGGACGTACGCGCCTATCTCCTGACGCTCCAATATTGGCTCGCGGGCTCCGACGACAACGTTGTCAATCTCGTCGCCTTCCTCATCAGCCGCTACGCTGAAGGCCCACGCAAAGCGCTGCGCAACAGCGTTAAAGTTGGCGATCCTGTCGAATATCCAGAGGTTGGGGTTTACCATCCGCGCCTCAAAGGGCGCATGGGCGAGGACGCGCAGGCGCTGCGCGCACTCTCCAACGGCCCGCGCGGCACAGTTGGCGTCATCGTCATGCGCTCGTATCTTTTGGCCAGCAATACGGCCCATTATGATGGCGCCATCGCAGCGCTGGAAGCGCGCGGTCTCAGCGTGATTCCAGCTTTCGCCAGCGGGCTCGACGCGCGCCCGACCATCGAGCAATTCTTTATGAAAGACGGCAGACCGACGATTGATGCGCTTGTGTCGCTCACCGGCTTCTCGCTCGTTGGCGGTCCTGCGTATAATGATTCAAGCGCGGCCGAAGAAATCCTCAGCAAGCTCGACGTGCCCTATCTTGCGGCCCACCCGCTCGAATTCCAGACGCTGGAGCAATGGAACGAATCCGAGCGCGGATTGATGCCGGTGGAGGCCACCATCATGGTGGCGATCCCTGAACTCGATGGCGCGACAAGTCCGACAGTATTCGGCGGTCGCTCGTCAGCCGCCACCGACGGCGGTCGCGACATGCAGGCGGACGCGGGTCGCGTCGCGATATTGGCTGCGCGCGTAGAGAAACTCGTGGCGCTCCGCAAGACCGTTCTGGCGCAACGCAAGATCGGCGTGGTGCTGTTCAACTTTCCGCCAAACGCAGGCAGCGTTGGCACTGCGGCGTTTCTCTCGGTTTTTGAATCGCTGCACAATACGCTCAGCGGCCTTAAAGAAGCTGGCTACAGCGTCGATCTGCCCGAAAGCGTGGATGCTTTGCGCGATTTTCTGCTGAAAGGAAACGCAGTCGAATATGGCGCGCAAGCCAATGTTCATGCGTGCATTGCAGCTGAAGACCATGTGCGCGACGAGCCTTTCCTCAGTGAGATTGAAGCGCAATGGGGACCTGCTCCCGGTCGCCAGCAAAGCGACGGCGCATCCATTTTTGTGCTTGGCGCGCAATTTGGAAACGTATTCGTGGGCGTACAGCCGGCCTTCGGGTATGAGGGCGATCCGATGCGCCTTCTGTTTGAGAAGAGCTTTGCGCCGACCCATGCGTTCTCTGCTTTCTATCGTTGGATGCGCAAGGATTTTGGCGCTGACGCAGTATTGCATTTTGGCACCCATGGCGCGCTCGAATTCATGCCTGGCAAGCAATGCGGCATGTCAGGCGCCTGCTGGCCGGAGCGCCTGATCGGCGATCTGCCGAACCTTTATCTGTATGCATCGAACAATCCGTCGGAAGGCGCCATCGCCAAGCGTCGCGCGGCCGCCACGCTTATCAGCTATCTCACCCCGCCCGTCGCCCATGCAGGCCTATATCGCGGCCTGCTGGAGCTGAAATCATCGCTCGAAAGCTGGCGCGCTTTGTCGCCGGACGCTGAAGCAGAGCGCACGCGACTTGCGCCTCTCTTGCAAGCGCAAGCGGCCAGCGTCGATCTCGCGCAGGCCGAGCCTGAATGGAGTGAGCCCGATGCGCAGATCGATGCTTTATCGAACCGCGTTCTGGAGCTGGAATATACGCTGATCCCACATGGCCTGCATGTCGTGGGCAAGCCCGCTGCGCGCGAAGACCGCATCGATACGCTGCTGTCGATGGCCGACAATGCAGATGGGTCGAAGCCCTCGCGAGATGCGATTACAGCCTTGGTGGACGGCGCTGCGCCAAGCGCGATCAGCGATGCGCCCGAGCAGGTTAAAGCCTTGAGTGCGCTGGCGGTCACCAATGCTTTGCTGGAACAAGAGCACGAAGTGCCCGCCATCCTGCGCGCTCTGGACGCTCGCTATATCCGCCCCGCGCCCGGCGGCGACCTTTTGCGCACGCCGGACGTTTTGCCCACGGGGCGCAATCTGCACGGGTTCGATCCGTTCCG
>CANJPM010000307.1 GCA_947476075.1 Beijerinckiaceae bacterium
GACGTCGTCACGATTTGTCCGGGCGACGCGCCAAATGCGTCCGTGTCGGGGTTAGCCCACGTCTGCGTAGTCGCACCGCTGCTGACGATGGTGAAATCGACGCTCGATGTGTTCACGTTTGCGCGCGTTCTGGCGACGACGGCCGTCGACGTCACGCCGCCCGTTCTGGGCGTAAAAGCCGTAGAGGGAATGGCGTTCTCCGCCACAGACGGGACGCTCGCTTCGACCTCGGGCGCCTTCGCCCCGGCAAAGCAGCCTCCCAGCGTGAGCATCGGCGCGGCGGATAGCGAGAAGGCGACAAAACGACCCCGGATCAAAATTGAAAGAAACATAACGACACCGCTAAAAACGCACTCAATACGCGAGCAATTGGTTCAACCTAAAGCACGTAAAAACGCCTGCAAAGCCGATGCTGCCAAGCCAAACGCCCCGGCCTTGACGCAACTTGATAAAACAAAACACGCTGGTGAACGCATGGTAAACGCAGGAAGGCAGAGGCGGATAGATGACGAAAATGGCCAAAGAACACACCGATGAAGACGCCGAGCGAATCATCCGCGTGATCGTGCGCGGCCGCGTGCAGGGGGTCGGCTATCGTGCATGGGCGCAGCGTCAGGCGGCCGCCCACAGCCTGCGCGGCTGGGTGCGCAATCGCAGCGATGGAACGGTGGAGGCTGTCTTCGCCGGAGATCCTGACTCGGTGGCGATCATTGCGGAAGGCCTGCTGCGCGGCCCGCCCGCCAGTCAGGTGACAGGCGTCGACATCCGCTCAGACGACGAAAGCGCCCTCGCGCCCGCTTTTGGCGCCGGTTTTGTGGCGCTGCCGACAGCCTGACGCATAAAAAAAGGCCCGCACGAAGCGGGCCTTTGAAGGTATTGGCTGAGAATCGTGAGGCTTAGGCTGCGGTCTCTTCGACCTGACCGGAATCCTTGCCCTTGGCGGACACGTCGCGGTCAACAAATTCGATAACGGCCATTGGGGCGTTGTCGCCGAAGCGGAAGCCGGCCTTCATGACGCGGGTGTAGCCGCCATTGCGCTCTTTATAGCGGGGCCCAAGAATGTCGAACAGCTTGCGAACCATCACAACGTCCTTGATCTGCGCGATCGCCTGACGACGGGCATGCAGATCGCCGCGCTTGCCGAGCGTCACGAGCTTCTCGATGACCGGACGCAAGTCCTTGGCCTTCGGAAGGGTCGTGGTGATCTGCTCGTGCTTGATGATAGCCTGGCACATATTTGCGAACATCGCCTTACGATGTTCAGCGGTACGATTGAAACGACGCTTTGCGCGACCGTGATACATGGCTGTCTCCTTGTTTTACCCGGCCGCCGTGCCACGGTACGGCCAGTGTTATGGGTGAGAAGCAAGTAGCTAATGAGGAGTAGAAACTCGCTCAACGAAACCTGAAGCTCACCCTATTCTCTTTTGAATATTCGAAATTATCGAAGGACTAGTAATGCTCCTCGAAGCGCTTGGCCAGCTCTTCGATGTTCTCCGGCGGCCAGCCGGGCACTTCCATGCCCAGATGCAGGCCCATCTGGGCCAGAACTTCCTTGATCTCGTTCAGAGACTTGCGGCCAAAGTTCGGGGTGCGAAGCATCTCCGCTTCCGACTTCTGGATCAGGTCGCCGATATAAACGATATTGTCGTTCTTCAGGCAATTGGCCGAACGAACCGACAACTCCAGCTCGTCTACCTTCTTCAATAGCGCCGGGTTGAAGGCGAGCTCGGGGATCGACGGGGCAGCCTCCTCGCGGCGCGGCTCCTCGAAGTTCACGAACACGTTCAGCTGGTCCTGCAAGATGCGCGCGGCATAGGCCACGGAATCCTCGGGGCTCACGGCGCCATTGGTCTCAAGCGTCAGCGTCAGCTTGTCATAATCGAGAACCTGACCTTCGCGTGTATTCTCGACGCGATAGCTGACCTTCTTCACCGGAGAGAAAATGCTGTCGATCGGAATCAGACCGATCGGCGAATCTTCCGAACGGTTACGGTCAGCGGGGGCGTAACCCTTGCCGGTGTTCACCGTAAATTCCATGCGGATCTCGGCGCCCTCGTCCAGCGTGCACAGCACGAGGCCGGGATTAAGCACCTGCACGTCGCCAGTGACGGCGATATCGCCAGCCATAACGGCGCCAGGACCCTGCTTCTTCAGCACCATACGCTTGGGGCCATCGCCCAGCATCTTGATGCCGATATCCTTGATGTTCAGGATGATGTCGGTGACGTCTTCGCGCACGCCCGGGATCGAGGAGAATTCATGCAAAACGCCGTCGATATGAACGGACGTGATCGCAGCGCCCTGTAAGGACGACAGCAGAATACGACGCAGAGAATTGCCGAGCGTCACGCCATAACCACGCTCAAGCGGCTCGGCGACGACAGTCGCCATGCGGCGCGGATCGTCCCCGGGGATGACTTCGAGCTTGTTCGGCTTGATTAGTTCTTGCCAGTTCTTCTGGATCACGTGCGTGCCTTTCAGGCGCGTGGGCATATCGGTCCGTCGACCCTGGCCCACGACATAGGCGTAGAGATAGACGCGCAAACCCGTCGGCCTGCGCGCCAATTAGATCGTTTCAGATCAAACGCGTCTGCGCTTGCGCGGACGGCAGCCGTTGTGCGGGATCGGCGTCACGTCGCGGATCGAGGTCACAGTGAACCCGGCGGCCTGCAAGGCGCGCAAAGCAGATTCACGGCCAGAACCCGGGCCCGACACTTCAACTTCAACCGTACGCATGCCGTGCTCGGCAGCCTTGCGGGCAGCGTCCTCAGCAGCCATCTGCGCGGCGTAGGGGGTCGACTTGCGCGAGCCCTTGAAGCCCATCGTGCCGGCCGAAGACCAGGCGATGGTGTTTCCCTGAGCATCGGAAATGGTGATCATCGTGTTGTTGAACGTCGAAGCGACGTGCGCGACGCCAGAAGCGATGTTCTTGCGTTCGCGGCGGCGGACGCGTGTATCTTTTGCCATAATATTCGTCCTTGAAACGCGCCCGTATCACCAGGCGCTGGGGATGACATGAGGTGATCGCAAGCCCGGAATGCGAAGTCGCACCGGGCCTGCCCGTAATGCTGATTACTTCTTCTTGCCGGCGATCGCCTTCGCCTTGCCCTTGCGGGTGCGGGCGTTGGTATGCGTACGCTGACCGCGAACTGGCAGCTGGCGACGATGACGCAGGCCACGATAGCAGCCCAGATCCATCAAACGCTTGATGTTCATAGACACTTCGCGGCGCAGATCGCCCTCTACGAGATAATCGCGATCAATCGTCTCACGGATCTGGAGAACCTCCGCGTCGGTAAGCTGGGCCACGCGGCGCTCCGCCGGGATGCTCACCTTCTCGCAAATCTCTTCGGCCTTCTTGGCGCCGATGCCATGAATGTATTGAAGCGCAATGATAACGCGCTTGTTCGTCGGAATGTTTACGCCGGCTATACGAGCCATGGGTCGTCTCCATGTGAGCTGAACCCGAAGGTCAGCAGTTGAAAAAACCCCGCGCCGGTGGAGGCCGGCCTTGCGAGGGTCAAGACGTCAAATTCTCCCGGCCTTTCCACAGGAAAGCACCCGGGAGCGCGAACGCCTCGGAGAGTTCGCGTGTCTTAGGGCAGTCTCATCCGGGCGTCAATGGGAACACGCGGAGATTTACTGAAACCCCAGCGTTTCCCCAATCTTTCGGGAACCTTGCGCGACCTCGTCACACACACAAAGCCGCACCAGACTGCAATCAAACCGGGACGCCGATTGATCGCCATCCTTAATTGCGAAATCCGAAAAGCTAGGAAGCCAGAGCGGCGTCCAGCGACTTCGTCACTTCGTCAATCGGGGCCATACCGTCCAGCGTCTTCAGCACGCCGCGGCTTGCGTAATAGGCCGACACGGGCGCTGTCTGTTCACGATAGGCGTCGAGACGCTTCTTGAAGGCCTCGGGATTATCGTCCGAGCGAACAACGCCACCTGCGGCGACTGTCTCACGCGCCCGATTTTCGATCCGGGCCAACAGGGCGCTCTCGTCAACTTTCAGCTCAATGATGGCATCGAGCCCCATCTTCTTGTCCGCCAGCATTGAATCCAGCGCTTGCGCCTGCGCCA
>CANJPM010000308.1 GCA_947476075.1 Beijerinckiaceae bacterium
CAAACGGCATGTTGACCCGTCAGCGGCCTCGTCTATATTCAGCCACTTCCGCGCAGGCGGAGCCCCTATGGCGGAACTGGTAGACGCGTCCGACTCAAAATCGGATTCCGCAAGGAGTGCTGGTTCGATTCCGGCTAGGGGCACCAAACCATTGTTCGTGCCAGTTCACGATGGTGCGCTGACCAGATAAATAATCTCTCTTACACAACATTATATGAAATTAATGGATTGCCAATGTTCGGAATGGTTCGCCATAATCCTTGCCCAAGTGTGGGGTCAGGTGTGGGGTCTACGACATGGCGGGTCGTCTGAATGAGCGTCGTATCGCCGTCCTTGGGGCGGGGACCCACATGGATGGCGATAATCTTTTCCTGAAGGTGAAGAAGACTGGCAGTCGCTCTTGGATTTTTCGGTATCAGCTAAACAAGAAGCGCGATGACTTGGGGCTTGGCCCTTATCCCGCCGTAAGCCTCAAGGAAGCCAGAGAGCAGGCTCAGGACGCCCGTCGATTGGTGGCGCGTGGGGTAAGTCCCAAAAAGGCCAGAGAGGCTTCTAGGCTGTCTGGAGGGGCTACCCCCACGTTTGGCGAGATCGCGGCGCTGGTGGTCGCGGATATGGAACGTGATAGCCAGAACGCCAAGGTTCGCTATCAGGCCGCCCGCCACCTTGGACCGGTTTTTTGCGGCCCGTTCTTGGGTCGCCGTGTTGAAGAGATCACGACAACAGAAGTGGCTGCGCTGTTGCGCCCGGTTTGGGACGCTAAACCTGAAGTAGCCCGCAAGCTTTACCCGGCAATTCGCCGCGTCTTTGATCGTGCTCGCGTCATCTTAAAAGCCGATCACGGCGTTCTCATGTTCGATAATCCCGCCTCTTTGGAAAATTTAAAAGCTCAAGGCTTTAAGGCGCCTCGGGCGCTATCTCGCGGTCATCACCCGTCGCTGTCTTATTCGCGCACAAGTGAATTTATGTCCGCCCTTCAGCGTCGCGATGCTCTTGCGGCCCGGATGCTTGAATTCATGATTCTCACCAATGTCCGTACAAATTCGGTGCTCGGCGCTAAGTGGTCCGAGTTCGATCTTAATGAAGCCATATGGTTCGTGCCAATCGACCGGTTGAAGGATGGAAAGCACCGGACAGAACCTTTCCGTGTTCCGCTCTCACGTCGTGCTTTGGAAATTTTGCATTGCCTTTCCACAGTTAGGCAAAGCGAATTTGTTTTTACAAGTACGCGCGGCGCATTCCCGATGAGCAACATGGCGATGCTGACCCTGATCCGTCGGATGAATGCCGCTGATGGTGACATCTGGCATGACGCCAACGACAAAAGACCAATTGTCCCGCACGGTTTCCGCTCGAGCTTTCGGACATGGGCTGAGGAAACTAGCCGCTATGCTCACGCGATAATTGAGGAAGCTATGGGGCACATCGTCGGAACAAAGGTCGAGAGGGCTTATCGGCGGACAGATATTTTGGAGCTACGGCGGGTGCTTATGGAAGCATGGGCGAACCACTGCGAGCCTATGGCGCCGTCAAACGTCGTTACACTATCGAGGCCCGGCGCTCATGGTAGGTGAGCTGATTAGGCACAACAGAAATCGGAGGCGATGATGGGGGCAATTTAGATTAACATCCTTTAGCCGCACAGTTTTCGTCGTTGAGGGACGGAAAGGCGGAAGAGCCGGTAAAGGCGGTGATCTGGACATTTCCTTGTCACTTGGAGTTTGGGTGCCAAGCGAGCGCCGCGTTTGGACTTTGCCCCTGCACACCTAGCATTCAGCAGGACGCGCAAAATACAAGCTAGAATAAACGTGGCTAATAAACCGAGTTCTAGATTTCTCGTACCTTTTCTCAATCTGATATGGACACGCCTCTTACCATCACCCGTTAGCCCCGTGAGTGACGAGGCAACCACCCTGAACCGGATCATTGCCGAGCAAGGGCGAATCCAACTCATTCATTAGCGCTACAATGGATGTGTTTGAGCGCAGAGACGGCAGTTTGAGAATATTTCCGCATCCCGGTCACGCGCGCGCGTGGTGGTAAAAAACCACCGGTAAGCGGCAGCAAATGCCACCTTAACCGGAGCCTTGTTCGCTCAATAGAGCAATGACGGCATTTAGGCAGCTATTCAGATTTCGTGCGATGCACTAGGCTGGCGGCATATCCTGACACGGTGCCATAGCCAGCATGTCTTCGTCGAACTCCCTCAAAGCAGCTTTCAGTCTTGCCGCCATTCTTGGTGGGCTTGCTCTGTTCGGGACTGCAGATGCTCAGCAAAGCCGCTTGCCCGCCTGCCCGGCTGATCAAAGTGTTAGATATCATAACTGCTGGGGTGCGCACACGTGGCCTGATGGCAGGAAGTACGAAGGTGCGTGGAAGGACGACAAGCCCGAGGGTCAGGGCACCCATACATGGCCTGATGGTATGAAGTACGTAGGCGCGTTCAAGGACGGCAAGCTAGAGGGTCAGGGTACCTACACGCGGCCTAATGGCGAGAAGTACGTTGGTGCGTACAAGGATGGCAAGCGCGAGGGTCAGGGTACCCTCACGTGGCCTGATGGCAGGAAGTACGAAGGTGCGTGGAAGGACGACGAGCGCGAGGGTCAGGGTACCTACACATACGCGGATGGCTGGATGTATGTAGGTGCTTGGAAGGATGGCAAGCGCGAGGGTCAGGGTACTCTTATCCTACCAAGTGGTACGAACTTAGTGGGAATATGGGCGAATGACAAATACATCCGGTCAGCTCCAGTCCCTGTATCAGCAGCACCCACCGCTCCGCCAGCCGCGCCTAAATCCACCTCCAGCTCAGGCTCCGCGTTCAGAATTGGTACCGGTCAGTTCGTCACCAACCACCACGTTGTAGATGGCTGTGCGACCCTAAAGATTGACGGCAATTCTGGTGCGCGCGTCGTCGCCAGAGACCCTACCCGTGATTTAGCGCTGGTCTCGATTGCCAATGACAGCGGCCCTATCGCCAGCATTCGGACCACACGCATCCAGCTCAATGAAAGTATCACCGCTGCTGGCTTTCCATTGGACGGAGCATTCACAGGCATAGCCATCACGAATGGTTCAATAAGCCGTTTGTCAGGCATCGGTGGCGACACGGGTGAAGTGCAAATATCCGCGCCAGTGCAGCCGGGGAATTCTGGCGGGCCACTGTTAGACGTCGCAGGAAATGTGATTGGCGTTGTGAGCAGCCGACTCGATGCTCTTAAAATGGTCAGCAAAGGTGGCGGCATACCTCAAAATGTAAACTTTGCAATCGCTGGTAATGCGCTTCGTGGCTTTCTGGATGCAAAAAATATCAACTACAAAGAAGTCGGAAACGAGCGTGAATTGACGGGTGTGGAGATCGCGGCACGCGCAAGCGCCTTCACCGTGCTAGTTGAGTGTCGTCAATGAATTGAGAGTGTTTCCGATAACCGGTCGCGCGCGGGTGTGATGTATAAAAATCACCGGTAAGCGGCAGCAAACGCCCAAAACCTTAACCGGAACTTTGTTCGCTCAATCGAGCAACGACGCATTTAGGCGGCTGTTCCGATTTCATGCGGTGCACTAGACTGACGGCTTAACCTGATACGGAGCCATAGACAGCATGCCTTCGTTGCACTCCCCAACAGCCGCTTTCAGTATTGCCGCATTCTTGGTGGGTTTGCTTTGTGTACGAGTGCATAGGCTCGGAGCGGTTTTCGCAGCAGCGACCCACCGCAGCGCCGATAAAGAGGCCAACGTCTCAATGTGTTTTCCGCATACCGGTCGCGCGCATGTGCGCGTTAGGTGTCTTAAAACTCTGAAAGCTGGGGACCTGTGACGCGTCATATTCGGATCGTTTTGGCCGTTACGCGTTACTAACTCCACGAACGCCTATCGTAGGAGCAGAAACAAATTCGACCCCGGCGGCTTTGAATGCATCAATCAGGGCGAGCATTTTCGTCTTGTTGGTTGGAAGTCGTCGCTCCCAAAACCTTATCTGCCTCTCGTCGACTCCGATGGCATTGCCCAAGTCTTTCTGTGTCCAACCGATGAGGGCTCGCGCCGCACGTATTTGGCGGCAAGAAGTAAGCTTCACAGATGCG
>CANJPM010000309.1 GCA_947476075.1 Beijerinckiaceae bacterium
GCAGCGTGAACGAGGAGCCGCGCGCGTCGTCGGCTGAGATCACGCCCAGAAAATCGTCGCCCCGGTTCAGCTCCACAGAATCGGTCTTTTTCATCCGCCCGACGATCTTCAGCTCGTCGTTCTCGAACATACGGCGCAGATATTCCTGCAACACTTCTCGACCGACGGGAATCTTCAACTCAAGCGCGAAAGAGCGGTCGCCGTCCTCGTCGTCGACAAGAATGGTTGCGATCCTGATCTCGCCAAGCTGAACTGCGGCCTGTTCGACGTTCTTGGGGTCAAGCCCGACGCGAATGTCCTGATTGCCAAAAGAATGGCGCAGGAACGCTTGCAGCTTTTGCAGTTCAGTCTTGTCCAACGCGCTTCTCCAGGGTCAGTGCGGGGCGGAGAAGTGCCAGAAAAAAAGGCGGGCGGCAAGGCGCACTGAACCCTTGCACCAACGCGACAGGAAACTACGCCTGAAACTTGTCCGCCAGAATCTGGTCCATGCTGCGCGCAGGCTCGGCGCAGCCTGCCTCGCCTACCCAGCGCGCGGGCACGCCCGCCACCGTGGTGCGCGGAGCGACAGCCGAAAGCACGACCGAGCCTGCGGCCACGCGGGCGCATTCGCCGACCTCGATATTGCCGATTATCTTGGCGCCGGCGCCGATCAGCACCCCGCGCCGAATCTTGGGATGCCGGTCGCCGAGCTCCTTGCCGGTGCCGCCCAGCGTCACGCTGTGCAGAATCGAAACGTCGTCCTCAATCACCGCCGTCGAGCCCACGACAAGGCCGGTGGCGTGATCAAGAAACACGCCCTTGCCTACCGTGGCTGCGGGGTGAATGTCGCACTGGAACGTTTCGGAAGAGCGGCTTTGCAGGTAGAGCGCAAAATCCTTCCGCCCGGCTTTCCACAGGGAATTGGCCAGACGGTGGGTTTGCAGCGCGTGAAAGCCCTTGAAATACAACAGCGGCTCAATGAACCGCGAGCAGGCGGGATCGCGGTCGGCCACCGCCATCAGATCGAACCGGAACGCTTCAATGATGGAGGCGTCGCGCGAAATGACATCGAGGAAGGTCTGACGGATTAGATCTCCGGGCACTTCCTGATGATCGAGCCTATCAGCGAGGCGATGGATGATCGCGCTTTCCAGCCTGTCATGATTGAGAATCGTGCCCAGAACAAAACCGGCGACCTCGGGCTCGCGCCGCACGATCTCCTCCGCCTCAATGCGGATGCGCGCAAACATCGGATCGACGTCGCGAAGACCTATGATGTTTCCCGCAACTTTTGACGAATGGCTGGACGGCATTTGGCGTTCCTGATCTGTCGTCCATTATATGAGCGGGGCGGCGCCAGCGGCAAGGCCAGCCATAAGCTGTCGAGACTAAGTCTCTTCCAGAAACGCCAGCACCCCCTGCTTGTAGACCTTGTCGCCCACCGCCAGATTATGGTCACGGTCCGGAATGTCGAGCGCGCGGCCCTCGGGCAGCAGCCGCGCCAGCGCCGGGCCATCTCCTGACACCTCGTCTTTCGTGCCCACAGCCACCAGCGTCGGGCATGTGATTGCGGCCACGCCCCTGGCGGTGAGGTTTTGCCGGGCGCCGCGAATGCAGGCGGCCAGAGCGCGGAGATCGCTCTTCGTTTGCTCTGCAAAAGCCCGGAACATGCGCTGCATCGGATCGGTCAGCTCATCCAGCGAGGCCGCTTCCATCGCCTGCGCGATATTGCCCGGCAATGCGGCGCCGTTCACCAGCCGGTCGCCGAGCCCGCCAAGGATCGCCTTGCGCAAGCGCGCGCGATGTTCAATCGCCATGAAGGCGGCAATCCGCGCGCCCATCGAATAGCCCATCACGTCGGCGCGCTCGATTTCGAGATGGTCGAGCAGATTGACCGCATCGCGCGCCATCAGCGAGGTCGCGTAGAGGCCCGGCTCATAGAGCTTCTCGCTCTGGCCATGGCCGCGATTGTCGAGCGCGATCACGCGCCGCCCCGCATGATTGAGCGTGCGCACCCACATCGTATTGACCCAATTCACCGCGTGGTTGGACGCAAAGCCATGGATCAGCAGGATCGGTTCGCCGCGATCTTCCGTGGTCGGCGCCAGATCGACATAGGCGATGCGCACGCCGTTTGAATCAAAGAAATGCATAAGACCTCGCAGATGAGCGCACATTAGCGAGGCAGACGATCAAGACAAGTGCAGCATCCGCTGAATTCTTGTGCGGAGGAAGTTCCATACCGGGTTGGCGCCCGTTCGCGCGGCGCCTGCAGAGCAGGCAAACGCGGATCGAATCCTGAAAACATGCGGCGCACTGACGCAGCAAAAGCGTTTGGCACGCGGGATGCTTTTACCTTTGCGACACCGGCCCTGCGCCGCTCGCCACTTGCATACGCCTTTCCAGAGGAGGGAAATCCCATGAGCGTTTCGCCTGACATCGTATTGACCGGCTGCCTTGCGCCCGAACCCAACACCGCGCCCACAGGCTGCCTGACGCCGATCGACAAAGCCGGGCTTGACGGCCTGATCGCAGCCGGGAAGGCAAACCCGCAAGTCATCAAAACATTGAAGTGCAAGACCGTGGCAGAAGGTCGCTTCCGCCACGCAAATTATATCCGCAGCCTGCCGCCCTACATTGTTGACGAACCACCAGCGCTGCTGGGAGACGACACCGCGCCAAACCCGTCCGAGGCCTCTCTTGCAGCGCTTGGCTCGTGTCTTGCGGTAGGCCTGCACGCCAATGCCGTGCATCGCGGCTGGATCGTGCGCAAGCTTGAATTGCAGCTTGAGGGTGATCTCAACATCACCGGCGTCTGGGGCACTGGCGACATGAGCGAGAAGCCCGTCGGCTTCACCGACGTTCGCGTGAAAGTGGAGATGGAATGCGATGGAATCGCGCAATCGGAAATCGATGCGCTGATCACGCACGTAAAAAAATGGTCGCCGGTGGCCAACACGTTCACCAGGCCTGTGAACCTTGAGTTGAGCCTTTAGCGAAGACGCGCTGGCGATATTTTCGCCAGCGCTTTACTGCAGGAGATGACGATGTCGCTAGCCTTTGCACAGACGCCCCTTCGCATCGACGTGATATCGGACGTGCGCGACATCGTGCAGGCGGACTTGCCGAAGCTTGTCGACGACATAGATGCCGGCAAGCTCTATCCGGGCGATTTCCTGCGCGCCATTGGCGGCGCCGGCGCATTCTCCACCCATGCGCAAGTTGAAGATGGAGTCGATCTCAACATCGCTATCGATTCCATGAGCGAGGTCGCGCAGGTCTGCGGCTCAACATCTTTTATGACATGGTGCCAGAGCACGCTGGTCTGGTATCTCGCCAACACCGACAATCAGGCGTTGAAAGACAAATATCTGGATGCGGCGGCCACGGGGAACATGCTGGGCGGAACCGGCCTTTCAAACCCGATGAAAAGCTTCTTCGGCATCGAGAAGATGAAACTCAAAGGCAAGCGCGTCCCCGGCGGCTATCAGGTCAAGGGCGCCCTGCCCTGGGTGTCCAATATCGGACCTGAGCACATATTTGGAACGATCTTTGAGTGCGAGGACGGCGGCAAGGTGATGTTCATCGCCGATTGCGCGAACGACAAGATCGAGCTGCTGGAGTGCGATTCCTTTCTGGCGATGGACGGCACCGGCACCTATGGCGTGAATTTTAAGGACGCCTTCATCCCTGACCAAATGGTGCTGGCCCATTCAGCGCTTCCCTTCGTGAAGAAAATACGCGGCGGCTTTATATTATTGCAATCTGGTATGGCGATTGGGCTGATCCGCGATTGCATCGCAATCATGGAGAAGACAAAAAGCTCGCTGGGCCATGTGAACAAATATCTGGTGGGACAGCAGCCGGAAGATTTCAGCGCTCAACTTGAGGCGCTGGAGACGCGCGTTAGCGATCTGGCCGCTACGCCCTATGACACCAGCGATTCCTATTTTCAGGCCGTCGTTGAAGCGCGCCTTGAAGCGGGCGATTTAACGATGGCAGCCGCCCATGCCGCAATGCTGCACACCGGCGCACGCGGCTATCACAAGAGCCATAGCGCGCAGCGACGCATGCGTGAAGCCTATTTCGTCGGGATTGTAA
>CANJPM010000310.1 GCA_947476075.1 Beijerinckiaceae bacterium
AGTGGCCGGCTGCGCAACCCCAACCAGCTTCGCCGGCCACCCCACCGCTAGCTACAAACCCAATCGTCAACTAACATAACAACCGGATCACATCATGGGGGCTGGTCACCAGCGTTGGCCACGGAAATGGGCGGCGCGAGACGTGAACGATGCACATGCCGCAACGCCTCCTCTACCGGTTTTCATGCGGTAGGCTAACTGGTCCAATTGGATCAATCAGACCAAGCCTGATGGTGGCGGGACTGAAAACTGCGGCATCTTCGAAATGGTGTTGCGATGAACGCCAAACCGCTTTGTGGCCTCCCGGCGGCTAAGCCCATCCACCATCACCGCGCGTCGTACACCGGCACAGAGTTCCACTGGTGAACATCCTTCCAGCCCCCCGTGCAAGTCAAAGGCATCAAGACGGCTTAGCCGGACCGGTACATTTTTGCACCGCCATCAAAAGGCGATCAAAGCCGGTTCAGTGGTAGACTTTGTCACCGCTGTTTATAGCGCATAGCAGACCCTTCCTGACCAGAGTGGCAATTTTAGTCTCTCGAACCTCCAGCTTCACGCAGAAACCCGCGTGGGCCGACTTGGCGCAGCACGTAAGGGATATGAGGGCGTTAAAGCGGTAGGGTCCGCCAGCCTTACGGCGGGCGGACCGTTTGCGGTATTACTTGCTCTGGTAGGTGATGGATTCACCCGGCAACGGCGGGACCAGTTTCGAGGGCCGACGCAACTTGCTCGCCTGCTCGTAGGCGTAGGCGAAGCCGATGATCTGCCGGTCTTCGTAAGGCTTGCCGAAGATCGCGATCGACATGGGCAGTCCCTGCGAGCCAAAGCCCATGGGCACGACGATAGACGGGAAACCTACCGAGCTGTACCCCGCCATGGTCGCGGGAACGGGCGCCTTGGAGCCAACAAACGTCGGGTCGTCGATCTTATAGACGGGATTCGTGATCGGCACCGCGAACGTCGGCACATAGGGGTGCACGAGCGCGTCCACTCCATATTTCTCGAAGACAGCAAGCTTCTCCGCTGTCGAGCGCGGCATGAGGTTCTCGATGAAGTCCTTGTACTCGGGCGCATCGCTCGAACGCGTCATGGACGTTCTGAGGAGGTTCATGACGCTCGCCTCGACCGGAAGGGGCGATTGCGAAACTTCGGCGTCATAAATTCGAATGAATTCAGCCACTGTCTTGGGAACATTCGAGCTGTTGAACCGCTTGAGATATTCCTCCCAGTCCGCCCTGAAGCGATAATCAGACAAGTCGCGCATCTTACCGATGCCGCCCCGCAGATGCGTTTCGATGAAGGACGGCTCCAACTTTATGTCCACAAGCGTCGCTCCGAGGTCGCGCATCGTGGCAATTGCCTTTTCGGCAAGGGCCGATATTTCCGGGTCCCCCTCGAAGAGATCGCGTAGTACGCCAAGCTTGCGTCCCTTCAATGCGCCCGGGTCCAGCGTTTGCGCAAAGTTGACTGAGGCGCCAGAAGCGGCGTTCCGCTTCCTTAGCTCGCTCCACGCCTCAACGCTCTTGGAATCGTCAGTGTCCGAGAAGGCGATCACGTTCATCATAAGGGCGACATCGGTCACCGTCCGCGCCATGGGGCCTGCACTGTCGAAGTTGAGGTTCTTCGGCGCAATTCCGGCGCGCGTGACAAGACCAGTGGTCGGGCGAAGGCCAACAATACCTGTATATGCGGCGGGCCCACGCACGGACGTGCTGGTATCCGTTCCAATTGCCAACACAACAAAATTCGCCGAGATCGCCGCGCCGGAACCACTGCTCGATCCTCCGGTCGCGCGCTTTACATTGAATGGATTGAGTGTCTGCCCGCGCACCGAATTGTAACTTCCACCGGCGAATTCGCCCATGGCCGCCTTGCCGAGTATGACAGCACCTGCCGCCCGAAGCGCTTTAGTGAGCGCGCCGTCCACCGGCGGGATGGCGTCCTTCATGACCGCCGATCCGTTTGTGGTCGGCATCTTCGCGACGTCGATATTATCTTTTAATATGACAGGTATGCCGTGCAGCGGTCCTCTTGGTCCTTTCGCAGCGCGTTCCTGATCCAATGCGGCGGCCTCCGCTCTGGCGTCCGGGTTGACCGCGATGATCGAATTCAAACGTGGCCCCGCCCTGTCAAAGGCTGCGATACGCGCGACGTAGAGTTCAACTAGCTTCTCGGCCGATAGCGCGCCCGCCGACATGGCGTCGCGAATGTCTGCAATTGTGGCCTCCTCCAGTTTGAAGACTTTCTCCGCAGCCAGACTTGGCGATGTGGTGGCAATCATGGCGCTTATTCCAGCTAATAGAGTTGTACGTAATTTCGGGCGCATCCGTTTCTCTCCCATGCGCGGCCGCAGGTCTTTGTTTGCCCCGGTCGCATTCCTCAACATCAAGTGAGGGACACCAAGTGTGAACCAATTTAGTGTGGTTGTTAAGCGGCAAGCGGCTTCACTCTACATTGCGCTACATGAGCCCGATGGCTGTCGAAAAAAAAGTTTGCCGAGGAACGAAAGCTCATCGTATGGTCAAACTCGGCTAAGGGAGACGGCAAACAGGGGCAAGTTCACTAATCAAATTCGAAATCTACTGGGCCAAAGACACCACAATAGCCTTTCGAGAGTTTCCTAAGTTGCGTTGCACGGCATACTTAAATATGGGTCCAAAAATCAAAATGGGACGGAAAATTATGAAGCGCATGACCTTCACTAAAGCTTTGCTAGTTTTTTCCGCTCTTGTGGCTACCGGGGCCGCCATGGCTAACCCGGTTGCGGATTTCTATAGTGGCAAACGCATCACAGTCGGCGTCGGGTCGGAAGCAGGTGGAGGATATGATGCCTACGCGCGGCTCCTGACGCGTCATATTGGACAATATATTCCGGGGCATCCGGGCTTCATTATTCAGAACATGCCGGGTGGGGGTGGTCTACGTGTTACGAACCACCTTTATAACATAGCTCCAAAAGATGGAACGGCCATGGCAACCGTGCAGCGGGGCATACTTACTTCGCCGCTTCTGGAGGGGCATCAACTCCAGATTCAATATGATCCTATGAAGTTCAACTGGATCGGCAGTTTGAATACCGAAACGGGTCTCGTTGTTGTCTGGCACACGGCACCTCACCAGACCATGGATGACCTGCTGAAAAAAGATATGCTTATCGGCAGCAGCGGCCCATCCACAGACTTCCTGCCACTCTTTTTAAACAATGTTGTCCGCACCAAGTTCAAGATCATTTCCGGCTACAAGAGCTCAACAGAAGCCTATTTAGCGATGGAAAGAGGCGAGCTTGAAGGTCGTGTGAGCACCGGATGGGCAGGCGATAAGGATATTCTAGAGCCGTGGATAAAAGATAAAAAAGTGCGCTTTCTTGCACAGCTTGCCATGACGAGGAACCCCGATTTTCCAGATGTTCCGCTGATACTCGATTATGTAAAAACCGCTCAAGAAAAGCAGGTGGCTGAGCTAATTCTGTCTGCCCAAGCGTGGGGTAGGCCGTTTGTAATGCCGCCGGATGTTGCCAAGGAACGTGTAGAAGCGATGCGTAAAGCCTTTGATATTGTGATCAATGATACACAATTCTTGGCGGAAGCTAAAAAGCTGCGGATGGACCTTGACGTCATGTCTGGTGAGGGAATCGACTCCCTCTTGAAGCGTGTTTATGCAAGTCCCCCAGACATTGTTGAGGCCGCGCGCAAATCCATTTCTACAACCCTGCGTTGAGTTTACTCAGTGTTCCCCGTCAGCACCTCTGTCCCAGATTTTCGGTTGTGATCTAAGGAGAGTTTGGTCTCGTCGTCATGACGAAGGAACCATGGCGTGCCCCCTGAAAAGTGATCCTCCCTGAAGTATGGTTTTATGCCTGTGAGCCGCTCGGGATTGGTGGTCCATATCCAGCGTTAGTTTTCAGCGGCCTTTTTACCCGGCGTCGACGGTGAAGGGATTGCATGCAAAAGATATTCTGGCGGTGTTTTGTTGCAAAGAACCGCTTTTTGATGGATAGGGCCGCGTTTTGTTTTGAGCCGCGCCCGCAATGTTACGGTTTATGCGAAGCGCAGAATGCTGCCGAT
>CANJPM010000311.1 GCA_947476075.1 Beijerinckiaceae bacterium
GCTTCCTGCTCAGCCTCGGCGTCATGGGTATTGCGAGTCTGGCGTGGTTCGCCCTTATCGGCGGGCTTGTCTTCGCCCTCGCCTATGCAGCGCAGGGCGAGGCGGGCGTTCGGGCGCTGGCGGAGCTGATTGATCCATCGCGCCTGACGCGGCTGTCAAAGCCCGACGAGGCGGGTCAGGCGGCCGCGCTGTTTGCGCTGGCCTCCATGCTTTATGCCTCTGCGATTGCCGGCTGCTTGAGCGTTGCCCTGCTGTGGGGCGGGCGAAACCTTGCCGATTTGCTGGCGTGGCGCGAGCCGTTTCCACGATTGCGTTTGCGCTATTGGCCTTGGCTTGTCGCCATTGCGCTCTATCATCTGGCGGCGGGAAGCGTTCTGCGGCTGCTCTATCCTGAATTCTCCGTGCTGTTGCGCATGCCCCGTGAAGCGCTGGCGCTGGGAATGTCGTTTCTGGCGATTGTTATCCTTGCGCCTCTGGCTGAGGAGCTTTTCTTTCGTGGCTGGATTTATGGCGCGCTGCGGGCGCGCTTCTCCGCGTCTTTGAGCATACCCCTCTGCACGATTGTTTTCGCCATGGCCCATTGGGACGGCATGGGGCTTTATCCGTTAGCCGTATTGGCGCCGGGGCTTGTGCTGACAATTTTGCGCGAACGCACGGGCTCGGCCAAAGCCAGCTTTCTGGCCCATGCGGTTTATAATTTTATCGGCTGGGCCGGGTTGGCCGTCATCAGCGTTTGGGGCGGCTAGCCCGCATGCGCCTGCCCGCCGGTTAGCAATTTCTCAATCTCGTGCACGGGCATGCCGGTGAGATCCTTGGCGATCTCCTCGCCCAGAATCGCCTTCAGGCCATGGCTGTAGGAATGACGCAGAATCCCGAGAGCCTTGGGCGGCGCAACGATATGCAGCTTCCTGATATTGGCCATATCAGCCTCCAGCTTTGCTATGATGCGTCCGAGAAAATCAGCCTCCGACTGGCTCTTCCAATCCGTCTGCTCGACGGAGCTGCGGGCGCTTCCCACCGAGGCGTGAACGCGGCCCGGCGCGTCGGCTCCCTGTTCGCGGGTGCTGGCATGGTGCTCCTCAACCGCTTCCCTGGTGCGGAGATTGGGAAATTTCGAATCGCCAATGTTTCCCAAAATCAGCGCTCTGGCTCCATCGCAGACCAAAATCACGTCGCCGTGCCCAAACTTCATATTAAGCATGACTATTCCTTACCCTTGGTCAGCAGGAGGGCTTTAAAAAACGGCTCCCGCAGATGGTAAATTGCGGTAAGAAGGCGTCAGTTCCTTTCACAGCGACATTATCCAGCCCATGCGCCAATATCACGAGCTTCTCAGCCGCGTTCTCCATGAAGGCGCGCACAAATCCGACCGCACCGGCACGGGCACGCTGTCAGTGTTTGGCCACCAGATGCGTTTCAATCTGGAGGAGGGCTTTCCGCTCGTCACCACCAAGAAGCTGCATCTTAAATCCATCGTGCATGAGCTTTTGTGGTTCATCGCCGGCGACACCAACGTCAAATATCTGCGCGACAACGGCGTCTCGATCTGGGACGAATGGGCGGATGAAAACGGCGAGCTGGGGCCGGTGTACGGCCAGCAATGGCGCTCATGGACCGGGGCTGACGGGCGCGCGCATGACCAGCTTGCAAACCTGTTGGCGGAAATCAGGCGCAATCCGGATTCGCGCCGCCTTGTGCTTTCGGCATGGAACGTGGGCGATCTCGACAAGATGGCGCTGGCGCCGTGTCATTGTCTGTTCCAGTTCTATGTGGCTGAAGGCAAGCTCTCGTGCCAGCTCTATCAGCGCTCGGCCGATTGCTTTCTGGGCGTGCCGTTCAACATCGCCAGCTATGCGCTGCTGACGCATATGATGGCGCATGTGTGCGGGCTTGGCGTGGGCGATTTCGTGCACACGTTCGGCGACGCGCATTTGTATGTAAACCATCTGGAGCAGACGAAGCTGCAATTGTCGCGCGAGCTGCGCCCGCTGCCAAAGCTGCGGCTGAACCCGGACGTGCGCTCGCTGTTTGATTTCACCTATGATGACATTGCCTTTGTCGATTACGATCCGCAGCCGCTGATCAAAGCGCCGGTGGCGGTGTGAGCGCTCAATCCATGCCTATCCCCCTCGGCATTCCCGCTCCCCTTGTGCTGGTCGCAGCCGTCGGCCTCAATCGCGTGATCGGCGGCGAGGGCGCTTTGCCGTGGCGCCTGCCAAGCGACCTCAAGCGCTTCAGGGCTGTCACCATGGGCAAGCCGATGCTGATGGGACGCAAGACGTTCGCCGCTATTGGCCGCCCGCTGCCAGGACGCGAAACGATTGTGCTGACGCGTGATAAAGGATTCGTACATCCGGGGATCTACGTGGTTTACGATCTTGATTCCGCGCTGAAGCTCGCTCGGGAGCGCGCGCAGGCGATGGATGCAAAAGAAATAATTGTGGCTGGCGGCGGCGATCTTTACGCCCAGACCATTAGTCTGGCGCAGCGGCTGGACATCACGGAAGTCAATTTATCCCCGCCAGGAGACGCTTTCTTCCCTTTAATCAACAAAAACGACTGGGTTGAGACCGCTCGGCTGGCGCACGAGCCCGGGCCGGGCGATGAGGCGGGCTTTACCGTAATCACGTTTGAACGCGCGCGCGGCCCCTCGACAAGTTGAAAACCGGGGCGCTCGTGCTTAATTCTACCGGGCGGTTCGACATGTCGGGCCGTCGGAGGGGAACAGAGGAACATTCATGCCCTGGAGCAATCAAAGCGGCGGCGGCGGCGGTGGCCCGTGGAAGCCGGGCAACAATCCCGGACCATGGGGTCAGGGACCGTCGGGAAGCGGTGGCGGACAGACGCCGCCTGATCTGGAAGATTTGCTGCGTCGCGGTCAGGATCGCCTGAAACAGGCTTTGCCCGGCGGCGGCTTTGGCGTTGGCGGCATTGCGGCGCTTGCCGGCCTCATCGCTCTCGGCTGGGTCGCCACTGGCGTCTACACCGTTCAGCCTAACGAGGCTGGCATCGAGACGGTGTTCGGCAAGTTCACCGAGCGCACCAATTCTGGTTTGAATTATAATTGGCCCTCGCCGATCGGCGCCGTCACAAAGCTGCGCGTGACGGATCGCAACAGCATCGACATCGGCTTCATCACACGTGAAGATCCGAGGCGCCCCAACAACACCACGCAAGTCGACGTCAACGAGGAAAGCCTCATGTTGACGGGCGACGAAAACATCGCCGACGTGAAGTTTCGCGTCATCTGGCAGATTGATCCTGCGCGGCCTGAAGATTACGCCTTCAACGTGCGCGCACCGCGCGACACTGTGAAAGCAGTGTCTGAAAGCGTGATGCGCGAAATCGTCGGCCGGACGCAAATTCAGCGCATTCTCACTGCTGAACGCAAGCTCATTGAGCCTGCGGCGCAGGAGCTGACGCAGAAGGTGCTCAACGAGTACAAGGCCGGCGTGCTGATCCTGCAAGTGCAATTGCTCTCGGTCGATCCGCCCGAGCAGGTGATCTCGGCGTTCCGCGACGTGACTGCTGCGCAGCAGGACATGGAGCGCATGCGCAACGAGGCTGAAGCCTACGCCAATCGCGTGGTGCCGGAAGCGCGCGGCTCGGCTGCACGCATTTTGCAAGAGGCCGAAGGCTATCGCGAACAGACGGTCGCGGAAGCGCGCGGTCAGGCTTCGCGCTTCGATCAGGTCTACGAGCAATATCGCAACGCGCCGGAAGTGACGCGCGAGCGCATGTATATCGAAACGATGGAGCGGGTTCTGGCCGGTTCCAACAAGGTCATCGTCGATCAGAACGGGCAGGGCGTAGTGCCTTATTTGCCGCTTGAACAATTGCAGGGTCAATCGTCGGGCGTGCAATCTCGCGCTGCGCCGACTGCTCCGCAACAGACGTCGCAGGGGGTGCGCCGATGAAAAGCTCCGTTCTGGGCTTTGCGGCCCTTCTTGTGCTCGCCGCCATCGTCGTGGTCGGCGGCGCGTCTGTGTTCACCGTGCATCAGACCGAGCAGGCGCTTGTGCTGCGGTTTGGTCAGCCGGTTGGCGAGCGTGCGCTCGTCAC
>CANJPM010000312.1 GCA_947476075.1 Beijerinckiaceae bacterium
CTACCGCAGCCCCGGTCGGCTCAAGGCCTATGTGAACCTTTTCTATCATCAGCTCCTTGAGCAGGGTTACTGGCCATGACGCTCCGTTACGCTTGAACGAAGTTGATTTGTCTCTGTTATAACCAGTCCGGGATGGTCCTATCTTCGCTGGCGACATTGCTTGTCATATCCTCGTCGGGGGTATCTACTCCGCGGAAATATGATAACGGGTTAGGCGCTGGCATTGATATGCGCAGAAGCGTTTTTGGATGACGGATGCTTTAGCTCCCGGCGTTCGTTAAAGAACGTTGTGACTCCTTGGTGCATGCTTTAGCCGAGTGTTTTGGCGGTTTGCCCGATAACTTAAATTGAAGTTTGCAGGCTGATGCCTCGCAGGTATGGAGAGAAGCGATGTCGTCGAGACGCATGCGATTGGGTATTTGGACGCCAGCGCCTCAAACAATTCGCCCTGACCCTTTTGTCAAGCCTATGCATGAGGCGTTAACGAGGCACGGGGGTGGGGTCGATCAAAGCTATCTTTATGCGGTTGATGTATTGCAGCGCGCGGAAGCGCTTGGGTTTGATATTACCCTTATCGCCCAACGCTATTTAGGGCCGGATCTGGATTCATGGATCTTTGCCGCCGCACTTGCGGCCCAGACAAAGACGATTGAAATTATGGCGGCTGCTCATCCAGGGATTGCCGATCCCCGGATTGCTGCCAAGATGGGCGCCTCTATCGACAGAATTAGCGGTGGCCGCTTTTCATTGAACGTCGTCAATGGTCAACGCAAAGAGGAATTTGCGATCTTTGGGCAATGGCTCGATCAAAGCGAACATCGCTACAGGCGCATGCATGAATTCATAAAAGTGATGAAAGGCATGTGGACTGAAGACGACTTTTGTTTTCAGGGTGAATTTTATAATGTTCAGCATGGAACAATTCCAACCAAGTCGGTAAAATCGCCTCATCCGTCATTTTATGCCGCCAGCCGTGTCGACGAAGGAATGGATGTCGTCTCTCAGGAATGCAGCGCATGGTTTGTTAATTACGATAAGGATCGCCGCAATTATCAATCGAGTCTCAAGCGAATTGAGACCGAAATCGCAATTATGGAAGCGAGGGTCCGTGATCTTGGAAGGACCATGGAATACGGAATAAATGCCTGCGTGTTGATCGCTGATACGGATGAGGAGGCTGAACGTAAAGCCGACGAACATCTGAAAGTAATAGCCTCAGATCCCTCAATTACAGTTGGCTCTTCTGGTGTTGGCGCCGCTCTTGTCGGCAGTCCGAAAACAGTAGTGGAGCGTATAAGGAAATATCAGTCCATGGGCATAAGTCTTTTCATGCTCCATTTTTATCCTATGCGTGAGGGGCTGGAAGAGTTCGCTGAAAAAGTACTTCCTGAGCTTAGATAAGCATTTTCGTCAAACGCGAAAGCATCGGAGTTGAATGATGAAGCGCCTTTTCGTATTCGGTGTGACGGCTCTGTTGATGATGGCGCCCGCGCAAGTGTCTGCTTCTGACGGTGTGGATTTTTACAAGGGAAAGAACGTCAACTTGATTGTAGGGTACCCACCGGGAGGAGGCTATGACGTTTACGCTCGTCTTCTCTCGCGACACATGGGAGCCCACATTCCTGGACGCCCAAATATTGTTATTCAGAATATGCCGGGCGCCGCGAGCCTCACCGCGACAAACTATCTTTACAATGTGGCGCCCCGCGACGGCACTGCGATTGGTGCGTTTGATCGCTATATGGCGCTGATCGCCCTTCTGGGCGGCAATAGCAATATTAAGTTTGAGCCGCAAAAATTCGTATGGCTGGGTTCATTTTCCGATTCAAAGGAAGACGCTTTCGTCTTGTGGGGGCGCAAGGACGCCAAAGTCAGAACAATAGAAGACCTTCGTCGTGATGGAGGTCCGGTGCTTACAATCGGAACAACCGCCGCCGGCGCAACAGATAACGATATCGGCGTTCTTTTGCGCGACGCTTTGAAACTTCAGTTGAAAGTTATCTCGGGTTATCCAAGCACCGGCGCTATCGCTCTTGCCGTTGAGCGCGGAGAGCTTGATGGTCAGTTAATTGGCTTTGTCAGCACCAAGCTCGTTAAGCCCGATTGGCTTGGTCCGCAAAGCGAAATGCAAGTTTTGCTCCAATTTGCAAGAACGACGAGACTGCCCGAACTACCGAACGCGCCGATGGCAAGGGAGCTGGCGCGCAATGACAAAGACCTTCGCCTCATAGACGCAGCCGAATTTCCTTATCGCCTGGCCCGTCCCATCGCAGCGCCGCCAAACATTCCTGTCGAGCGCGCTCGCGATTTGCAGAAGGCGTTTCATGATGCGATGCTTGACCCTAACCTTTTGGCGGAAGCGCGCAAGCTGCAGCTTGAGATAAGCCCGGTTTTTGCAGAAGAGGCCTCCCGGCTCATCCAGGAGCTGACGCAAACGCCACCGGACGTCCTTCGTCAACTCAAGGAGCTTCAGTAAACGCTCTTGCTGAACCTTTGATAGATAACACTGGATTGTTTCGGCGCCGGCCAAGGCTCGTCGTTCACGCTGCGCATAACTTTCTAAGATGCACTAGTTTCGCTTTCTGGAGGCGCGGGTAATCTTGCCCTCTCAGAACACATCGTGCGCTGAGGGCGCTCGTGTGGATAAATTCAGCTCGGCGAAACGCGATGCCAGCTAGGAATGAGGCCTCCAATCCACCCAAGTCACGCCGTGCTGCGCATTAGCAATCGAGTTTTTGACGCTTCCCCGGTGCATTGAGCGCAGGGCTTTCCCGGATTTTGACTTCGGCGATGCGACATACAACAAAGAAGACAGCGTTTTCTTTCGCCGCTGTTTGAAGCGGGCTGACAGTTGCAAACGGTCGGAAACCGCGCGTGCGGCATTCTCAGACGATGTCGTGAATGTATTTGTAATCAGAGGGGTAAGATCTGACCCGGCACCGGTGAAACGGATCGCGTCTGTTGTTTTTTTGGCCCTGCGTCCTCGCTAAGTCCAGCTTGCATAGCTTACCTGCAATCTTCTCAGCGGCGGTTCTTTAACGGGCATTCTTTGTCTTCTGCGCCGTGTCAAAAGACATGCTGCAAGGTGGGCCAGCTCAACGGGAGTGGCTGATATCGAGAGTGTTTGACGAGACACAAGGATTTTCTCGAACAAAACACCGAGAGGCTCCGGCATGGCGGCTCCGATCTGCTTTGCAGATAAATTATGTTCAAGCTTGCTTTTTTGGGGGCAGCAGCAAGCGAGCTTGGCTCTTGTCTGGAAGACATGGAACTCAATCTTGCTCGCAAGCATATTGCAGACGGCACGTTGGAATTGAGCTGGATTGGCAATGAGTGAAACAGGGGTTGCATCTGACGGTCGTCAACTCAAGCGAGAGACGGGATTTGCGCAGTTTGGCGAACTGGCGCTGAAGTCTGAAGATCTTGACGAAATTCTCAGCGAGGCGTGCCGGCTTGCAGCAGAGGTTTTGGGGACGGATTTAGCGAAGGTTGTACAGCTTCAGGACGACGGCACGTCTATGATCGTGCGCGCAGGAGTTGGTTGGGGGCCCAACGTCGTTGGCGTCGCCACAGTCACGGCCTCCGAAGATACGTCCGAAGGCCATTGCTTACACACAGGCGAGCCTATGATATCTCCTGATATAACCAAGGAGACACGTTTCCGGTACCCTCAATTTCTCATCGACAATGGCGTTCAGGCCGTCGCGAACGTGATCATTATAGGCGGGCATAACAGGCCCCCTTTTGGCATTCTCCAGATCGACAGCCGTGTGCCGCGGCAGTTTACGGAGTCAGACACACTTTTCTTGCGCAGCTACGCAAATCTTCTGGCTGCAGCCGTGGATCGCATTCGCGTCTTAAAGGAAGTGCGAGAAAACGAATCCCGTCTGCGCGTTGAGTTGCAAAACACCGTCGCACAACGCACATCCGAACTGACCGAGCGCACGTGCGAATTGACGCACGCAAATGAGCGGCTCAAGGCGGAGGCCGA
>CANJPM010000313.1 GCA_947476075.1 Beijerinckiaceae bacterium
CCCTTAAAAACCGCATCCTCCTGGAAAATTACTTCCTGCCCGGCGACCTGGAGACCCAGATCGGCGCCTTCGTCGAGCATTACAACCACCGGCGCTATCACGAGAGCCTCGACAACGTAACGCCAGCCGACGCCTACTTTGGCAGGGCCGCAGCAATCATAAAACAGCGCGAAAAGATCAAACGCCAGACTATCCAACATCGACGCTTGCAATACCGCAAGATCGCCGCTTAACATCAACACCAGGATGAGACAGACTCTCCGCTAATCTAACCCGCAATCTGAGCCAAATGTTCTGACGACGGACAAGCGGTTCAGTCTCCGCAGACTAAAAAATGGGGGACGACATTGAATATCTGCATCTATGGAGCGGGCGTCATTGGCGGCATACTCGCGAGCGCCGTAGAACGAGCCGGACATAAGACCTCCGTTATTGCCCGCGGCGTCCATCTTGATGCCATCCAGCGGCACGGGCTGATCGTGCGAACAAAAGAGCGCAGTGAGGAAACCCGACCCATTGCTGTAGCTGATCCTGCACAATTGTGCGTGCAGGATTTGGTCATCGTAGCAACAAAGACGCCATCTCTGCCCGATGTAGCCGCATGTATTTCCCCGCTTATCGGAGCCCACACTCTTGTTGCTTTCGCAGTCAATGGAATATTCTGGTTCTACGGCGACGGACTTCTGTCTAGGGGCGTGACGATAAACACAAAGCGGCTCGACCCGAACAGCATGCTTCACTCAAGCGTCACTCCAGAACGTGCGCTGGGCATAGTCTGCATCTCCGGCGGGGAAATCCGCGAGCCAGGAATTATCGAGGCCACCCGCCACGACGGGCGGTTCATCGTTGGAGCGGCGATGAAAGAGACGTCGGCCAGAGCGTCGGCGTTGATCGGCGGTATACGTCCCGTCGACATCAATCTCGAATGGAGCGATGACATCCGGCTCGAGATGTGGCGAAAATTCCTCAGCGTATCGGGTAATTTCGCGACTTGCGCCCTGACGGGAGGAACCATCGCACAGGTCCAGACCACGCCGGGCGTTCGGGCCATTCAACTCGGTCTGGCGTCGGAAGCGTATTCCATCGCTCGCGCGCATGGCTTCGATTCACTTGGGTTTGACATTGAAAAACAGCGCGCGAATCCTGTTCTTTCAAACCACAAGCCATCTATGCTTCAAGATCTAGAAAAGGGACGCGTGATGGAGATTGATAGCGCTTATCTAGTGCTGCAAGATCTTGCGCGGCAAGCGTGTTTGTCGACTCCTACGCTAGACATCGTCGCACCTCTTCTCGAATTACGGGCGCGAACTGCCGGGTGTCGATGAAACTATACTTTTTCAGAAACCAGCATTCGGGGGCATAAGAAATGCGCAATCAAATAGCGTGTAACCGTAAAGAAATGGGAGTGAATAAGGGTAGATTGCTGATTTTTGTGATTGCGGTTTCCGTCTCTTTCATAGGCTTTGAAGACGCATATCCGGACGATGTCGCCGCCTTCTACAAGGGTAAGCAAATTCAATTTTTGATCGGAGGCAATGCGGGAGTTTCCTATGATTTAACAGGGCGTGCACTGGCAGCACATATCGTCAGGCATATCCCTGGGAATCCGACGGTTAAGGTCGAAAATATGCCCGGAGCATCCAGTGTAATTATGATGAACCATCTTTACAATCGTTCGCCGCGCGATGGAACGGTTATCGGCGCTCCGCTCAACAACATCCTTTTGGAGCCAAGGCTTAAGTTAATTTCCCAACAAGGTGGCAGCATTCAATTTGACCTGCGACGCATGAATTGGTTGGGCTCGCCGGTTCAGGAGCCGCAGGTCATGTGGGTATGGCATACTACGGGCGTCAAATCGGTAGCCGGCCTCAAGGGAGCCAAGGTCGTTATGGGAGGAACATCGGTCGGCGCCGATAATCACACGCTTCCTTCAATCGTCAATAATGTCTTTGGAGCAAACATCGAGATTGTGCTTGGATACAAAGGCCCCACAGACGTATTTTTGGCTGCTGAACGTGGGGAGGTGCACGGCATAAGCACAGCATATTCTACACTAATGGCGACCCGGAAAGATTGGGTAACGAGCGGTAAAGTGAAAATCCTTGTGCAGTTTGGCGCGAGCAGAGCACTCGACTTGCCTGATGTTCCTACAGCCATGGAGATCGCGCCCGATACTGAATCGCGTCAGCTATTTGAATTTATTGCCTCCAAATTCGTACTTGCACGGCCTTACGCTCTCCCCCCTGACGTTGCCCCCGAGCGAGTTCTAGCGCTTAGAAATGCGTTCGATGCGACGATGAAGGACCCGGCGTTTCTGGCGGACGCTGCCAAAGTCAGCCTCGATATTAATCCTGTCAATGCGCGAGAAATGGACAAGGTCATTGAAAATATCGAGAAAACGCCCAATAATATCATAAATCGTATTCGTACTATTTTTCACAATTGATCGCTGTAAACGTAGATCAATTCTTTAATTTGAAAGGTCGCGTCTTTGGTTAGGCTGGTGGGCCGATCCTAATGTGTTGTGCTTTATTTCTTGGCTTTTGGTCCAACCGTCCGGCTGTGATCCACCGATAGTACTATGACATCTTCCACTACTTGTTGATGTTGTACGCCAGAAGAAGAGCTTACTCAACAAGGTAACGCCAGCCAACACCTACTTTGGCAGGGCCGCAGCCATTAAAATAATATCTGAGTTGGTTCAGTGATACACTTTGACTACATTGTTTATAAGTAGACAGACATCCGGACCTCGGTTATCTTTTCTTCCTGAGATTGCGCAAAGACGCACGTCTCGTGAGGAAATGCTGGCCCCAGATGGACGCCGCCACTCGGCGGAGGGAGGTTCGAGATGGTTGTTGCTCGCCTGAAACCTATCAAATCCAAGCAGAACAGCGTCAGTGAAGCTGAATGGCAAGCGCGCTTAGAGCTCGCAGCCGCATACCGCCTCATCGCCCACCACGGGTGGACCCACCTCATAAATAATCACGCGACGCTGCGCGTGCCTGGAACAAGCGATCAGTTTCTTATCAATCCGTATGGACTTCTCTACGAGCAAATCACCGCCTCAAACCTCATCAAGATAGATATCAACGGCAAGCTACTGGAAGACACTCCCTACGAGGTCAATGAAGCAGGCTTCATAATTCACAGCGCCATTCACATGTCGCGCATGGACCTTCATTGTGTCATCCACACGCACACAGTGGCGGGTCAGGCAGTCTCAGCTCTCGATTGCGGTCTTCTTCCATTGAACCAAGGATCGTTGCGATTCTACAAGAGAGTTGGCTACCATGAACATGAGGGTATCTCACGTGATCTTAACGAGCGTGATCGCATCGTCGCCGATCTTGGCCCTCATAAGGTGCTTATCCTGCGCAACCACGGCCTACTGACCGCCGGCGTGAATGCCGCCGAGGCGTTCAATCTAATGTACCATTTGGAAAAGTCCTGCCAGACGCAAATGATGGTCTTGGCTTCTAATCATCCGTACAGCATGGCACCGCCGGAAATCTGCGAAAAAGGCGCGCAGCAATTTCACCGTGGTAATCGCCCCTTGGGGCAGCGCGACTGGCCAGCATTGATGTCTCTCGTCGACAAGCTTTACCCGGACTACGGTGAATAGATCGACAACAAATAAAATAAACGGGCGGAATGCGCGCTCGCGCATTAGGCTACAGGGGGATCGCCATGCGCAGGCACTATTGGAGCATAGTAGGCACCGTCGTTATTCTGTCAGCGTTTGAATGCCGAGCCATCGAACAGGATTTCTACCAGGGTAAGAAAATCACCATGTCGACGCATGTCGCGCCTGGCGACGGCTACGACACGTACTTGCGCCTGCTGGCGCGCCATTTTAATCGACATATTCCTGGAAATCCTACAATGGTGGTTGTCAACCAGCCTGGTGCCGGCGGGTTGCTTTCAATCAAC
>CANJPM010000314.1 GCA_947476075.1 Beijerinckiaceae bacterium
AGGTCAAAAAAGGCCCGCGCATAAGTCGTTGAAGCCAAGCGCACATGTAGCGGCTGAAAGAACAAAAGCCAGACTGGGTGCGGGAGATTCGTAAGTGGCGGTGTGTTGTGTGCCAGTCTCTTGAAGTTTATCTCGCAGAAGTCTGAAGCAGTCAGAAGCAGTCAGCTATTTAGTTGATTCGAAGAGACCAATTCTGTTGCCTTCAGAATCTTCAATCTTCGCTACAAAGCCATATTCATTTGCTTGTTTAAGAGGAAATAACTTTTTCCCACCATGCTTTATTGCCAAAGCGATGACCTTACTGATATCGTCAACATTAAGATAAATTAGTGATCCGTCATGTGAGGGCTTATAGCTCTTACCCTTAGCTAGAGCACCACTAATACCTTTTGCTGTTTCTTCAAACGGTAAGAAGGCCATTTCGTTTCCATGAATATTATCGGAAACAAAATCATACGCAAAAACCGCTTCATAAAATGCCTTTGCACGCTGCATATCTTTGACAGGAATTTCAAAGTATATTGCGGGATTTTTGTTGTTACCCATCTTTGTCTCCGCTGTTAAATGAATACACCCACTTACGAACAGTGAGGAAATGATAGTAAAGATTGCTTTGTTATGTGATTTCATATCCAAAAATTTTCTCTGGTGATAGCTGTGCACTTATTCTCTCACGAGTGCACAGCATCGGCGGAGAAAAACTTTTACAAGAGAATTAAGCTGCGTCTTAAATCACCAAAATTTAATTGTAATTAACTAATATTCAAGTAGGATTGCAAGAAATGTTTAATATCCTGACTAGCCTTCACAACCGATAGAAAACTTCGGTCTTCTTCCAAGGTCTGCTTACTGAAGAAGGCATCTTCTGGCATTTGAAGGCTGGCGGAAGGGGTGGGATTTGAACCCACGGTAGGCTTTCACCTACGCTAGTTTTCAATACTAGAGCTTTAAACCACTCGGCCACGCTTCCGGGGCGACGCATATGCTCGGGCTTCGCTGAATCAAGAATAGCGCGGAACGCCAGTTTGGTTGTTCAAAACCCGCAACGAAAAACGAGGCTCCCCAATTCGGCCCCAGTTCAACAAGCCCGAGGCGTTAGCCGAGGAGCCGCTCGCCTTGTTTAAGCCCATGCCGGGGCCGCTGCCTTACCCTGTTGAAAGTCTGGGCGTGACTGCTGGCGGCGCGGTCAGGTCGATTGCCAATAAATGTCAGGTGCCGGTGGCGCTCGCCGCCCAAAGCATTTTGACGCGCATTTCTTTGGCTTGTCAGGCGCACGCCAATGTACGTCTCCCCTTTGGGCAAGACCGGTCTATTAGCCTTTTCCTTGTGTCTATCGCGGCCTCGGGAGATCGCAAGACGACCTCAGACAATGAAGCTCTGCGTGCGGTTCGCCGCAAGGAAAAAGAACTCGATCAGCAGCGTGATAAAGATTTGGAGAAGTACAATATCGATTTAGCTGCTTGGGAAGCAACGCAGTCCGTAATAAAGCGCAAATTCGACGGCCTTGATAGTGCGAAGGCTGAACTCGAAGAACTTGGACCGCGGCCGATTTGAAGCACGGCTTCATGCTGCATTAAGTCGAACTGCGAAAATGGAGGAGGGCAAGCTTAATGTACTTGAACCCCCGGTCATCCAGCTCCATGCGGATGCACGCGCCCTGTTTTTTGAATATTGGGATCACATAGAACTTAACTTGGCGCCAGAGCATGAGTTAGCGCTCATCAAAGACGTCGCGGCGAAGGCCTCCGAAAATGCTTCTCGCATTGCGTGCCGGCTGGCCGTGTTCGAGGATCCCAACGTTACTCAATTAACCGACGACTATATGAGGCGAGGCATAGCCATTTCCAATTGGCACCTGAGCGAAGCCAGGCGTCTTTTGCTCGGAAGCGATGTCTACCCGAAGCTCCAACGCGCGCAGGTTCTTCACAACTGGCTCCAGACGAGGGGGCAGGAGCGCTTCTCCTGTCGGGACATTCATCAAAAAGGGCCAAGCTCGCTGTGCCAACGCGCGACTTACAAGGAGGCGTTGGCGCCTTTGATGGATCACCACTGGATTGCCCCGGCGCCCGGCAAGCCCTCGCGCTTCATCCTGCGCAAGGCCTCATAAGATGCCCTACATCCCCTTTCTGGAGGCTCGGGAGGCCCGCGCCTCGCAAATCATATCGCCCGCACAGGGCGCTCGTGTGGATGAGTTCGGCGGGATAGAACTCGATGTCATCCAGGAAGGAAGCCCCCAATCCGCCTAAACCACGTCAGGCGGCGCATTCGAACGTGAGTTCTCAACGCGGCTCTGGTGCATTGAGTGCGGGGCCATCCCGGATCCTGAGTTCGGCGACGTGACATACAGGAAAGGAGACAGCTTTTTTGCCTCCGATGTTTGAACCAGACCTGACTGCTACATTCGCTAAAATTGCTAAAAGTGGCGGGAAACCCGTGAGCGGCATCAATGCAAAATGTAGCGAATGTAGCAGACCTTGCGCCGCCAAACCGGCCACCCGACGTAACTTGCTGACGATTTACTCAGGGGTGGCCTCTTCCCTGGCTTTCTGTCCTCTTTCTCAATGTCAAAAGACATACTTTCAGGTGGAGCCCTTTAAGGGAGGATCACTCTGTCTTGTGACGCGTCATGCACCTGACGCCAACGGCGCTTCGTAATCTGCGGCCGTCCACGCGCCGGGATGGCGGCGTGCTAGGAGACGCAATTCTTCGACGCTCCGGCATCCCGTCTGACCCATCACCGCGCGCAGATCATCCGTATAGACATTGATGAGATGAGCAGGCCCGGCCGCACCAAGGGCGCCCAGGCTCCACAGAAAAGATTTACCCGCGAAGGCTGCGTCCGCCCCGCAGGCGATGGCGCGCGCCACGTCCACGCCCGAACGCACGCCGCTGTCGAAGATAAGCGTCGCACGCGAGCCGACCGCCGCGCGGATCCCCGGCAGCGCATCGATGGAGGCGGGCAAGGCGTCGATCTGGCGCCCGCCGTGATTGGTGACGAACAAGCCGTCAACGCCCATGGCGACCGCGCGCTCCGCATCGGCGGGATGCAGCACGCCTTTCAATACGAGCGGGCCTTTCCATGTGTCACGATATTTGGCGATCTCGTCCCACGTAAATGCGCCGCCCTGTTCGCGGCGAATGAAAGCCGCCGCTTCCTCCAGCGAAGCGGAAGGCTTCATGTAGGGCGCAAGCGACGCGAAACGGGGAATGCCATTCTTTAACAGAGAGGCTGTCCACCAGGGTGAGCGCGCCGCATCAAGCCGAAGGCGCATGGTGAGTTTGAAGGGGTTGACAATGCCCGCTTTCACTTCGCGCGGACGGATGGTGCGGATCGGGGTGTCAATGGTGAGGACGAGCGCATGAACGCCTGCCGCCTGCGCGCGGCGGGTAAGATCAAGCCCGATACGATGATCATTGTTGGCGAAGCGATAGAGCTGGAACCACAACACGTCCGGCGCCAGTTCCGCCGCGCGCTCCACGTCCACGCCCGAGAGTACGCCCAGCGTGTAGGGCACGCGCGCAGCCTGCGCGGCTTGCGCAAGATAAAGCTCAGCGCCGGGAAACGCCGTGCCCGGCCCACCGATGGGCGACACGCCAAGCGGCGCGCTGAAGCGGCGGCCAAACAACACGCAATCAGACGGCGGCGGCGCGACCACGCGCCCGTAACGGGGTGCGAGCTCGACCGCGTCGAGCGCGTCCCAATTCCGCTTCACGCCGCCGTCGGAGCCGGCGCCGCCATCCATGTACTCAAAAGCAAAGCGCGGCATGCGCCGGCTCGCCCGCGCGCGCAGATCGAAGGCCGTTGGAAAGCGGCGCATAAGCTCCAGCGCACTCGCATTCAGGGGCGCGCGAGCTGTCAGCCGCATTGCATCTTCCATAGGTTTCGTCTCCTGTCCCGTGCGTCGGGTTCTCGTTCCGGCGTCGACAACCGAT
>CANJPM010000315.1 GCA_947476075.1 Beijerinckiaceae bacterium
GTTCAAAGAAGCATGGGCGAAATGTCTGAATGACGGAACGACGAATCTTTGGTCCAGACTTGCGCGCTGTCGACGCCAGCCTTGGGAACTGGACAGCCCCCATGAGGTGATCCGGTCGTTATGTTAGTTGACGATTTGGTTTGTACCTAGCGCTGGGGTGGCCGGTGAAGCTTGTTGGGGTTGCGCAGCCGGCCACTGTAGAACCTCTGGTGCAGGCGGGTGATATAGCAGTGATGAGTGGGGCACAGAGTTCGACTGTAAACATCCTTCCAGCCCCCCATGCCAGCCAAAGGCATCAAGACGGCCAAACAGAACCGGTACACTTTTGCGCTGCCATCAGAAGGCGATCAAAGCCGGCTCATTGGTACACTTTGTCTCCGCTGATTATACCGTAGTGCTTCCCGCAGACATACAAAGACAGGCAGCCAGCAAGAGACTTGCTGAAGCAAACCCGTTCCCGCTTCCCTTTCGTCGAGCACATCTACGCCGATAGAGAATATTCAGGCGCAAAGACCGCAGCCATGGTCCGCTCGACGGGATGCTGGAAGATCAGGATCGTTAAGCGCTCCGACACTCATCGTTTTGTCGCACTGCCCAAGCGCTGGATCGTGGAGCGGACAATTAAGTGGATCAGCTGCAATCGGAGGCTGGCGTAGGAGTTTATTTATACCCAAAGATCGCCGCTTAATATCATCCCCAAGATGAGGTCGAAACTCCACTAATCTAACCCGCAATCTGAGCCAAATGTTTTGACGGCGGACAAACTGATCATTCAACAGCAACTGATTCATCATCCATTTTTTCTTCGAATTCTTGATAGTCATCTTCTTCAACTGGAAAGGTAGCCCCCATAGCCTCCCGTTGGTCTTGCGAGATATGGAAGCCGACACTGTCAAAATATTCTTGAGCAGCTTCTAGGGAATGGCTGCCCCAGCTCTGGTATTCTCCCGTTTCCTCGTCAGTGGCTAATATGTCCCAGAACGTTCCATCGTTATTCAGTCGCTCAATCCTGTAATCAAAGGACCAACTGGACCCTGGTCCGCCTGAATATGTGTGGCTACCAAGATCGAAGATTCCGTCATCGCGCTCAATTCGGTCTCTGTAATCTTGCAGCGTGTTAATGACGACGACAAAATCCGCCATCTGGTGCATTTTGTCTCCGCCATTGACAACTGGCCCGTTTAGCAGGAAGTTTCACCGCGACTGTGTTTTTAGGTCGCCTACATAATGCAGTACTATGTCAATAGACGATAAATATATGTAATTTATGCTGGCCCCGAACGTAAGATTTCCGGCCATAGCTATTCCGCTGCCGAGGTATTAGATGAACAACGGTAAGCAACTCAAACTTGGGATGTTCATTCGTCCGTCGGGTCATCACATTGCCTCGTGGCGGCATCCCCAGGCGCAAGCCGATGCGGGCGAGAATTTCAAGCATTTCGTCGGGATGGCGCAAACCGCCGAGCGCGGGTTGTTTGACATGCTGTTTTCGGCGGATTCAGCGACGGCGTTCACCGCCGAAAAATCATCCTTGTATCGGACGCATTATGTCGCCTGGATAGATCCCTTGTCTCTTCTGACCGCTTTGGCCGCCTGTACCAAAAACATTGGGCTTGTTTGCACGGCGAGCACGAGCTTCGAGGAACCCTATTCCGTCGCGCGTCGCTTTGCCTCGCTCGACCTGATCAGCCATGGACGAGGAGGCTGGAACGTCGTCACAACCGGCAATCCCCTCGTGGCGGAGAATTACGGGCTCGAGCCGCACTTGCCAAAGCCGGAGCGCTATAGAAAAGCACGCGAGTTCACTGACGTGGTGCGCGGCCTTTGGGACAGTTGGGATGCGGATGCATTTATCCGTGATCGAGAGTCGGGCGTTTATTTCGACGCTGCAAAAATGCACATTCTTGACCATCACGGACCTTACTACAATGTGCGCGGTCCTCTCAACGTGGGCCGCTCACCGCAAGGGCACCCGGTCATCGTTCAGGCTGGCGCATCGGATGACGGCAAGGAATTCGCTGCCGAGACTGCCGAAGTGGTGTTTACTGCGCATGAGCACCTGGAGAGCGCAAAGGCTTTTTACGCCGATTTGAAGGGGAGAATGCCGAAGTACGGCCGCGAGCCCGACGATCTAAAGATTATGCCAGGTGTGCTGGTCACCGTCGCACCGACGCGGCAAGAGGCGCAGGAGAAATTTCAGCGTCTGCAGGATCTGATTCATCCAGAGATTGGCGTCGGCTTGCTGTCACGCCGTGTCGAGGTAGACCTGTCGCGATACCCGGTGGACGGGCCGGTGCCCGAAATCGAAGATGACGCTTTGCGCAACAGTCGTTCGGGCATTATGTTCGAAGCAGCGCGCCGTGAGAAGCTAACGATCCGCCAGCTTTATCAGCGCTTCGCAGCCTCACGCGGGCATCTCTGTGTCGTTGGGACGCCGGGTGACGTCGCCGACCTGATGGAGCAATGGTTCTTGGAAGGTTGCGCCGACGGTTTCAACGTCATGCCGCCGACGTTTCCTGGCGGCCTGGACGATTTCGTCGATCTCGTCATTCCAGAATTGCAAAGGCGTGGCCTGTTCCGCGATCGGTACGAAGGCGCTACGCTCAGAGAAAATCTGGGGCTGAAGTTACCCCGCAGCAGATACGAAAAACAATAAATCGGCTCAAGCCAGAGCTCCTCGGGAGGATGACTACATGGGACTAGCCTTTACGTGTAGGGCGGCGGCGCGAGCGAGCCTTGTCACCGCCATAATGGGCGTGCAAGCGGTCGTCGCTCAACCGGCCGAACAGTTCTACCAGGGCAAGGCACTGGAGCTCTTTGTTGGTTATGCGACCGGCGGCAGCAACGATCTCTATGCCCGGGCGGTGTCGCGGCATCTCGGTCGTCATGTACCTGGCGAGCCTACCATCGTCGTCAAACACATGCCCGGTGCCGGAAGCAAGGCCGCAGCGAACCATATCTTCAATGTCGCCCCCCAGGACGGGACAGTGCTGGGCCTGCTCGCCGCAACCTTACCCCTGGAAGGCAAACTCGGACTGCCGGGCGTCCGGTTCGACGCCGCGAAATTTAACTGGCTCGGCCGAGTCGGCTCCGGGATTAACGTGACGATGATGCGCCATGATGCGCCTGTCAAAAAGATCGAAGATCTGCTGTATCAGGAAGCCACGTTGAGCGCCACCACAGCAGGCGGACCGATCTACCTCTTCCCCTACGTCTTGAACAATTTGATCGGGACCAAGTTCAAGATCATCCTCGGCTACCCCGGCTCGGCGCAGGCCATGCTTGCGATGGAGCGCGGCGAAACCGAAGGGCATTCGACGGCCGTTGAGGCCGTCAAACTAGTACATCCTGACTGGATCAGCGAAAAGAAGGTGAAGTTCATCGTTCAGTATGGCTTCCAAAAACACCCTGACCTACCGGACGTGCCGCTTGCGATCAACCTAGCGCGCAATGACGAGGAGCGCACGATCCTTCGCGCGGTCCTCAGTTCTGCGGAAGTCGGAAAGTCGGTCGTGACAGGACCGGGCGTTCCGCGAGAGCGCGTCACGAGCCTGCGAGAAGCCTTCGATCGCATGGTCGCGGATCCTCCCTTCGCGGCGGAACTCACTGCGCAACGGGTTGGCGTCGAACCAATGTCAGGCAAGGACCTCGCCAACCTGGTCGATGAAATCGCGGCGATTTCGCCAAGCATGCTCGACAAGATCCGCAAGGTGTATGGCTCGAACTGAATGCAGCGGACATTGTCGTCGACCTATAAACAGCGGAGGCAAAGTGTACCACTGAACCGGCTTTGACCGCCTTTTGATGGGTGAGAAAAAGTGTGTCGGTCCTGTTCGGTCGTCTTGATGCCCTTGAATGGCCTCGGGCCGGAAGGATGTTCACAGTGGAACTCTATGTTCCACTCATTA
>CANJPM010000316.1 GCA_947476075.1 Beijerinckiaceae bacterium
AAAGGCCCCCTCGGGGGCCTTTTTTATTGTCGCACCAATTTAATGCGCCGTTCCAGAACGGACAGGACACGGGACAAATCATGACCTCTGCGGATGACCTGCCCACCAGATCCCGTGATGAGATAGGCGCCTTGCTTGTTCACTAATCGTGGGTCCTTCTCGATCTTGTAAAGAGGCGTTTCCGAACTCCTTTTGAAGATGGAGAACACCGCACGATCGGCCATGAAGTCCAGCGCATAGTCGCGCCATTCACCATCCGCCACGCCGCGCCCATAGCATCGCAAGATCTCGTTTAACTCCAGCCGATTAAAGGTGACCATAGGAGGGGGCGGGCGGTGTCCGGACGAGGAGAATGACGGACGAAGGATATCCGCCCTGGCATCAGCCTTCGAAACTTCCTTTTCGGATGGAATCCGTCCATTCAAAGAATCGCCCATAATGGCCCCCCGCGTCCCATATTCACCTCCCTGCTACAGGCTGCGCAACTCGCAGCCGCCACGATAGATCGATTTCATGATTTTGCCGCGATTAAGCCGAACCCGCGCCGGGATCGGCAAATATAGTCTGGTCACTCGCCTTGGGAACGGTCTGACGACTTCCGGATTTCGTCAGCCCCCCCAGCCCCCTGGGGGTCGTTGTGATCCAACCCGCGTACGGCGATACTGGCCGGTTGGAGCATTTACTCCGGCCGGTCTCTTTCTATGGATTGATTTTGAACTCATCTCCCTACATCTGACAGGCTCCTCAAGGAGATGATAAATCCAAATGGACGAGATCAAGGATGCGGGCGCGGCGCCGTTTGGCGCTCTAGGCGCTGCGGTCGATCATCTCACGGCCGCGTTCGAGGATGCGGGGTTGGAGGATGCACGAGAGAGCGCTCGTATCCTTGTGTGTCGCGCCGTTGGCGTTGGGAAGCTTGAACTGCTCACATCCCCGTCGCGCAGGCTTTCGGATAGCGACATCCATCAAATCACAGAGTTCATGAAGCGTCGACTTGCAAGAGAGCCGGTTACGCGCATTGAGGGGCGCCGGGATTTCTGGACAGTAACGCTCGAAATACGGCCGGGGGTGCTGGACCCCCGTGCTGATACGGAACGCCTTGTCGAAGTCTCGCTATCCCACATCAGGCTCAAGCAAGATCAACATCAGAAGATTCTGGATGTCGGCATTGGCTCCGGGGCCATTCTCTGCGCGTTGCTAACAGACGTCCCAAACGCGACCGGCATCGGAATCGACATCTCAACCACAGCCTGCGAGGCCGCCGGAAAAAATTTGTCGGCCCTGAAGCTCGCCGACAGATCGCGTGTCCTCCATGCAGACTTCTCTACTTTTGGCGAGACAGACTTCGACCTAGTTGTGGCCAATCCACCCTACATCCGATCCGAAGAAATAGCCGCGCTTGATCCCGAAGTCGCTGATTACGATCCCGCCATAGCGCTGGATGGGGGCGGGGACGGTCTTGATGCATACCGCGTGATCGCCGGACGATTACCGATCTGGCTCAAGCCCGGCGGCGTTTTCGTGCTCGAGATTGGCTATGATCAAGCTGTTCCGGTTATTGCATTGCTCCAAGAAGCAGGCTTACAGGGTGTTACGCTGACCCGGGACTATAACAACCTTGATCGCGTGGTTTCCGGAACGACAGCGCCGATCTGAGCACCGTGTGTTTTTTTTCTCTTTCCACTTGGCGAACGGATCAAAAGCGACTAACTTTTAAAACAAGGCTCGCCCGTTCGAAGTTGGTAGTTCCGCTGATCGATCGTGTGGCGTACCCATCCAGACCCTATCCCAATGTTAAAGGGCGCGGTCTTGAATACCGCAGCAAGGACGCTGCGGTGTGTCTCGTTTTAGGCCGGAGCGCTCACGACCGTCACCGTCTGTGTGCACAATTGGTATCTTTCGCATTTTCGGCGAGGTCTGCTGGAAATGCTTGCGGGCGTTGATCCGCCTTACGTCACCAAGGAAACTCGATGAGACCAGGTCAAAACAAGCGTATGCGCGGCCGTAACAACCGCAAGGGGCCCAATCCGCTTACGCGCACCTACGAGTCGAACGGCCCAGATGTGAAAATCCGGGGTACGGCTCACCACGTGGCTGAAAAATATCTCCAATTGGCCAGAGACGCTCATTCCTCAGGCGACCCGGTGATGGCAGAAAGCTATCTGCAGCACGCTGAGCATTATTTCCGTCTTATTGCGGCCGCCCAATTAGCGCAACAGCAAGCTCAAACGGGCTATTTGCGCGGGCCCGAATCCACTGAAATGGATGATGACGAGGATGATGATGACTTTGGAGTCGTCGACCGCTTCGCGTCGCCTCCAGAACGAGCGCCGCCGCCCGCCGCTTTTTCCCCACCGCCGCCGCAGCAGCAGCCACCTGCCCATTTCCCGAATGCCCCTCAGCCATATGTGGATCGCCAGCAGCAGGAGAGGCCACAATTCCAGGAGCGGGGACCGCGTCAGGACCGTCCGTCCTTTCAAGACAGGAATGGACAGAACCGCAATCGGCCCGTCCGGGATAACCGACGTGACCAACCTGTAGAGCCGGCCCGTCTCGAAAATAAATCCTCGGAGATGGAAGCGGCGGTCGCCCTGCCCGCCTTTATCACAGCTGGCGCACCTCGCCCGAGCAACCCGGCTCCAGAGGCATCTCAGCCCTCTGATCAGCCTTCGGTCCCCGCAGGGGAATTGGAGGGCGAGCACGAAGGTGCAAACTATCACCTGAGAAGCCGTCGTAGGCGGCGGAGACCGGGGCAGGGCGACGAGCCTGAACTCAACATTGATCAGCCGATGCAGACGGACGCACCTGTCCGCAGCTAACTCTGCCGCTTGGTTCAGCTTCAAAGCCCGCCATTTTTCAATGGTGGGCTTTTTTCATGACGGCTCTTGCTCCGAGCCCTTTCGCCCGGCGAACGGGCAACCTACATATAATTTACGTTTACCCATCGGGGTCGAAACATAGACGATGGCGGCTGCCGTTTCCGGGGCCGTCCGGGTCAGGAGGTCTGCCATGAATCTTGACAAATATACCGAGCTTGCACGGGGCTTCATTCAATCCGCGCAATCAATGGCCCTACGCGAAGGTCACCAGCAATTCACGCCAGAGCACATCCTCAAATGCCTGTTGGACGATCAGCAAGGGCTGTCGTCAAACCTGATCGAGCAGGCTGGCGGGAGCGCGCGAGATGCGATGGTGCAAACCGAAATCTCACTTTCCAAACTACCAAAGGTTCAGGGGACGGGAGCGGGTCAATTGTACCTCGCACCGACGACCGCAAGAATATTCGATAACGCCGAGAAGATAGCCCAGAAAGCCGGCGATTCGTTCGTCACCGTCGAGAGAATGCTGCTCGCGCTGGCGATGGAGAAAAGCTCAGAGGCAGGTAGAATACTGGCAAACTGTGGGGTCACGCCCCAAAAGCTGAATGCCGCGATCGATGATTTGCGTAAAGGCAGGCGCGCCGACAATCCGTCCGCAGAGAACACTTACGAGGCTTTGAAGAAATACGCCCGCGATCTGACGGAGGCCGCGCGCGCGGGAAAATTGGATCCGGTCATTGGGCGAGACGAGGAAATTCGCCGGACAATTCAAGTGCTGTCGCGTCGCACAAAGAACAACCCCGTCTTGATAGGTGAACCGGGGGTTGGGAAGACGGCAATAGTCGAGGGTCTGGCGAGACGCATCGTCGAGGGCGACGTACCCGAGTCCTTGCAGGACAAGAAGCTGCTGGCTCTCGACATGGGCGCGCTCATCGCAGGCGCAAAATATCGGGGTGAATTCGAGGAGCGCCTCAAAAGCGTTTTGTCAGAGGTTACCGCCGCCGAAGGTGGGATTATACTTTTCATCGACGAGATGCATACGCTGGTCGGAGCAGGCAAGGGCGAGGGCGCGATGGA
>CANJPM010000317.1 GCA_947476075.1 Beijerinckiaceae bacterium
ACCACCGCGCTCGACGTGACCGTGCAGGTGCAGATCCTGCAACTGCTGGCGCGGCTGCAGCAGGAATTAGGCCTGGCGATCATTCTGATCACCCATAATCTGGGGATCGTCGCCCGCATGGCGGACCGCCTCGCGGTCATGTATGCGGGCAAGATTATCGAGACCGGCAGTGCGGTGGATGTCTTCACCAATCCGCAGCACCCCTATACGCGGGGACTGTTGCGGTGCATGCCGGGCTATGGTGGGCGCGGCGAGGATTCTCGCCTGGGCTCGATCCCCGGTCTGGTGCCCTCCCTGATCGGCGAGATCGACGGCTGCGGCTTTCGCAATCGCTGCGACTTCGGCACCTCCGATTGCGCCAGCGGCGAGCTTGGTCTGCGCGCACTGGGGGGAGGGCACAGCTATCGCTGCCGCCTAGAACCGGGAGAGGCAGCGCGGACAGATGGGGAGCGCGCGCTTTTATGACTGCGCCCCTGAACCACGATAATCGCGCGTTGCAGCCCGCTCTCGAAGTGTGCGGCCTGTCGCGCAGCTTCTCAGTTGGCGGCGGCCTCCTGCGGCAAGGCAAGATCCTGCGCGCAGTCGACGATATCAATCTGAGCGTCCGGCGCGGCGAATCTCTTGGGATTGTGGGGGAGTCAGGCAGCGGCAAGACGACCCTGTCACGCATGATGCTTGGCCTGATGAAGCCCACCAATGGCGTGATCAAAATCGACGGGCGCAACATCGCCAACATAGATCGCCTTGAACTGGCGCGCAAAATCCAGCCGATTTTTCAGGATCCCTATTCTTCGCTCAATCCGCGCAAGACAATCGGACAGATCATCCGCTTGCCGCTTGAGGCCCATGGCATAGGCACAAGCAAGGACCGCGACGAAGCTATCGAACAGATCATGGAGCAGGTTGGCTTGCCGCTCCGGTTGCAGCATTCCTATCCTAGCCAGTTATCCGGTGGACAGCGCCAGCGCGTAGCCATCGCCCGCGCCCTTGTGGTGAAGCCCGAAATCCTCATATGCGACGAGCCTACCTCTGCGCTGGACGTATCCGTGCAGGCGCAGATCCTGAACCTGCTAACGGATCTGCGTGCGGCCTTCAATCTCACCTATATTTTCATTACCCATGATCTGGGAGTGCTCGACTATATGGCTGACCGGGTGGCTGTCATGTACATGGGCCGCATCGTCGAACTAGGTCCCGCACGGAAGATTCTAGCCGCTCCCGATCACCCCTACGCGCAGGCGCTGCTCAGCTCGATACTGACACCTGACCCCCATCTCGACCTGCCGGATCTGAGTCTTGCGCAAGGCTTTCCCGATCCGCTTAATCCGCCCACGGGATGTTCTTTTCACCCCCGGTGCGCCAAAGCGCGAGACATCTGTTGCACAAAACCGCCTCCTGTCACGCGCGCGCAAGATCACCTCATCGAATGCCACCTTCATCCATTGGAGTTACATCCATGACAGGCAAGACGCTATTCAGATCATTGACCCACCTGACCTGCGCAGGCCTCGTCGTCACCCTCGCCCTGCCGTTTGCATCAGCGCAGGCGCAAAAGGCCAAGGACACATTGCGTGTAGCGTTTGCCGACCCGATTGGAACTATTCTGATCTATGAAGATTCCAAGCCTGAAACCGGTTTTATAGCTGGCGCCGTTTTCGACAGCCTGATGTGTTTTGATCCCCAAAAGGCTAAACTCGAGCCCTTGCTTGCGACATCATGGAACTGGGTCAATGATCGCCTTCTTGAAGTGAATCTTCGGCAAGACGTGAAGTTTCACGATGGCTCGGATTTCTCCGGCGAAGATGTTGTTTACACTCTGAGCTGGTTGCTCGATCCCAACAGCAAGCTGCGCTTCACCGAAAACTGGTCATGGATCGACCATGTGGAGTTGGTGGATAGTTTCAAGGTGCGCATCCATTCGAAGGTTCCCTTTGCGCCTGCCTTGGTGCGGCTAGCCATGAGCTCTATGCCCATGATCCCGAAATCCGTGCATGGCGATCCAGCACGCCGCGCGGAGTTCGGCATCAAGACGCCCATTGGCACAGGACCCTACAAAGCCGAGTACGTCGATGCCAACAAAGGGATCATGCTGGTCAAGAACACCCGTTATCCTCAGGCCAGCGCCTGCAAGCCTGCGGCCTCCATCGGGCGTGTGCATATTGCACCTATCCCAGACCAGCAGACGCAGATCGCACAATTGGCCGTGGGCGGCGTCGACTATCTGAAAGTTGCGGAAAAAGATCAGGCGGCCTTCTTGAGCGCCGATCCGCGCCTCACCATCACGGCGACGCAGGGTCTGACATTTAACTTCATGGCGATTGACGGCAGCGGGCGCTCCGGCAACAAACCGCTCTCTGATATTCGCGTGCGCCAAGCTCTAATTCGTTCGATTGATCGGGACCTGATCACAAAAAGTTTGGTTGCAGGCGGCGCCGAAGCCAAGGTGCTTGATGAACTCTGCTTCAAATCGCAATTTGGCTGCGGATTCTCAGCCAAACCAAAACCCTTCGACCGGGCGGCCGCCAAAGCGCTTCTGACTGAGGCCGGATATCCCGATGGATTCGATGTGGAGCTGCTGGCTACGCCAAGCGTCTTTGGGCTTGCGGAAGCGCTGGCAGGCGAATTGCGCAAAATCGGCGTGCGCGCCAAGGTTGATCGCGCCACATTCCCCGCCTATCGCGAGAAGCAGCGCTTGGGTAAACAACAGATCCTGATCAACGAGTGGAGTTCGGGAGGCCTGCCCGACGCCTATTCGACCGTTGACTATTTCTTCGGCGACAGCCCGCGCGACTATTGGCAGGACAAGGAAATCAAGACGCTCTCCGCGCAAGCTGTTTCGGTCCTTGATGACGCAAAGCGCCGCGAGATCTACACGCGCATCTATGATCGCGCGGTGGAGCAATCTTATGTACTGCCGATCTCCACGAAGCCCGCCGTCTTTGTTCATACGAAGGAGCTTCAGATCGATAAGGGCTCCATCGGCGTCTATGGCGCGGAACTTAACGCGATGCGCTGGAAGTGATCTGGCTGTTCACAACGACTTAAATGATGAGAGGGCCAAATGGCGGAAATAGTTCTCACCATGGCGACCACGCATGGTCCCCAATTGCATACGACGCCGGAGGAATGGCTGCTGCGTCTGCCGGCTGACAAGTCGGCCAAGCATCCCTGGCGCGATGGGATTCATTCTTTCGACGACTTGGTCAAACTGCGAAGCGCCGAAGGGCTTGCAGAGAAATCCTCCAGCGAGGGCATTCGAACCTCCCATCATCGTTGCCATGTCGCCATGGAGCAGCTCGCCGACAAATGGACCGAGATTGACGCCGATGTGGCAGTCATTCTGGGCAATGACCAGCGCGAGGTTTTCAACGACGAATTCAATCCCGTCTTCTTCGTTTTCCATGGCGACAAGATTCCCAACTATCCGCAAACCGAGGAAAGCAGAGCCAAATCTCCTCCCGGCATCAAGGAGGCGGAGTTTGGCCATGCGACGGAAACCTATACGGAGTATGACGGGCTGCCTGAACTTGGCGAGCACCTGATCAAGACGTTGTGCACGGCGAACTTCGATGTGGCCACCTCAAAGGTCTGGCCCAAGCAGGCCAAGAACGGTGCGCCGCACGCCTTCGGCCATATCTACCGTCAGGTGATGCGCGACAAGGTCGTTCCTAATGTACCAGTCATCCAGAACACGTTCTTTCCGCCGAACCAGCCCAGCGCGCGTCGCGCATATGAATTCGGCAAAGTTGTGAAAAAAGCCATCGACAGCTGGGCCTCCAACAAGAAAGTAGCGGTCTTTGCCTCGGGCGGCATGAGCCATTTCGTCATCGATGAAGACTTTGACCAGCGTTTTATCAAGGCGCTACGCGATGGCGACAAAGACTATTTGTGCTC
>CANJPM010000318.1 GCA_947476075.1 Beijerinckiaceae bacterium
GACCTTCAAATCCCATTTGCAGGTCTTCTCCGTGCGTTTGAAGCGGATCAGTTGATCATCGTCGTCAAGGAGTTCGTCGTCGCCCAGTATGTCGTCTTCCCAATCGGAGGCATCGGCGGGCGATACATACACTTCCCTGATGTCGTAGCCGGTTTTATTGACGAGCGTAAAATCCTGACGCGCCTGTGCGGGCGCCGAAGCGGCGACGACGGCCTCTGACTTCACTGCGAAAACGGCTTCATTCGTTTTCTTGTCGTCAACCAGAAGATCCACGCGGTAGGAACCCGCCGGCCAGCCGTCGCGCGGCTTGCTGAGCGAGCAATTAAACACGTTGGTCGCAATTCCAAACACCGTTCGGGCGGTGTCGTGCATGCTGTCGATCACGAAGTTCGCCGGTGCGCCTTGCGCCTGCACAGCTACCCACACGCAAGAGATTTTGGAGTTTGTGGGCACGTCCAGCATTTGGGCACGCAAGTATATAGCAGGCGCATCAACCTTGAATGGCGCTTCTGCTTTCGCCCCGTCTTTTTCGCCTGAAATGACGATTTCTTCAAACCGGGGATCTGCTGCAAATGCCGGCGCAGGGGCTGTCATCGAGTAAACAAAACCGAGGGCGGCAATCAATCTGGTGGAATGGAGAGAGGGAGCACTCATGGGTTTTCCTAAAAAAATGCAACATCAAAATATTTAGCGATTCTTTGGCGAGGTCGCCACACGATATTGCGGTCCCAATCGATGTTTCCATTCGGCGTCGGGAGGACGGCGACCGCCTGAGCGACGACATGTGTTGGCGGCTGATGCCTTTGTAGCAATTTCAAGTACAAATTATTACAGACGCAGATACGGAATTCTTTACGTAAAGTTATGGCGTGCGGGGCGTCCATCAGTTAAAAACGCTCCAATAATGCTGGCTTTTGCATGATCAAACAGCATGTTTTGGGTGGGCGAACAGGGTTATGGCTGCATTCTTGACTTTGCTTGTGAGCATTGGCGCATTTAGCGTTGCAGAGCGCAGACGAGAATATCTCTTCTTCGGTTTGACCGCTTTTGCCGCAACGATCACGATGGTCCTGCTCGTCGTCGACGATCTCCAGCTTTCGATTGCGCTGGCCAGCTTGCTGGCCGCCGCCATTATCGTGACCTCCGGCTTCAAGTTCAACCTCAGTGGCTTCAAGCTGGCGGCGTCCGACGTGCCGCTTCTGTTTGCTGGAACCATGCGATTTATCTTCGTTCAATATCGGGGCATGGTCACTGCATTCCTGTTTTTTACGGTCTGCCTCATCGCGGCGGCGATCGTCATGCTGACAAGCGTCGCAAAAACGCCCGTCCCGCTGGAGCATCGCTTTGGCTTGCTTGCGCTTGCGATGGCCGTTTGCGGTTTCACTTACTGGAAGACGGGCGTCGCCGAGAAAACGCGCGCCACGCTGAATCAAAATCATTCTTTCTTTTCGAGCTTTGTCGCCTCGCTTGTGGAATCGTGCTCGTGGCGGGCGGTGGGCGTTCTAAAAATAAGCGACATCGCCGATGTCGGCTTGCCTCTATGCGCGCCCATCAAGGCGCGCTGCACGCGTTTTCCCGACGTGCTGATCATCCAGCATGAATCGATATTCGATCCACGAACCTATGGCTTGCCAGTTGACGACGAGATCGAGAACTTTCTCTCTCCCAGGGATGGAGTCTTTGGCGGCCTCAACGTTGATATCTTCGGCGGCGGTTCGTGGCAGTCGGAGTTCAGCCTGCTGACAGGCTTGTCCAGCGCCAGCTTCGGGCGCGATTCCTATCATCTCTACAAGCGCGGAGCTGGTCGCTTCGCTCACGGCCTGCCCGACACGCTGGGCAAGCTCGGGTATAACACGACGCTGGCGGCGGCATGTCGTCGAGACTTCTTGAATTACGATTTGTTTTACAGCTCCATCGGCATGAAAGAGCGCGTCTTTACCGACGATCTGCCGGCCCCGTTTGATCTTGAGTCGTTCGAGAAGACCAGTTCCGACGCGATGTTTCTGGAGGCGGCGATTGGAGTGCTTGCAAAAAACCGTGAGGCAAATTCCAGCCCGCAATTTCTGTATGCGTTGACCAATTTCAACCATGGGCCGCATGAGGTGGAGCGCACTGCGCCAGGTGCTTTCGCAGAGCAGCGCGCTTTTGCCTATGCAAGCTTGCCCGATGTGCAATATGCCGAGTATTACGCACGTCTTTCAGAGACAGCCGCAACATGGCGCGCGATGAAGGCGCAGCTGGCGAGCCGTCATCCGGATCGCCCCATGCTGATCCTGCATTACGGCGATCATCAGCCGGTGATGGTGCGGCGAATCCAGAAGCTATTGCGCAATAGCGAATTGGCCGGGCGCCAGTTCCGTACATTCTACGCCATAGAGACGCTCAATATGGACGAGGGCGCATTAACCGTAGGGCAGGGCGCCGATCTCGACATCGCTTATCTCAGCACGGTGATACTGCAACAGGCCGGCCTGCCGCTGGACGAGATCTACGCGACCCGCGCCAGCCTGTTTGACGAATGCGGCGCAGGCTATTTCCTGTCGACTTCGGACAGGAAGCGCCAGTTCCACCGCACGCTGGTCGATGCGGGGCTGATCAAACTCGAAGCGCCATGATCCCCAGGCGATTGTCGGGCTCGCTATGTGCGCGCCGCTCAGGTACTCAGGCGGACGAGTTCAGGAGAGTCGAATGGCGATCACAACCTATTACATCGTTCAGGCCTTCTCCATGAAGCGCGGACGCCTCTCTGGCGAACGCGCCGAGGCGGTGCAAAGCCTGAAGGCCGCTGAAGGGCTCGCCAGGCGCCTGTCTGAAAAGAAGCCTGCGGTTCTTGCGTTTTCACGCACAGGCGATCCCGAGAACGACGAATTTGAGCCCGCCGTCATCATCGCCAAATACGGCGACGTGCCCGATGAGGCGCTTGAAGCCTTGAGCGCTTGAACCAGAAAAATCATGTCGGCCGCATGAGCAGCTCAAATCCCGCGGCGGCTCAGGCCTGAATCGCCGCGGGCTTGCCTGTTATCGTGCTGAATTACTTTTCCACCCGCCGCACCGGCGTTTCCGGCGCCACATCCGGGCGACGGCGCTGGAATGAATTCTCGCCATTGCGGGCCCAATTGCCCTCAACGGCGGCTTCGGCGAAGCGCTCCCAACGGTCGTCCCAATCGCCCAGATGCACGCCATGCCAGGGCGCTTGCGGGGTGATGTTGGGCAGGCCGATCTTGTTCCAGATCTCCAGCGCTTCCTCCATGAACTTGCGACCTGGCAGAGCGAGCGGCGGCATCGGGCTTTTGGCGGTGGCGTCGATCAGCAAGGTCGAGCCCGCCTTCCCATCCGATTTCGGACCATGGCTGCGCGAGCGATAGGGAACGACAAGCAGATCTTCAATCGGGTTTGACCGATAGGCCATCGACCAGAACACGGCGTCGGCGTTGCGCGGATCGACGTCGTCGGAGACTGCGATCACGATCTTGCCGCACTGGGCCTGCAGTGTCGCCGCCCCTTGCAGGCCGCGCCAAACTTCGGACTGGATCGAATTGCGGCCAAAGGTGAGGAAGATGATGGGCCGCAGATTGGATAGCGGCTCATGCATGACGACGCCGGTAAGGCCCTTGATGTTCAGGGTCTTCTTGAGGTGGGTCAGATAAAGCGGCTCATAGGCCACTTTCTTCATCACGCTGGATTCGCTCGGCGTGACCTGACTGACGATTGAGACGAGGATGGGATTGCGCCGATGCGTGATCGCAGTCACGCGCATCGACATGTTGAACTCTTCAAGCGCGATATATCCATGGCTCTCGCCAAACGGGCCTTCGGGCTCAACGCAATCAGTGTCGATCAAGCCCTCGACGACGATTTCGGAATC
>CANJPM010000319.1 GCA_947476075.1 Beijerinckiaceae bacterium
CGCAATTTGGCCCAATAATCCAGCCGCTTTGCGATTTCGCGTTCAAACCCGCGCTCGGGCGGATTGTAGAGCTTTTTGCGGCCGATTTTCTCGGGCCAGTAGTTTTGGCCCGAGAAAGCGTCGGGCGCATCGTGGTCGTAGGCATAGCCCTCGCCATAGCCTTCTTCGCGCATCAATTTCGTGGGCGCGTTGAGAATTGTTTTGGGCGGCATGACGGAGCCATGCTCTTTGGCCAGCTTGACGGCCGCCTTCCACGCTTTGTAGACGGCGTTGGATTTGGGCGCGCTGGCCACATAGACCACGGCTTGCGCAAGCGCGAGTTCGCCTTCGGGCGAGCCCAGAAAATCATAGGCGTCCTTTGCGGCGTTCGCGATGACGAGCGCCTGCGGATCGGCCAGACCGATGTCTTCAACCGCCATCCGCACGACGCGGCGACACAAGAATAATGGATCTTCGCCAGCATCGAGCATGCGCGCGAGATAATAGAGCGCGGCGTCGGGGTCTGAACCGCGCACGCTTTTGTGCAGCGCGCTGATGAGATTGTAATGACCCTCCTGCGCCTTGTCGTAGATCGGCGCGCGTCGTTGCACGATGTCGGCAAGACGCGCCACGTTGAACGTTTCGCCTTCACGCGCCGCGCGCCAGATTTCTTCAGCCAGCGTCAACGCCGCGCGGCCATCTCCATCGGCCATGCCAATAAGGGCTGCACGCGCGTTGTCGTCCAATGGCAAAGGTTTGGCTTCCAGCTCTTCAGCGCGGGCGAGGAGCTTTGCGATCGCATCTTCGTCAAGCGCGCGAAACGTCATCACGCGGGCGCGCGACAGCAAAGCGGCGTTGAGTTCGAAGGAGGGATTCTCCGTTGTGGCTCCGATCAGGGTTACGGTTCCATCTTCCATCACCGGCAGAAATGAATCCTGCTGCGCGCGATTGAAGCGATGGATTTCATCGACGAACAACAAGGTCGCGCGACCAATGGCCCTACGCTTGCGCGCATCCTCAAACACTTTCTTCAAATCGGCGACGCCGCTGAAGATGGCGGAGATCTGCACGAATTCGAGATCGGTCTCGCGCGCAAGAAGCCTTGCGACAGTTGTCTTTCCTGTGCCCGGCGGCCCCCAGAAAACAAGCGAGCCCATTGAGCCGGCGCCGATCAGGCGCGTTAAGGCGCCATCAGGGCCGAGCAAATGATCCTGGCCTGCGACATCGGATAATTGAACAGGTCGCAAACGATCAGCAAGCGGACGCGCCGCGTCGTTTTCCAGTCCCGCAGCCGAAAAAAGATTACTCATCAAACACCTGCCCGATTTTCTCATAGCACTTTGTCGCGATTGTTCACACGCGGCAGATGAGTCTTTCAAGTCACACTTGTTTTAATCGACGGCAAACGTGCCGTCTCGCAACGTAAATTGGGTTGCGACTCAAAGGCTTTTCTATTTTAGTTAACCATAACGAGCATCATGTTTGTTCGCTCGTTTGTGGGGAGGGCCGGCACCGCGGCCCGAGGCTTAGGGGACATACATGCGCACGATCGCACTCGTCACTCAAAAGGGTGGCTCTGGTAAAAGCACTATAGCGTCTTCTTTGGCGGTTGCTGCGTTTGAGGCCGGCGAACGCGTCTTTCTGATCGACATGGATCCGCAGGCGTCCTTGATGCGCTGGTTCAAGTTGCGCGAAGACAAGAGCATCGCGGTTGAAGCTGTGACGCCTGCCCGCTTGCCGGCGACGATCGCAGCGCTTGAGAAAGCCGGGATCACCCTTGTCATCATCGACACGCCCGGCTCGGAAAGCCCTGTTGCCCAAGCCGCTATGAAGGCCGCCGATCTTTGCGTCATTCCCTCACGCCCCAATGTTTTTGATTTGTGGGCGAGCGAGAACACCCGCAAGATGGTGAAGGAAATGCACAAGGAATTTGTTTTCCTGCTCAACCAATGCCCGCCAGCCCAGCAGAGCGCGCGCGTGGAAGAAGGCGCCAAGGCGCTTGAAGCCATGGGCGGCATCGTCACTCCTTTCATCGGCGCCCGCGTCGATTATCAGGAGGCTGCTCGCTACGGTTGGGGCGTCACTGAGCTTAATCCTTGGGGCGTCGCCTCAGAAGAGATGCAGAAGCTCTGGGTTTCGCTGAAGCGCCGCATCGCCAAGACTGCGAGCGTCAAGACGGCGGGCGCCAAAACTGGCGCGCGCGTTGAAGCCAGAAGCAGCAAGGCTGCGTGAGGCTGAGTTAAACCTGTTGCGCGTTGCGCGCGTGAGACGCCGTCCTCATGGGCGGCGTTTTTGCTTGTTGCGCGCGCTCCCGCTTTGGCTCATCCGTTCACGATCGTCTGGAACGTCTGCCCGCCGCGCTTGATGGTGATACGCCAGAACCGAACGCGCTTGGCGAGCGTCGCCTGCACGTCGGCGGTGCGCAACATGCGTTCGTCGTTGACGGCGACGATCACGTCGCCGCGTTGCAAATTGAGCGAGGCTGCGGGCGAGTTCTCCGCGACCTCGCTGACGATCACGCCTTCGCGCACATCCTCGACGCCGGTTTCCTCTCCAACCGCAGGCGAATAATTGACGATTGTCGCGCCTGTGAACGGCGAGCGTCCGCCGATCCGCGCCTCTTCACGCGCAGGGGTTTCCGGCGCCGGCGCCAGCTGCACCGTCAACGTGGCTGGCTTGCCGTTGCGCAGGATTGCAAGGTTCGCCGTGCCGCCCAGCTCCCGCGTGCCGAGCCGGAAGCCGAACGCCTCCGGATCGTCGACGGAAAGATTGTCGACGGCGGTGATGACGTCGCCGCGCCGCAGGCCTGCGTTTTCCGCCGGGCTCTTGGGCTGGATATTGGCGACCAGCGCGCCTGCTGGCCGCTCCAGTCCGATGGAATCGGCAATCTCGCGCGACACCGCCTGCAAGCCTGCGCCAAGCCATGGCCTGCGCACGAGCGCCCGTCCACCGCGTGCGTTTGCCACCACCACGCGCACCATATTTGCCGGAATCGCAAAGCCGATACCGACCGAGCCGCCGCTGCGCGAATAGATCGCCGAGTTCACGCCGATAATTCTGCCGCTCATGTCCACGAGCGCGCCGCCTGAATTGCCGGGATTGATGGCGGCGTCCGTCTGGATGAAAAAGCCGTAATCGCTGATGCCGGTTTGCGTGCGCGCCAGAGCGGAGACGATGCCTTGCGTCACCGTCTGACCGACGCCGAACGGATTGCCGATGGCGAGCACGATGTCGCCGATTTCCAGCGCGTCGGAATCGCCAAGTTCAATCGCAGTAAAATCCTTGCCGCCCTTGATGCGCAACACGGCCAGATCGGTGCGCGGATCGCGCAATACGATATCGGCGTCAAACTCGCGCCGGTCCGTCAACGCCACTTTCACCGCAGTCATGCCCTCAATGACATGATTATTGGTGACCACGAGGCCGGAGGAATCGACAATTACGCCAGAGCCCAGCGAGCGTGCCGTATTGCTTTGTTCCTGACCGGGCCCCTGTCCGAAAAAGTGCCGGAAGACAGGATCGTCGAATATCGGATTATTGCGCCGCCGCTCGACGCGCGACGCATAGACGTTGACAACGGCGGGCGTCGCGCGCTTGACGACCGGCGCATAGGAATATTGCACTTGCGTCCTGTCGCCGGGAACTGCGCGCACAGGAGGCGCAGTTTGCGCGATGGCGGGGGCGGACGCGATTGCAGCAGTGAGGCAATAAGCGAGCAGGCGCATGAGCGGCTCCATAGATTAATGCAGAAGATACAGGCGCGGGCGGGGATGGGCAAAACGCGTCTTTATGAGCTCTTAAAATGCGGGCTTCCAGCCAGCATTGGCCGCCGGCAGGAGGGCGCGACCTTAAACG
>CANJPM010000320.1 GCA_947476075.1 Beijerinckiaceae bacterium
CGTCATTCTTGCGCAATTGCCGCCCGGGCGGTTAATCGCTAGACCGTCTGCAACCTCATGCGGAAAAGCACCATGCCCCCCACCGGCCTGCCGTTCGACGATATTCGCGCCTTGTTCGCCATCATGCCGCCGCCCTCGCAAGATTGCGTGGACCTTGTGCGGGAGCGCGATTCCATGCTCGTCAAACCCCCCGGCGCTTTGGGGCGCATGGAGGAATTGCCGCAATGGATGGCCGCCTGGCAGGGAAAATCGCGCCCAACGATGAACCGCCCTCTGGTGGCGATCTTCGCCGCCAATCACGGCGTGGTGGCGCAGGGCGTCAGCGCCTGGCCGCAGGCCGTCACCCGGCAGATGATGGAGACGTTCGCCGCGGGCGGAGGCGCGATCAACCAGATTTGCGCCACGTATGACCTCGGCCTCAAAGTGTTCGATCTGGCGCTCGACGTGCCGACCGGCGACATCACGCAAGGCCCTGCGCTCGACGAGAAGGGCGCCGCCGCCACCTTCGCCTTCGGCATGGAATCCATCGCGGGCGAGATTGATCTTCTGTGCGTTGGCGAAATGGGCGTCGGCAATACGACGATCGCAGCAGCGATCTATCACGCGCTTTACGGCGGGCAGGCGGCACATTGGGTTGGCCGCGGCGCCGGCATCGACGACGCTGGCCTCGCGCGCAAGATAGACGCCGTCGAGCGCGCCGTTGCGCTGCATCGCGCGCATCTTTCAGATCCGCTGGAATTGATGCGACGCTTGGGCGGTCGCGAAATCTGGGCCATTGCGGGCGCCATCATGGCGGGACGCATCGAGCGCGTGCCGGTGATCCTCGACGGGTACGTCGCCACAGCGGCGGCCGCCGTGTTGCACGCGATTGATCCGACCTCGATTGACCATTGCCTCGCCGCCCATTGCTCGGCTGAGGGCGCCCATTCCGACGTGCTGACCCGAATCGGCAAGAAGCCGCTGCTGGATTTTGGCATGCGTCTCGGCGAAGGCTCCGGCGCAGCAATGGCTGCAGGCGTGCTGAGGGCGGCGCTGGCGTGCAATCTCGATATGGCCACGTTCGAGCAGGCGAAGGTGGGCTAGGGGACGCTGGATAGCGCTTTTGCCCTTAGCGCCCCATCATCGCCCGCGCATCGTCCCGGAATTTCTTCCGTGACTCCTCGCGCGAATAAAACATGTGTCCGCCAGCGTAAACTTCAAAGCGCAGGCGGGCGGGATCGCCGAGGGGCGGCATCTGGTCGAGCACCATTTGCGTCTCGAAATAGGGCGTCACCAGATCGGTCAGGCCGTGCGCGATCAGCGTGCGCATGTTGGGGTCCAGCGCCATGGCGGAGCTGAAATCGCGCACGGCTTCTTGCCTGCTGCGGTCGCCCCAATCCCATTGGCGCCCGGCCTGTTCGTTCTGGAAGAAATAGCGACCGTCTTTTGGAAGCCAGTCCAACTTATCGCGATAGAGCCCGACCATGGTTTGCACGATGGGTGCGTGCAGGCCCAGCCGCATCTGGTCCTGCGCGCCCGGTCCTTGTCCATAAGGGGAGGGATCTATGCCTGCGACATGGGCGTCGTACATGCTGACGACGTTTTTCTCGGCGCGGCGGAATTCGTCCACAAACACGCTCATCGGCACCCGGCCAGCGTAGCGTGCGGTCAGCTCGCGCGGCAGGCCGGTGAGGTCGGACACGCGTGCGCTGAGCCGCGCCAGAGCAGCCTCGTCTTTCACGCCTGCCATAAGATCGCCGAGATAGCCGCCGCGCGCGTAGGTCTCCACATCCACCATATCGGCGCGGGAAAGCGTCCGGTCCACACCACGATGGGCGGCGGCATAGGAGGGCAGGCGGGCGACATGGTCGAGCGGGCTGCGGCTGCTTTGCGAACGCGCGAAATCGAGCACAGGCGACACCAGAACAAGGCCGTTCACGCCCACGCCCTGATCGACCTGCAGGCGATGGGCGATCTTGGGCGCGCGAAAGCCGCCATAGCTTTCGCCTGCGATGTATTTGGGCGAGGCGCCGCGACCTCTGGCCTCCAACCAGCGGCGGATCGTGGTGGCGAGCGAGTCGATGTCGCCGTTCACGCTCCAGAGCGATTTGCGCACATCGTCGCCGCCGTGAATCTGGCTGTAGCCAGTGCCAGCGGGGTCAAGAAACACAAGATCGGTGAAGGGCAGCCAGCTTTCGGCATTGGGCGTCACGACAGGCGGGGCGGAGGGGCGGGCGCCGGCGGCATCCATAGCCAGGCGCCACGGCCCCAGCGCGCCGAGGTTGAGCCAGGCGGAGGCATAGCCTGGCCCACCGTTCATTGCGAAGGTGACGGCGCGGCGGGCTGAATCGTCGGTCTTCATCTCAAACGCGATGAAGGCGATGTCTGCGACGGGCGCGCCGCTGTCGCGATTGCTCAGGCGAATGGAGCCTGCGGTGGCGGTGAAGGCGAGCGCGCCGCCATTGGGTAGCGTGAGCGTGTGCTGGGTCACGCTGTCTGGCGGCAGGGCGTTCAATGCGGGCGAGGGGGCAGGCGCCGCGCGCTGCTGCTGGTTTGGTTGCTGCGCAGGCTGGTTCTGCGCAAGAGCCGTCCCGCCCAGCAGGCAAAGCGAAAGCGAAGCGGCGTGCAGAAGGCGCATGTGGGTTTCCTCGCATGGAGCGGCAGGATCGGGCGCACAGGAGATTCCGGGGAATCTTGTCTGGCGGCCCTTAGTATCATCGCAGGATGCGGGCTGTGGCAAATGCTGGCAGCCGAGCGGCTGCGTTTTGGTCCGCTGTTGATCCGCGACGGAGTCCGGCTGCGCTTAACATGACGGACAAAGAGAAAGCCTGGGCGTTGCGTGCCCTCCATGTCCCGCCTTTACCATCAAGATAAAGCATTAAAGCAGCACACGCTTGGGGGAGAGGGCTTAATGCTTGGTTGACGTATCGGCGCCTGTTAAATTAGATGTGATACAAAATATATTGTATCATATTATTAATATTTTTAAGGATGTTCATTGTCATGAGTAAAATGAGTTTGTTGATTATGAGCGGCGCTATCGGGCTCTTTTGCGCCAGCTCTGAGGGTGTTTTGGCGCAGAACGCTCCCCCGAATTTTTCGAAAACCAACATGAACGAATGGAAGCCTCCGTTCTCAATTCTCAAGAGCGGCAATTTTACTTATAGAGGCAAATCTCCGCGTGGAGATGTTCTGATGGAAGTTACGTGGAAAGCGTCGCCGACTCAGCCTAAAGCTGACTCTGTTCGAATTTTCGGCGACGTGAAGTACAAAAATCCAAAAACCGGAATGATAGATTCGTTGGTTATTGATGAGAATAAAAGTTATATTTTAAAAAATGGAAAACTGTACTTTTCGGTTCACGCTTTTAGCGACAAGGCTCTTGGACCGGTCGATCTCGTCGCGCTTGAAGGCGCCCGTCGCACAAAGTCCGACGCTCCGGCAAAGGACACGCAGTCAGCGCCGGGCTCCTCTGCAAAACAAACTCACGCGTCAGAAGACACGAATCAAACAACAACCAGTGCTCATTCAGCAACCAGTGATCGATCAGCAACCAGTGATCGATCAGCCAAGCCTGCTGCGTCTTCGACACCGGACTTCGATGAGGAGGTTGAAGGAAATTCGGACGACGGCGCATCGTTCTCGCGCACTGCCAGCGCGAGTCTCCCAGCAAACCGGAGTTTCAACGACATCTTCCAGGCCAAGGGTGAATTTAGTCCCGGCGTCTCGAAGCGACTAGTGATCAAGTGGAAGCAAGCAAAATCTATCAAGGGCGTGACATACCCGGCTAATTCGAAGGCTATTTCCTATGAAATTTATCTTGATGAAAAGAAGCAATCCGGTTGGAAATTAA
>CANJPM010000321.1 GCA_947476075.1 Beijerinckiaceae bacterium
TGTTTCTGGGCCTCCTCGCACGGCTTGAGCAGGACGGGGCTATAGACACTGCTTATGTGGGAGCCCACACAAGCGGAGCCGAAGAGGCGCTGGCGATTGCACGCACTTTGTCGCTGGAGGAGATAGCAACGCTCACCGGTCTGGAAGAGGCTGCGCTGGAGCGGTTTTATGCGCTCTGGTCATCTACGGAACGCGTCGTCTCCATCTATTCGCAAGGCGTCAACCAATCGACCAGCGGCACAGACAAGGTTAACGCCATCATCAATTGCCATTTGCTGACGGGGCGCATCGGCAAGCCCGGCATGGGGCCGTTTTCCGTCACCGGCCAGCCCAATGCTATGGGCGGACGCGAAGTCGGCGGGCTCGCCAATATGCTCGCCGCGCATATGAACATTGAGGATTCAACTCACCGGGATCGCGTGCAGCGCTTCTGGAACAGCCCCGCCATTGCGCAAAAGCCAGGCCTGAAAGCAGTCGATCTATTTTCGGCGATCGGCGATGGCCGCATTAAAGCCGTCTGGATCATCGGCACCAATCCCGTCGACAGCATTCCCAACGCCAATGCTGCGCGCGCTGCGCTCAAGGCGTGCCCATTCGTTGTTGTCTCGGACGTAATCGCAGACACGGACACCAATGCTTGCGCCCATGTGCTTTTGCCCGCAGCGGCATGGGGCGAGAAAGCGGGCAGCGTCACCAATTCCGAGCGCCGAATCTCTCGCCAGCGGGCGTTTCTGGATGCGCCGGGGCAGTCGCGGGCCGATTGGGCGATCATCTGCGAAATGGCTTCGCGCATGGGCTTTGACGAAGCTTTTGCGTTTGAAGATTCAGCCGCTGTCTTCCGCGAACATGCGGCTTTGTCGGCGTTTGAAAACAGCGGCGAGCGCGATTTCGACATCGGCGCCTATGCGCACATAACCAGCGCGGAGTTTGAGGCTCTGACGCCGTTTCAATGGCCGCAGCGCGCGGGCGAGCCCGCTCGGGAGACGCGCTTCTTTGCGAATGGCGGCTTTTTTACGCCCGACGCTCGCGGACGCTTCATCCCGACCGCCCTTCCCGCGCGCACCAACAGGACGAACCCGGAGCGCCCGTTCACGCTCAACACCGGGCGCATTCGCGACCAATGGCACACGATGACGCGCACTGGCAAAGCCGCTCGCCTTATGGCCCATGCGCCCGAACCGTTTTGTGAAATACACCCCGAGGACGCTGCTCCGCTTGAAATAAAGCATGGCGACCTTGTGGAGATCGACAGCGGATCGGCCTGCGGCGTGTTTCGCGCGCAATTGGTCGAAGGCCAGCGGCGCGGCAGCGTGTTTGCGCCGATGCACTGGACGGATCGCTTTGCAGCGCGCGCCCGCATCAACATGATGACCAATCCCGGCTGCGACCCTGTCTCCGGCCAGCCGGGCCTGAAGAATTCAGCCGTGGCGCTGCGCCCGTTCCCGCTGGTCTGGAGCGGCTTTGCCGTGACCACGGCGCGTCCGGCGCCGCGCGCTGGCTATTGGGCGCTGGCGCCGGTGCCGGGCGGCTACCGCATCGAGCTGGGGGACGCAGCCGCGCCCGAGGATTGGCAGGCTTATGCTGCGGAAGTGTTTGGCCTCGCCGATGCGAATTCTTGCGACTGGGTCGCCTACCATGATCGCGCCAATGGCGGGCGCCGGTTTGCGGCGTTCAAGGGAGAGCAATTAATCGGCGCGCTGTTTGTCGGCGCCGGGGCGGGCGTGTTGTCGAAATCATTCGTCGAGAACGCGCTTGGCGTCCCGCACGGGCCCGAAAGCCGTTATCGCCTTTTGGCCGGTCGCCCCTCCGGCGCGCAGGAAGATCCCGGGCCGCTTGTGTGTTCATGCTTTGCAGTGGGCGCCAATTCCATCGCCAAAGCGATCCGCTCAGGATGCGCCAGCGTTGGCTCTATCGGGGACGTGTTGAAGGCGGGCACGAATTGTGGTTCGTGTCGCAGCCAGATCCGGATGATGCTCGAGGAGCAAATTCATGAGCAATCCAGCCAGCAACGAGTCTCGCAAACCGTCTGAAGTTGCGCCGCAACGGTTGAGTGCGCTTGCGCGGCTGCCGGTGTTTCTCGATCTCAACGGCAAGCCCGTCGTGCTGGCGGGCGGCGCGCCGGGCGCTGCGTGGAAGGCCGAATTACTCGCCGCCGCCGGCGCCCATGTGCAGATCTATGCGGAAGAGATTTGCGAGGAGCTGCGCGCGCTGATTGCGCAAGGCGCGGCGGGCGGCTCGCTCACCCATCATCAACGCCGCTGGAGCGCTCAAGACTTCATCGGCGCCGCGATTGCGGTGGGCGATTGCGAGGACGAGGCGGAGGCGCGCGCGTTTCGGGACGCGGCGCACGCGGCGGGCATCGCCTGCAACACCGTCGACAAGCGCGAGACGTGTGATTTCGAGTTCGGCGGCATCGTCAATCGCTCTCCCGTCGTCATCGGCATTTCCACCAATGGCGCAGCGCCGATTTTAGGCCAGAACATCCGTCGCCGGATCGAGACTTTGTTGCCGCCCTCGCTGGCCGATTGGGCGGGCTGGGCGCAGGCCATTCGCCGCAACGTGATGGAAAAACTGTCGGCAGGCGCGCAGCGCCGCGCATTCTGGGAGATCTTTTCCGACCATGCGCTCGGCGGCAAGAAGCCCCCCGGCGATGCGCAGGAACTCGCAAACCTTATTGATGAAGCGCGCACCGGGGCGCCAAAAGGCGGGCGCGTGACGCTGGTGGGCGCCGGCCCCGGCGATCCGGAGCTTCTGACGCTGAAGGCCGTGCGCGCGCTGCAAGGCGCCGACGTGATCCTGTACGACGACCTTGTCTCCGAGGACGTGCTGGAGCTGGCCCGCCGTGAAGCGACGCGCATGATGGTGGGCAAACGCGCGCGCGGTCCTTCGTGCTCGCAGAAAGACATCAACGAGCTGATGCTGAAGCTGGCGCTGCAAGGCAAGAACGTCGTGCGCCTGAAATCCGGCGACCCGATGGTGTTTGGCCGCGCGGGCGAAGAGATTGCGACGTTGCGCGCAGGCGGCGTGCCGGTGGACGTAGTTCCCGGCGTATCCGCAGCCAATGCGCTCGCAGCATCTCTTGGCGTATCGCTCACCCATCGCGACCACGCGCAATCGGTGCGCTTTGTCACCGGCCATGCGCGCACCGGCGAATTGCCCGCCGATCTTGATTGGCGGGGCCTTGCAGACGGCGTCACCAGTCTTGTCTTCTACATGGGCGGGCGCACCGGTCCGCGCATCGCGCGCAAGCTCATCGAGGCTGGCCTTGCCCCGCAGACGCCGGTCATCGTCGCATGGGCGATCTCGCGTCCCGACCAGGGCCATCGCGCCGCGACGCTGGCTGAAATCGCCGCCGCAGAAAGCGTCAACGCCGGCGGCTCGCCGGTGTTGCTGTGCATTGGCGAGGCGTTCGCGCTGCTGAAGGAGAGCGACATGCCGCTGCAACACGCGCTGGCGACGAAATAGAGCCCCCTCATCCGTCGCGCTGCGCGCCCTTCCTTCCCTTCTACCGCAAGCGGGAGAAGGTGGCATGCGAAGCGTGACGGATGAGGGCGAGACTTGCTCTCGCAAGGCCGCAGGTTGACCAGCGGTCCAGACCTGTTGCAATTGGGCATGCTTGCAATTGCAGCCAGAGGCGTGCGCCGTCTCGCCTGGCTTCCGCTCATCGCCTGCGCTCTCAACGGCGCCCCGTCTTCCGGCTCTGCGCTGGCGCAAGCCGTCGGCGTTGAGCGTCCGCGTTCGCAGCAGCCCAAA
>CANJPM010000322.1 GCA_947476075.1 Beijerinckiaceae bacterium
GATATCGCGGGACAAATGATTTGTATCTCGCCATGGAGCGAGGAGAGATTGATGGGCTTTGCGGAACATCGCTTGCATCCTTAGGCACGATTCGGCCCCATTGGATTGCTGAGCGGAAAATCAACATCATCTTGTATGACAGCCTGTCGAAAGATGATTTCCTCGAGAAGCTCGGCGTTCCTCACGTCATGAATTATATATATAATCAAGTCGACAGGAACGCCGTCGAGCTTTACCTTAGTCAACAGGATTTCAATCGCCCCTACGCGGTCGGTCCTAATGTCCCACACGATAACATCGCTATTCTACGCAGCGCCTTTAGCGCCGCCCTGAAAGATGATGACCTTCGCAAAGAAGCGGAGCAACTCAATATCGACATTTCTCTGGCACCAGGCGACCTCGTACAGGCCAATGTGATCAAGGTTCACGGCTTTGATGCGAGCATCATCAAACGCGCCAAGGAAATCATCCAGGTTCCCTGACATCAAAGTAGAAATAGAAAGCGACAATCATGCCCCATGACCTCAGCGAACAGTCCCATTGGCATGAGCCGAAGACGGGAGAAAACGCCGGCTATGGCACATTTCGCCGCATGAAAATGCCATACGACGAATTCATGGAGTCGGAGGGTGTTCCCATCTACCGCGGAATCGGCGTGAAACAGGCTCAGGCGCTTCCCATGAAACCGTGGAACCGCCTTGGGGGGCGGGGCTCATATATCCAGTTGTTTGGAACGGAGGGCCTGTGGGGCATGTACGTCATCGAGGTTCCTGCTGGGGGCGCCTTGAATGTCGAGCGACATCTCTACGAAAAAGTCGTCTTGGTTCTCGATGGACGCGGCTCGACAGATATATGGCAAGAAAATCAATTGAAAAAGCAGACATTCGAGTGGCAAAAGGGATCGCTGTTTTCCGTCCCTGTAAATGCTTTTCATCAATTTGTGAACGCCACAAACTCACCGGCAATTCTCCTTTGCGGCACGTCAGCACCGAATGTCTTCAATCTGTTGGAAAACTCGCGTTTCATCTTCAATTGCCCGTTTGATTTCTCGGAAAAGTATTCCGGCCAGCCAGATTACTTTCAGAGCAAAGACGATATATCGCCAGATCCCGTCCGGGGCCTAGCGATGCGTCGGACGAACATCATAAGCGACGTCATCACGACGGATCTTCCGCTGGATAACAGGCGCTCGCCAGGCTATCGCCGGATCGAGCCCCATATGTCAGGCAGCCGTTTCTACCTGTTTGTCGGACAATATGAACCCGGGAGATACTCGAAGGCGCACAAGCATACGTCGGCAGCTGTGCTGATCTGTTTGCGAGGCAAAGGTTACACCTACACGTGGCCTGAAACAGCGGGAATGCAACCTTGGGCAGGTGAAAAAGCGGACCAGGTCAAGCGGCAGGATTACGAATTTGGCGGGATGGTGTCGGCCGCCCCGATGTCAGGGGACTGGTTTCATCAGCATTTTGGTGTCAGCAAAGATCCGTTACGTCTGACCGCATGGTTCGGACCCAACAACGATCGCCCACGAAAGCCAGGCCTCCCAGGCGAACCTCTTTCTGATCGAGGTGCCATTAATATGAAGAGCGGCGGCGACGCCATCCCCTTTGACGAGGAGGATCCGTTCCTTCGCCTGGAGTATGAGGCCGCTCTCGGGGAACAAGGCATTAAATCGAACATGAAAGACGCTTGGTATAGAGGCGATTCCAACGATGAGACGTCGGGAAGTGGTCCCTGAAGTCTGCCTATACTTTCCTTTGCCGGGCGTTACCTCTCTAAACTAAGCTGGAGGCATATCCCCGAAACCAAGAGGAGAACCGAATGGAAATACCTACAAGGTTCAGTACATTTGTGACAGCGCTCTGTTTAACTTTATTCGCTCAGACTTCGGGGCATACCACAGATTATTACAAAGGGAAGACCGTCACCTATATCGTGGCAACGGCGCCTGGCGGCGGATATGATATCTACGGACGTCTTGTATCCGAATATCTGCAAAAGCATCTTCCCGGATCAACGTTCATTGTGAGAAACCTGCCGGGTGCAGGCCATCTCGTTGGCGCGAACACTCTCTACGCTTCCAAGCCAGATGGACTGACAATTGGTACGTTCAACACCGGTTTGATCTATACCCAACTGGCGGAACACAAGGGAATCAAGTTCGATCTTCGAGAGATGTCATGGATTGGTAAAGCCGCAGCCGATCCTCATATCCTGGTGGTGTCATCAAATTCTTCTTTAAGAACCTTCAGCGATCTGGAGAACTCAAAAGAGCAGCTCAATTTTGCAACGGCGGGACCTGGCTCTGCAGGTTATGCGGAGATACTTGGACTCACTAAAATCCTAAATCTTCCGATCAGGCTTCTCTCGGGCTATAATGGAAACGACGATCAACTTGCGATGCGGCGAGGGGAGATCGTCGGAACGATCGCGTCCAGGTCGGCATTTGCCCAATTTGTGAAGAACGATTATGGGCTCTTTCTTGCGCAGTTCGGCGGGAAGGAGACCGACCTGCCTCAAATGAGCGCCCTGGCCCCCGGAGAAGAAGCGCAGCGGTTCATTAAATTGGTAAATGCCGTAGGTGATATTGCGCGCCTGACTGCTGCACCGCCCTCCGTATCGCCCGGGATACTGGACATCTTGCGCATGGCTTACAGGAGAAGCGTGCAGGATCCGCAGTTCCGTGCGACAGCGGCAAAGGCTGATCTGCCTCTGGAACCGCTGTTTGGGGAAGACGTTGCTCAAGCGATCTCTGCAGCCCTCGATCAGCCCCCGCGCGTGCGCGCTCTTGTGAAAGAGGCCTTCGTTATTAACAATTAGGGGCATGTCGGTCCGGCGGCGTCTGGTCTTAAGTCCTGCAGCCGGGCCGGTTCATAGACGAGGCCAAGGAGAACCTTGCTTTTTACAGACGGGGCAAGTAAACGGACCTCGTTATATTTTTCTCCTAGCTAACAGTATCCAAGATGGCAAAGCTTTCAAAGCCGCTCCTAGACGCGACTAAAATCCCTGCAACTGAACGATCGTTTGGAATTCTGTTCGCTGTGACAGCTAATCCCGGATCCAATTTGCAAGACATCGTACGTCTGTCCGGCCTTACGAAGAGCACGGCCCATCGACTTCTCATCAAACTAGAAGCGCTCAGAGTCGTCGACCGCGATCCCCTGACATTTCGCTACACGGTTGGGCGCAAACTTGTTCATGCGATTCAACAAAACGCAATTGAGATGGACGTGCGCGTGCTTGCGCGTCCGATTATGGCGCGCTTGAGAGACCAAATCGGGGAGACCGTCAGCCTCCATCAATTGGACGGCGAATATCTGACCGTGGTCGAATATTCCGAGCCGCAGATCGATATTAGGCGCGTGATTGTGCTTGGTCGGCGCACGCTTGTAAGCCTCGGGGCGACAGCGAAAGCCATATTGGCTCACCAGTCCAGAGAGGCCTGTCTGAAGCTGCTTCAGCTAACGACACCTGCTCGCTCGCGAAGCTCGATCATCAAGCAGTTGCCAGCTATTCGCAAGGTGGGCTTTGCGATCAGTGAAAATGAAATCACGGATGGCTTGACGGCATTATCAGCGCCTGTCTTTTACAAGAACGACGTTATTTGGGGCGGGTTGTCGGTCTCCGGGCCTTCGTTTCGTTTCACCAAATCCAGATCCCGAAATGTTGGTCCCGATCTAGTTGCAGCCGCACGCGAATTGTCTAGCGCCATTGGCGGAGCCATAC
>CANJPM010000323.1 GCA_947476075.1 Beijerinckiaceae bacterium
GATCATCGATCTGCTGAAGGAGGCCGAGCGCGCGTTCTGGGAGAAGAATGACGGCATGGTGGAAAGCAACCGCACCAAGCTGCGCGCCTTCACCGACGACAGCAACATCCGCCGTCTGGTCAATTTGCCCTCCAACACCGTCGCCGCTCTGCACCCTCAGCAGCTGACCCTCGGCGAGGCTATTGTGGTGCAGTCAGCTCTCGCTGTCGCGCTGCTGCTGGTAGCGCCCGTGCGCGCCAAGAACCTCGCGGCCATCGACCTCACCAAGCATCTCCACCGCATCAGCGACACCAATTGCTACCTGGTGTTCCCCGACCATGAGGTGAAGAACCGTATCGACCTTGAATATCCCCTTCCTCTGGGGACCATCCAGCTGCTGGATCTTTACTTGAAGGTCTACAGGCCTCTCCTTCTGCAGCAGGAGACCCATGCGCTGTTCATCTCCCGCACGGCGCGCCAGAAGACGGAGACCGAACTTGGGGGCCAGATCCCGCGCTTCATCAAGGAGCATCTGGGGATCCACCTGAACCTGCATCTCTTCCGCCATCTGGCGGCCTTTATCTATCTGAAGCGCCATCCCGGCGATTACGAGACGGTGCGCCGCCTGCTGGGCCATAAATCGATCCGCACCACCACCCTGTTCTACACCGGGCTTGAGCATCGCGACGCCTTCACCCGCTTTGACGCGATCATCGATTCCTACATGATGCCGCCGAAGGGAGTGGCCTGATCATGGCGTTCAAGCCCCACTCCCTGCCCCTCGCTCTCTGGCCTGCGGCTCACCAGGAGCGCTGGGCGAAGGCGCTCCTCGTCGGGGCGCTCTTCAAGCCCTCTGGCCTTGCGGCCCATTGGCGCCCGCACAGCACGCGTAAGACCGCAAATGGCTGGGGCGTCTGGCTCGGCTGGTACATCGAGAAGGGATATTCCATTCAGGGGACGGCACCCGAGGCCCTCGTCACGCGCGAGCGGGTGGACGCCTATCTGGGCGATGTCGAGGAAACAAACACCGGCTGGACGCCCTACAACCGCGCCCAGGAACTCTATGATGCGGTCCGCGTCATGACGCCCCACCTCCACCTGTCCACTTGGGACTGGCTGAAGATCGGCTTCGATAACCTGCGCCTGGACGCCATTCCAAGCCGCAACAAGCTGGAGCGCATCAAGATGGCCTGGCAGATTGAGGAGCTGGGGCTTGGCCTCATGCATGCAGCGCAAACCCTGCCAGCCAAAAGCCGCAAAAATCCCGACGGCGTCACCAAGCTCAAACGCGCGCTGCTCTATCGCGACGGGATTGCCATTGTGACGCTCATCCGTCGGCCGTTCCGGATCAAGAACTTCGCCGCCATCACGATCGGTCGCCATCTCTTTCTGGAGGAAGGAAGCGGAGCTCTGACCTTCGGAGCCAAGGAGACCAAGGGCAAGAAGTCGCTTGAGGCGCCTCTCACGCCCCATCTCGTGGACGGCCTGCGGCATTATATCGAGACCTACCGTCCTGTGTTGCTCACGACCTCCGGCAAGGCCAAGCACATCCAGACCGATGCGCTCTGGATCTCGCGGGACGGCACCGAACTCGCCGAGCGCACCCTGCACAATGTCTTCCGCCGCAGAACCGAGGAGGCTTTTGGCAAGCCGATCCCGCCGCACTGGTTTCGGGATATCGACGTCACAACCCTCGTGCGGCACAATCCCGAGGACGCCCGGATCACGGGATCGATTCTGGGCCATGCAGATCCGGAGATCGCGAACCGGCATTACAACCACGCGCTCCACATTGACGCGGCCAAAAGACATTCCGCCGCTCTGGCGGAATGGATGGACGAACCGCCTGATACCGCCACACAAGGACCCATCTGATGCGCGCTGCCATCTACGCCCGCTACTCTTCCGACCTGCAGCGCGAGGCCTCGATCGAGGATCAGGTCCGCGTCTGCCGGGAGCTGGGTGCGACGCGTGGCTGGCGCGAGGTGAAGGTCTATAGCGACAAGGCGACAAGCGGCTCCAGCCGGTTTCGTCCGGCCTATCAGCAGATGATCACCGACGCCCGCGCCGGGCTTTTCGAGGTGATTGTCGCCGAGGCGCTCGACCGGCTGTCGCGCGATCAGGAAGACGTCGCGGGGCTGTTCAAGACGCTGCGCTTTGCCGATATCGCCTTGCACACGCTGGCCGAAGGCGAGATCAGCGAACTGCATGTTGGCCTCAAGGGCACGATGAATGCGCTCTTCCTGAAGGATCTTGCGGCCAAGACGCATCGCGGCCTGAGCGGGCGCATCGAACAGAAACGTTTTGCAGGCGGGCTCTGTTTTGGCTATCGCGTCACGCGCGAGTTCGACGCTCAGGGCGAAAAAATTCGCGGCGGCCGTGACATCGTCCCGGCGGAAGCAGAAGTCGTTCGCCGGATCTATGAGGCGTTTTGCAAGGGCTCCTCGCCGATGAAGATCGCCAAGCAGCTGAACGCAGAGGCGGTCCCAGGGCCGAACGGCGCGCCCTGGCAGGACACCACGATCCGCGGACATGCAGCGCGCGGCACCGGCATCCTGCGCAACGAACTCTATGTCGGGCGCCTCATCTGGAACCGGCAGCACTTCCTGCGCGACCCGCAAACCGGCAAGCGCGTCGCCCGCATGAATCCGCGATCCTACTGGCAGATCGAGGAGATGCCGGAGCTCGCCATCATCGATGACGCGCTCTGGGCACAGACCCAAACGCGCCTTGCCGCGATCGCCGCTTCGCCGACCGCCACGGCTCTTCGCGACAGCGGCTTCTGGACCAAGCGCCGGCCGCAACACATCCTGACCGGCCGCGTCGTCTGCGGCGCCTGCGGTCATCCCATGTCGGCGGTCGGCCAGGACTATCTGCGCTGCGCCCGCGCGCACCGCAACGGCCTGTGCGACAGCAAGGCGAGCATCCGTCGCCCGATCCTAGAAAACATCGTCATCGAGGCGTTGCAGCACAATCTGATGGCGCCTGATCTGGTAAAAGAGTTTGTCTCCGCCGCCAACGCCGAGATCAACCGAAGCCGCGCCGAAGAGACCGCCTGTCGTGACGAGCTGGCTGCAAAACGTGCCGCGGTCGAGCGCCAATTGGACGCCCTCATTGAGGCCATAGCCAACGGCCTGCGCTCGGGATCCCTGCAAGCCAAACTCGACAAGCTCGAAGCCGAGCGCGCCGACCTGAGCGCCGCGATGGCGGCTCCTGCGGCGAGCCCCATCCGCCTGCACCCCAATCTCGCGGAAGCATACCGCCAGAAGATTGCTGCGTTACGCGAGGCGCTCGAAGACGAGGCCAGCCGCGACGAGGCGCTGCAGATCATCCGCAGCGTGATCGAAAAGGTCGTGATCCATGCTCGCCCAGAGGGCGGCTGCGAGGTGGAGCTAGTTGGCGAGATCGCTAAGATGGTGGAAGTATCGATGCGCTGTTCGGATACGCAAAAAGCCGTCCCCGGAGGGACGGCTTTTGATGACCGAACATTGAGTTCGGTAAAGCTGGTTGCGGGGACGCGCAGCTATATTTCATCGGCGCCATTCGCACGCCCTGGGGTAGCCGTCGCCAATGCCCGCGGCGGGGAGATCACGTGTCCGGGCCGATCTGCCGCATCGAGATCGACGCCCGATGGCGCAAGGCGCTGAAAGGCCTTGAGGGGC
>CANJPM010000324.1 GCA_947476075.1 Beijerinckiaceae bacterium
AATTTCTTCCGCCTTGTGTTTCTTTCTGGCCATTTAATAGTCCTCCATCAGGCTCAAAAGCCATACTTCAGGGAGGACCACTTTTCAGGGGGCAGGCCAGTTGGGGTTGCGCAGCCGGCCAATCTAGAACCTCTGGTGCAGGCGGACGATATCGCAGGTCGTCAGCTGTCGCAAAGCAAGGTTCTCTGAGTGTTCTGATCTGTAATGGGCTATGCAGCTTCTGCAGGGATGCTTTTAACGTTTTTTAGACTGGTAATTATTAATAGCAATTTTTCTACAAATTATTAAATAAATCTATAACCTCATGGCTGTAAGGCTTTTTCAGGACCCGGTCTGATCGGAGCTATTAAAATCTAATCAAGTATAATAGTATTTGAATATACTTGGAGACCCGATAGGGTTCTGGGCGTGTAGAATTTTTACCTGAGGTCAACATGTGCAGATGGGTTGCTTATGCAGGTCCAGAGATTTACCTTGAAGACCTGATCTTCCACCAAGAGCATTCCATTGTTAACCAGAGCTTGGCAGCAAATCATTCTGCATGGGTCACAAACGGGGATGGATTTGGAGTTGCTTGGTACACCAAACGCACCACACCAGGACTTTTTAAAGATATACTGCCAGCTTGGAATGACAGTAACCTGCGCTCACTTTCAGCACATATACAGACTAGGCTGTTTTTTGCTCATGTTCGCGCCACCACGGGTACTGCGGTCAACAGAAGCAACTGTCATCCGTTTATTTGGCAAAATTGGACCTTTATGCACAATGGAAAAATTGGTAATTGGCACGACTGTCGGAAAGATGTCGAAGACCTGATTGATCATGTGCACTATCCACATAGAGAAGGCACAACAGACAGTGAAGCCTTGTTTCTGGTGGCACTGAGCAAGGGGCTTGTTCACAACCCGATCAACGCAATACAGGCAACTTTGCGAGATATTATCAAAATTATGGCTCGACACCATTCGAACGAGCCGATGCGAATCTCCTGTGCTTTGACCAACGGAACAGATATCTGGGCCTTTAGATATTCGAGCGATGACCGGTCACCCAGTATGTACTTCGGTTCTCCTCACACACGTGCCAGTGAAGAAGCCTCGCACCCCATCACAACAATTGCATCAGAGCCATCTGATTCCGATGCTGCTCACTGGTTCAAGGTTGAGGAGAGCAATGGCGTTCATTGGACTGAACGCGGGTTAGAGCATTTCAGAATAATCATCTGACCCCAATAGAAAATCTTGAACTTGCCGATAAGACAACATGCGACGTTGCTTTCTATTGTAGCGGCCACTTGATAGCCGTCTGGCTGGCGTGCGCGGTCGCCTTCGATTAGGATCACCTCTTACCGGACGGTCGGGAAGTGGCGAAAGCTGTTTAGCGCGCAAGCACACGCCGCCGGATAGGAGGGGAACCCAATGTCGTCAAAATTTTTGAAAATCGCAGCAGCCGCATCCATTCTGATCGGCTCCGCCATGCTCAGCCAGGTTCGCGCACAGGGTGCATCCACTTATCCCAATCAGCAGATCCGGTTCATCATCACCCATCCCGCCGGCGGTCTGCCGGATACGGTCGCCCGCATTTTCGGCCGCAGGCTAGAGCAGCGGCTTGGCCAGTCCGTAATCGTGGAGAACCGCTCGGGCGCCAACGGCGCAGTGGCGGTCACCGGAATGCTCTCGGCGCCAGCCAATGGCTACACGTTTGTTGTGACTGACGGCGCAATCTGGACCGTTAATCCACAGATCAACCCACAATTGTCTTATGCGGTGAAAGACATCCGGGCCGTGAGCTTTTTGGCCAGCGCGCCGCTGTTTCTGGCCGTTCACCCCAAGGTGCCCGCTAACACGCTGGATGAATTTCTGACCTATGTCCGCGCCAATCCGGGCAAGTTGAACTACGGCTCCAGCGGCGTGGGCAGCAATCATCACCTGTCCATGGTCGCGATGGCCCGCGGGCTTAATTTCGATGCGACGCATGTTCCTTTCAAGGGCACGGGTGAATCGGTCCCGGCGCTTCTGGGGGGGCACGTGGATGCGCTGTTCTCTGCCTATCCTTCGCTGATCGGCGCCAATGAGGCCAAGACGGTGAAGATGCTGGCTGCCAACGGCGCCAAGCGCTCGACCCTCGCGCCTGATCTTCCCTCGATCGCAGAAAAGGTCCCGGGGTATGATTATGCGGTGATTATCGGGATGTACGCGCGCACGGAGACCCCGGACGCGATTGTTGACAGGATTGCGGCTGAAAGCGCCGAAATCGCCCGTGAGCCCGAGATCATCCAGCGCCTTACCGTTCTTGGGGTGGAGGCCATAGGCTCCGGCCCGCAGGCCTTCACTACGGCCCTGCAGGAAGAAACAAAGCGCGTAGGCGCGCTCATTGAGTCAGCCGGCCTCAAGATGAAATAAGGGACTATGGGCGGTTTTGGGGGGCTCGCGTGCTCCTCAGACCGTCACGCTCTGTCAGTCGTCAGAACATTTGGCTCAGATTGCGGCTTAGATTAGCGGAGTTTTAGCCTCATCTTGCGGTTTATATTAAGCGGCGATCTTGCAGTATAAACAGCAGTGACAATGTGTACCACTGAACTGGCTTTAATCTCGGCTTAAAAGTGTATCGGTCCTGTTAGGCCCTCTTTATGGCTTTGAATGGCACGGGGGGCTGGTAGGATGTTAACAGTGGAATTCTATGCCGGGATACGACGTGTGGTGATTGCTTGCTCGGTTTTTTCCGCTCGCTGGAACTCCCCACAGGCCGCTCCTTCTCTAAACGGAAGATTTACGGCGACGATGTCAACTGAGAGAAGCGAGTACCATCAGAAAGTACAAAGTACACTTGCTGATTAGGTAGGCCAATTAATCCTGGTGATATCGCGGACGCCATCCATGATGCGGACTATCTGGACTATTTCGTTGTCAATTCGGTAGAGCACCAGCCACCTTTCGGAGACGATTGAACGGGCATCATTTGAAATTTCGGGCCGTGCTCTTCCTAATTCTGGATGGGCTCCCAGCGAGCGACATGTGGCCTCTATCTGGCTATAGACACGGTCAGCTACAGCCTCTCCATTGCGGGGAGTTACATAAAGCCAAATATCGAGGAGGTCTTGCCGCGCCTCTTTGGTGAAAGATATACGCGCCAACTCAGAGCGCCTTGGATGCTAGGATGTTTCTGGCCTCTTGCTTCAAAGCCGAGAAGTCGACCTCACCCGCATCGCCACTGTCGATGCCCTGCTGCCAAGCTTGACGCAGGTATTGCAGCTTCTCCAACTCTCGCTGCTCAACCCGCTCCATAAGGCGCAAGGCTTCCCTTACGACCTCGCTGGATGAGCTGTAACGGCCAGCAGAGACCTTGCCCTTGATGTATTCCGCCAGCTCGTCTGGAAGAGATATATTCATGTTCATGATTGGGTCTCCTGACGCCAAATCGTATGTATAGCAAAAAATAGCATAATTAGGCATTAGGTAAAATGACGAATTGATCGACGTCAGCCGAACGACCAGCATCTGATTGCCTCAGCCACGGTTCTTTCCCGCCAATATCTACATAGCCTTAACTGATGGAGTTTTACTCGATAATCGCAACTAATCGAGCGCAGACTTCGTCGCACAGCTCCTGCGGTAACG
>CANJPM010000325.1 GCA_947476075.1 Beijerinckiaceae bacterium
CGATCAAGGGTCATGCGTCATGCGTTTTGCAACACAAAGTGCGTTGGCCGGATTTCTCGTTCTTGCCTGCCTGGCGTGCGCCAGTCAGCAGGCCTTCGCCAAGGTGCAGATCGACATCGACGTCGGGCGCCAACAAATGACGGTCTCCAACGAGCGCGGCGAGCGCTACGTCTGGCCCGTCTCCACCGGGCGCAAAGGCTATCGCACGCCACGCGGAGAATTCCGGCCGCAAAGCCTGCGCAAGATGCATTATTCGCGCAAATACGCGATGGCGCCGATGCCCCATTCCATCTTCTTTCACGGCGGGTTCGCCATCCACGGCACAGATTCCGTGCGTCAGCTCGGCCGCCCCGCCTCGCACGGCTGCATTCGTCTTGCGCCACGCGCCGCCGCGCGGCTGTTTGCGATGGTGAAGAAAGACGGCGCGCGTATCCGTATAGCCGGAACAGCGCCAATAATCGCGGGATTGAGCGATCATGGCCGAAGCGTGGGCGCTTTGCAGCAGGAGCGCATCGCGCTAGGAGCGCCAAACGCGCTGGTTGCGTTTAGCCGGGACGGAACGGTCGAGGGTCAATACAGCGAAGCGACCGGGTTCGAATTTCTGGAGATCCTGTCGAGCGACGAACTCGCAGATATTGATTCAGGCGATGAGGGCTCGCCCGGCGACGGACTCGACGCGTGGACCCTGCGGTCCAACTAAATCCACAACGTCAATCGTTGAAGACTACGGTCTTCCGGCCGTTCAACACCACGCGATCCTCCAGATGCCAGCGCAAGGCGCGCGCGAGCACGCGACGCTCGATGTCGCGGCCCTTGCGCACGAGGTCTTCGGGCGTATCGCGATGGGTGATGCGCTCCACATCCTGCTCGATGATCGGACCTTCGTCGAGATCTGCGGTGACGTAATGGGCTGTGGCGCCGATCAGCTTCACGCCGCGCACATGGGCCTGCGTATAGGGGCTTGCGCCCTTGAAGCCGGGCAGGAACGAATGATGGATGTTGATGCAGCGCCCGGCGAGCTTTGCGGTGAGCCCGTCCGAAAGAATTTGCATGTAGCGCGCCAGCACGACGACGTCGGTGCGTGTCTGCTTGATGAGATCCCAGATCTGATTTTCCTGCTCCAGCTTCGTCTGTTTGGTGACGGGTAGGTGATGGAAGTCGAGGCCTGTGAAATCGATATTGGAATAGGATTCGCGCGAATGGTTGGAGACGATGGCGGCTACGTCCATCGGCAATTCGCCAATGCGCCAGCGATAAACGAGATCGACGAGGCAATGGTCGAATTTGGAGGCCAGAATCATCACCCGCTTGCGATTGGCGACGTCGCGCATGATCCAGCTCATCGCAAAACGGCTTGCAATCGGCTCAAATCCGCCCCGTAAAGCCTCTCCTGAAGTCTCGGCGTCAAAGGTCACGCGCATGAAGAACAGGCCCGTGGCGACATCGTCAAATTGCTGGGCGTCGAGAATGTTGCAGCCGCACTCGAACAGATAGGTCGAGACTGAGGCCACGATTCCCGGCCGGTCGGCGCAGGACAGAGTGAGGACGTAGGAGGTGGCGGAGGACAAGGGCATGAGGCGACCGTCTGGCTAAAGCGAGCCCGCAGGATGGGGACCGCACTCTTAGCCTGCGCACGCGCCGCGCTCAACCCGGATGCATTCGCTTCCCCGCTGAAACTGCGGAGCAATTACGCCCACTCGGTTGGGCGCCTTTGGGGGATGCCGCCCACAAATCCAGAGCGCCTTGCGCGCTTTGTTCGCCTTCGCCACATTTGCGCCTATATAAGAACCCAGTTTCCGCGGGAAGCCGCAAAAGCGCCGTCTGGCGCGCAAGATCGGAAACCTGATGCCCACAATCGCTCTCGTCGACGATGACCGCAACATCCTGACCTCCGTCTCGATTGCTTTGGAGGGAGAAGGCTATCGCGTGCAGACCTATACCGATGGCGCAAGCGCTCTGGATGGTTTGAAGACCAATCCGCCCGATCTTGCGATCTTCGACATCAAGATGCCGCGCATGGACGGGATGGAGCTTCTGCGCCGTTTGCGCCAGAAGTCCGATCTGCCGGTGATTTTCCTGACCTCCAAAGACGAGGAGATCGATGAATTGTTCGGCCTCAAAATGGGCGCCGACGATTTCATTCACAAGCCCTTCTCGCAGCGACTTCTGGTTGAGCGCGTCAAGGCGATCCTGCGCCGCGCCAACCCCAGGGAAGCCGCCTCGCAGAAGGAATCTGAAGCGCGCATTCTGGATCGCGGCCTGTTGCGCATGGATCCCGAACGTCACACCTGCACCTGGAAGGGCGAACCGGTGACGCTGACCGTCACGGAATTCCTGATCCTGCAGGCGCTCGCCCATCGCCCCGGCGTCGTGAAGAGCCGCAACGCGCTGATGGACGCCGCCTATGACGATCAGGTCTATGTCGACGATCGCACCATCGACAGCCACATCAAGCGCCTGCGCAAGAAGTTCAAGGTCGTTGACGATGATTTTGAGATGATCGAAACGCTCTATGGCGTAGGCTATCGCTTCCGCGAGGCTTAAGCCCGATTGCGCTCATCAGCTCTTTTCCGTTCACCTTGCGCCCGCTCGCAGGCTATAGAGGGCGCATGAGCGTTGACGCCCGGCAAGCAGAGCCAGACCGCGAGAGCGCGCCGCGACGCGCCAGCTTGAGCGACCGCACGCGCCCGTTGCGGCGCGCGCTGATGGCGCCGTTTTCGTCCTCGCTCACCCGCCGCATCGTGTTTCTCAATCTCGGCGGGCTTCTGCTCATGCTGTTGGGGTTTTTATACCTCAACCAGTTTCGCGAAGGTCTGATCGCCGCGCGCATGCAGAGCCTGAAAACACAAGGTGAGATTATCGCTGCCGCTGTTGCCGGCTCGGCGACGGTGGAGACGGATGCTATCCGGCTCGATCCCGAGAAATTGTTGCAACTCGCGCCGGGCCAAAGCTACGGACCCAACGAAGACGACGACACGCAGCTCGAATTTTCGATCAACCCGGACCAGATCGGGCCTGTGCTGCGCCGGCTTGTTTGGCCGACGCGCACGCTGGCGCGCATCTACGATCGCGACGGCTATCTCTTGCTCGACTCGCGCTCGATGACCGAGCGCTCAACGATTCTGCGCTTCGATTTGCCAGCCGGAGTCGACGACCGGCCCGCCAGCGCGGCGCGGCAATTCTGGACCTGGCTGAAAAATTCCGTCGGCGGCGCCAATCTGCCGCTCTATCAGGATATTGGACTGGGCAATGGACGCGCCTATCCGGAAGTGCAAAAAGCTCTTGGCGGAGAAACGGAATCAGTGGTGCGCGTGAATGCGCGCGGCGAGACGATCATCTCGGTTGCCGCCCCCGTGCAGCGCTTTCGCGTCGTGCGCGGCGTCCTGCTGTTGTCGACGCAGGGCGGCGATATCGACAAAATCATCGCCTCTGAACGCTGGGCTATGATCCGCGTGTTTCTGGTGTTTGCAGGCGTGATGCTGATTTTGTCGCTGTTTCTGGCGGGCACCATCGCCGAGCCGATGCGCCGTCTGGCGGAGGCCGCCGAGCGCGTGCGTCGCGGCATCAAATCGCGTCAGGAAATTCCAGATTTCACGGATCGCTCC
>CANJPM010000326.1 GCA_947476075.1 Beijerinckiaceae bacterium
TCAGGGCAGATCACGATGCGCAAAGTCGATGGCTGGAAGACCCTCGCCGACAAGCCATCCGATCAACCCATTGACCTCGCCGCATGATCAGATAACTTCATGAAACTGGAGATCGCGTCGGCTAATTCCAACCACTCCCGCGACGGCACCTCTTGAAGCACGGCGAAACACACCGCGATAGTACAAATAGGACTCACTCACTTCAGATATTTGGTACTAGCGCCCAGGCAATCCATGAACTAACATTCAAACTAGACTAGGCAGTGGTGGCTGATCATTTTCTGGACAGCCCATTCGTAGCTAAGTTGAAAAACGATAATTTATTGACGGGGTAGGAAAAAGTTATGCTCATCATAAGCAATGGCGATGTGGCAAAAGTCCTCACGATGGGCGCAGCCATCGACTGCATGGACATGGCCTATCGGCAACTCGTCAGCACCGATGCAGTTTGCCGCCCGAAGATCGACATGCAAATTCCGACCTCCAAGCCCGGTAAGGTTTATCAGTGGAGTAGCGTTGAGGGAGGATCGACAGCGGGTTATTTCGCTATCCGCATGAAATCCGACATCATGTTTGAGCAGGAGTATAACGGCGCACGCACGCAGGAATGGTACTGCATCGAGCCGGGAACATTCTGTGGCCTGATCTTTTTGACCAGCAGCGAGACAGGCGAACCTCTTGCTCTGATGAATGACGGACTTGCGCAGCTCACGCGCGTAGGCGCTGACGCAGGCATCGGCGTCAAATACCTTGCAAAAGAAAACGCCGAAGTTATCGGCATGCTCGGATCAGGAGGAATGTCGACCACGTGCATGGAAGCGTTCATGTACGTGCGCCCCGGCTTGAAGCGCTTGCAGGTTTTCAGCCCGACCAAGGCAAATCGTGACCGCTTTGGCGCCATGGTGTCTGACAAGTATGGAATCGAAGTCAAGATCTGCGACAGCGCCGAGCAGATTTATCGTGGAGCGGATATCGTTGCAGCTCTGACGGATTCGGCTGTTTCCGTCCTTGATGGAAGCCTGATCGAAAAGGGCGCTCATCTCGTGGCGCCGGGCAATGGCGGTGGAATTCGTGATCGAACAGTTCTCGACAAGATCGATCTTTACTTCCGCTTCGGCAACGCAACGACCCCGTGGGGCGCTGGCGATTTTGGCATCGACGACGAGTACATCACTTACGCGGCGCGTCCCGACATCGATACCGGCTTCGTGAGAAAAACGAAGGGACACCGTGGCAACCGCGCCTCCTTCGGACCTGAACGCACGATCACCTATGCCGACTTCGTCAATGGCACCGGACGTGGCCGCACGTCGCCAGATCAGACTTCGTATTCCGAGCGCGGAAATCTGCAGGGCGCGCAATTCTGGGCGCTTGCCGGCCGCATTTACGAGCTGGCGAAGGAGCGCGGACTTGGGCAGCAAATTCCAAGAGATTGGCTTCTGCAAGACATTCGCGACTAGGAGAGCCGCTGCATTTAAAGCGTCGGATCAAACGTTGGGGGCGGAAACAATGAATTCAGTCATCAAGGGGATGTTTCTCATCCTCGCACTCGCCTGTTCCGCCCCTTCGCATGCGACTGAGGACTTCTTCAAGGGAAGGACGGTCACTGTGATCGTCGGCTACGCGCCCGGTGGAGGTTACGACACGACTGTGCGACTGATCGCGAGGCATATGGGCAAACACATTCCCGGAAATCCGCTGCTTGTCCAGCAGAACATGCCTGGCGCAGGAAGCATCAATGCGACGCTTTACCTTTACTCCGTCGCGCCCAAGGACGGTTCTGTCTTCGGTATGGTCAGCCGCGCATACTCGATTGAGCCTCTCTTTAGCCCCGACAAGGCAAAGTATGATCCCCGCCGATTGACGTCGATAGGCTCCACAAGCAAGGAGGTATCCGTTGGCGCGGTCTGGCATACGACACCGTATTATTCGCTGAAGGATCTTCAGGACCGGCAGATCGCGCTCGGCGCGACTAGCGCCGCTGATGATACGGGACGGTTTCCGATGATGTTCAAGGAACTCACAGGCACTCAGTTGCGCGTGGTGACGGGTTATCCCGGAGGCAACAACATCCTGAAGGCGATGGAAACGACTGAAGTTGACGGGCGCTTCGGATGGTCATGGGGAAGTGTGAAGAGCCGGTCGAGACAATGGCTTGACGAAAAGAAGATCCGGATCATCCTCCAGATGGGTCTCGAGAACGCAAGCGATCTCCCGAACGTGCCCAACATCATGCAATTCGCCCGGAACGATTTGGATCGGAAGGCGATGGAGCTCATCTTCATCCCCCAGGCCGCTGCATGGCCGTTGATCGCGCCGCCGGACGTTCCAGCAGAGCGGCTGGCCGCGTTACGCCGCGCCTTCGATAAAATGGTTCAGGACAAAGACTTCATATCAGACGCTGGGAAGCTGCAGGTCGAGATCGATCCGGTTACGGGCGAGGAGATGGAGAGGATTGTTGCAAGAACCGCATCCTTCGACCGACACGTCATCGACCATGCACAGCGTCTCACCAAGCTGGATTAACCTGCGAAGCGTCTTGAACAGAGCGGACGTCTCATCAAGCGTGCCAGAGCGAAAGCCGACAAAGGGATATTGATACACATGCTCATCATCAGCAATTCGGACGTTGCGGAACTTTTGACGATGGGCGACGCCATCGAGGCGCTCGATGTGGCGTATCGCGAGCTTGCAACTGCCGAGGCCGTCTGCAAGCCGCGAACAGACTTGCAAATTCCCACCAAGAAGCCTGGCAAGGTCTATCAGTGGAGCAGCGTCGAAGGCGGGTCCACGAGCGGCTATTTCGCAATCAGAATGAAGTCGGACATCATCTACGAGCAGGAATACAACGGCGCGCGCACGCAGGAAAAATACTGCATGCAGCCCGGCACCTATTGCGGGCTCATCTTCCTGACGAACAGCGAGACGGGCGAGCCTCTGGCGATCCTCAACGATGGTCTAACGCAACTCACCCGCGTTGGCGCTGACGGTGGTCTTGGCGTCAGATATCTCGCCAAGGAAAACGCAGATGTTATTGGCATGCTGGGATCGGGTGGCATGTCGCGCACCCACATGGAAGCCTTCATGCATGTGCGGCCCAGCATCAAGCGCCTGCAGGTATACAGCCCGACGAGGGCTAACAGGGAGCGTTTTGCGGCGGAGATGGCTGAGAAATATGGCATCGAGGCGAAGGCCTGCGATACCCCAGAAGAGATTTATCGCGGAGCCGACATCACGGCCGCGCTAACCGATTCCGCAGTGCTCATCGTCAACGGGCCCTTGCTGGAAAAGGGCACGCATCTGGTCGCGCCGGGCACCGGCGACGGAATCAAGGATCGTGCAGTTCTCGACCGTATCGACGTCTACATGCGTTTCGGGAACGCGACCACGCCTTGGGGCGCCGACGAGAAGGGCGTTGACGACGAGTACTATACCTATGCGGCTCGTCCAGACGTTGACACCGGGTTCAAGCGCAAGATCCCGGGACGGCGCGGGCATGGCGCGATGTTCCCCCCGGAGCGCACGACGACGTATCTCGACATCGTCAACGGCGCCGCGAAAGGGCGAACGTCGCCTGATCAGATATCCTATTCGGAGCGCGGCAA
>CANJPM010000327.1 GCA_947476075.1 Beijerinckiaceae bacterium
CGCATGCGCTGTTCTACCGGAGACCAGTTCGAAGATTTTCGAAAAAGCGCGCGGGATTGTCCACCAGCACCTTTGCGAGGCACTTTTCGTCCGGAAGATATCGCCGCAGAAGGGTAAGCTGGTCAAGCTTGTGGTCGAGACCGTAATCTTGGTGACTCCCGCCCGGGGTGACAAAGCGATGAACATGCGGCCAGTCCGATCCCCACAAGCAACGATCCGGCGCGGCCTCATAGAACGCTCTACCGAACGGCGTGACGTCGGTCCACGGACTGCCCTTCTTTGAGCGTGTGTCGCCGTTGGACAACATGCCCCACCAGTTCGGCCGCCTGAGAAGATCCAGCAAGAATTGAAAACCTTCGGATTCAATTCCGCTTTCGATCTCTGGCCCGCCAATATGATCGATGACGGCCATGCAGTCGATGCTCATGAGCTCATCCGCCACGGCCATGAAGTCGTCGCCATACCCGAATATCTTCACGAACCAGCCAAGGCTGCGAAGACGCTCAAGCGTTCGGCGAAACTCATCCGGGGACGGCCCAAGCTTGAACTTACGCCCAAAGTTGAAGCGTGCACCGCGAATCCCCGCCTCATGCATCGATAGAAGCTCACGGTCGCTGATCGCGTCGTTGACGATTGCGACGCCGACATAGCGGCCTGGCGGGGCGCTCTTCAAGATGTCGAAAAGTAGCCGATGGTCCGGTCCATATACAGTTGGTTGGACAAGAACGGCATGATGGAAGCCGATCGCGCCGTGAAGCGCCTCAAGCGCAATCACATCGCATTCGGCGGGCGGATGATAGAGCGCGTCTCGATTGCAAACAGGGTACTTATCGGCGGGCCCGAAAACATGAACGTGCGCATCCCATGACCCTGCGGGCACTCTCGACATCTGCGTCGCCTTTCCAACTAAGCGCTCAGCACCGCCCGCAACGCCGCCCTACGTTCCGCCTTGTACATATCCTTGTAGCTGCGTGGACCGAGGGGGCCTTGCTCGACTGCAACGCACCCAAAAACCGGTCCATCCTCATTCAGAACGTAATCGAGCCGCTCTTCGAATTCCGCCACGGTGCGCGCCGTAAAGGCCCTGGTAATCCCAGCTGCGCGGGCATGCCCTTCGAAATCCGCCTCGGGTCCCGGCGTCGGATGTCCTCCATTCGCCTCGTAGGTCCCGTTGCGAAACACGAGATGAGTGAGATTGCGGGGCGCGACCTTGCCTATCGTCACAAGCGTGCCGAGGTTCATGAGCAGGGACCCATCCCCGTCAAGGACGATGACGCGGCGTTCCGGACACGCGAGCGCCAATCCTAGGCCATGCGAGGACGCCAGACCCATTGCGCCAGCCGAAAAATAGTTGAGATCTCTATCCATAATCTCGATCCATTCGCTGGCCGTCGAGTAGGTCGACACGACGATCTGATCGGTAATGCGGCCCGCCAGCATTTCGAGGGCTTGTTTGCGATTCATCATCAGCTTCACTCCGGTCGTCCGCCAATCAGGATGGCCGTAGGCCGCGAAAGACGCCATGCCTCGTCGATCGCCGGCGCGATCCTGTGCACGTCGGCATCACTCTCGATGCACGTGCGCGTGATACCCATGACGTCGAGTATGGGTTCTATGATGCGTAACCCGAAGCGCCGCGATTGCGTCGGTGGAACGCCGGGCTCCTTTCCAAGCATGCCAATCATCATGCAGATTGGTAGCTTCTGCTCAATAGCCACACCGCGAATCGCATTCATCGCGTAGAGGAATCCCGTGTACTGGACGAGCATGAGAGAACGGAGGTTCCCGTAGGTCAATCCAGCTGCAACACCGAGGCACTCGTCCTCCTTGCAGACGCGAATGTGCTCGAATTCACCATCATTGGCGATTGGCCTCAGCAGGCCGGAAGACGTGTGAAGATCCGGAACAGACAGGATGTATTTGACGCCTGCCGCCTTGATCTGCTCAATCACCTTTGCGCCATGCAATTTGTCGACATCCGTTTTCGTCTCAATGCTCATCCGTTTCTCCCTGTCTCCGACCCGCCCCGGTGATGTGCTCATTTCGCTCGCTGGACTAGAGACGCCTCAGCAAGAATCGCCTTTGTTCTTTCGATCACTTCACGCGGCGTGGCGAACACCTGATCGATGACTTCCTGCACCTCCTCGCCGGTCGAAGGCGTTAGTTTTAGAGCCATTTTTTCGGCCTCATGCTGAAGTTCCTCATCCGCCATGGTTCGGTCGAAGGCGCGTCGCAGAGTCATGACCCTATCCCTTGGAGTTCCAGGCGCTGTGGCGAACGGGCGGCCATAAGAATTATCCATCGACATGAACGCGAGTATCTTTCTGTCGTCGTCGTTGCTTGCAAGGTCCGTCAGCAGCGGCACGTCGGGTAATTCTGGGCTGCGCGCGCGACGAACCTGCACGAGAATCGAGATCCTCCCCTCGCTTATCCATTCGGGCTTTGTGCTCGACCATGCTGATAATGCTTGGCATCCGCGTGCGCCGACTTCGCCCCGCTCCATCGCGAGATTCACTTCGTTGCCGCCAGGGTATCCGGAGATGATCTTGAATCGCGTTCCCACAAGTGCGTTCATTAGCAACGGGTAGAAGACGCAGTTTGTGTATGTCCCGGGAGCGCCGACGACGACCTCACGATGCTTGACGTCATCGATTGTTCTAACGCCCGTTGCGCTCCACGCCACAACTGTGTTGGGCTCGTCACTGGTGTTGCCGATCCAATTGAATTCCCGCGCGTCGAACTGCACGCCTCTACCGTCCAGAAGCTGGTGGGTTGGCATGCTTTGCATCACGGCTTGGATGATAGTTCCGTCACGCGGCGCCAGAGCATGAAGCCAGTTCGCCGCCTGCAACCCAACTGCGCCCGGCATGTTGCGCGGAACGATGATCGCCTTGCCGGGGATATGCCTCCCCATGAAACGAGCGACAAGGCGCGCGCGCGCGTCCACATCGCCACCGGGGCTGGTCGGGATGACCATAGAGAGTATCCGCCCGGAATAAAAAGTATTGATTTCGTCGGCTAAAGCATGAGTAAACGCCGCAAACAGAAATGCCGCGCCGATCATGCACCGGACAGTGCACGACGGGTTCATTGCGCGATCCTCACGGATGAGAAGGCTTCGTGCTCATGGAAACGACAGATGAGTTCCACATCAAAAGAGCGGGCCGGCAAGATCAAGGAGGCGATGCAGCATGCCAATATAGCCTGTTCCGGCATCAGTATCTCCCCCGATATGCCCGTTTCATGGCATGCGACTTACAATAGCCGCGGCGATCAGAAAGGAAAAATACCGATGTGTCCCGAGCTCATAATCAAAGGTTATCGACTCGAATATTGGCCACCCCCATGATGTGATCCGGTTGTTATGTTAGTTGACGATTTGGTTGAGGCGCTTGGGATTGGTGGTCCATATCCAGCGTTAGTTTTCAGCGGCCTATTTACCCTGCGCCGACAGCGAAGGGATTGCGCGCAACAGACATTCTGCCGGCGTTTTGTTGCCAAAAGCCATGTGAGGACGGCTTTCATTATAATCGATCCTCCAAGCCTCAATTAGGCGTTGTGCCTCGGCCAGGGTTTCGAACCAGTGGATA
>CANJPM010000328.1 GCA_947476075.1 Beijerinckiaceae bacterium
AGTTTGTCGCGCACGTCGTTTGGCCCGGCGCTGCCCTTTGGCAAGACGATTATACACTCGACGAACGATCCCAATGACGTGAACAAGGACATTCGTTGCGACCTCGGCCTTGCAGGCGATGCACAGCTTGTGCTCGACGCGCTGATAGCGGAGGTCGCGCGCCAGAAGGGCCGCAGCGACGGCGCGCGCATGTCCGATCTTTCGACGCAGATCGCCGCCATCAAGGCCGAATGGCTCAAGGATTGGGAGCATCAGCTTGGGTCGGAGGAAATTCCGATCAATCAATATCGCGTCATCCGCGAGTTGATGAACGCGGTCGACAGAGACGAGACGATCATCACCCATGATTCAGGCAGTCCGCGCAAGCAGCTGCTGCCGTTCTGGGAGACTACTCGCGCTGGGACTTATCTTGGGTGGGGCAAGACCACGCAGCTCGGCCACGGCCTTGGCCTTGCCATGGGCGCCAAAATCGCTGCGCCTGAAAAACTCTGCATCAACGTCATGGGCGATGCGGCTATCGGCATGACCGGGATGGATCTTGAAACGGCGACGCGCAATGGCATCGCCATACTCACCATCGTCTTCAATAATTCGGTCATGGCGGCGGAGCGCGACGTCATGCAGACGTCCACGGAAAAATACAACGCCATCGATGTGGGGGGCAATTACGCCAAGCTCGCCGATGCGCTCAACGTTTCGTCCGCGCGCGTCGACAAGCCGTCTCATGTGGCCGGCGCGATCAGGGACGCAATAGCCGTGACTCAAAAGGGCAAGCCCTTCCTGCTCGAATTCGTGGTGAAGGAAGGTTACGACTTCACCTGACCACAAGCGATGCACGCAGGCAAAAACGCAGGCATGAACGCACGACCATAATTCAAGACGGCGATAACGGAGTGGAGCATGCTGTCCCGCGAGAATAACGATCTGATCACGCGCGTGGGCCCTGGTACGCAAATGGGCGCGCTCATGCGTCGCTACTGGATCCCCGCTGCTTTCGCGTCGCAGATCGAGGAGCCGGATTCGGCGCCATTGCGGGTAAAACTGCTGGGCGAGCAGCTCGTTCTGTTTCGCGACACGCAGGGCCGTCCTGGTCTGGTCGACGAATTCTGCCCCCATCGTCTCGCCTCGATGTACTTCGGGCGCAATGAGGAGGGCGGCCTGCGCTGCGTCTATCATGGGCTGAAGTTCGACGTGAACGGCGCCTGCGTGGATGCACCATGCGTTCCGCCCAACACCACTGTCGAACAGCTTGCGGGCGTCAAGCGTGATCTGAAGATCAAGTCCTATCCCTGCATCGAACGCGCTGGGCTGGTGTGGACCTATATGGGTCCGCCGGAGTTGAAGCCTGAATTCCCCGATCTTGAATGGACGATGATCCCGGAATCCCATCGCTACGCATCGCGCCATGTGCAGGAGTGCAATTGGCTTCAGGCGCTTGAAGGGGGCTTTGATGCGCCGCATCTGAGCTTTCTGCACAAGGGCGACAATCCTGACCCCAGCCGTAACGTCGTGCCGACCCATTACGAGGTGTCGGCCACAGATTTTGGCTTCGTCGTCGCCACGGGGCGCGATCTCGGCGGCGCCAACATCGCCTGGAACCTGAACATCATGTTGATGCCGTTCCACAAGATTATCTCCACGCGGCCGCACGCGGCTCATATGTGGGTGCCCATCGATGATGAAAACACGATGCTCTACAGCATCGACTTCAAGGCCGATGCGCCGCTGACGCAGGCCGAGATTGACCGCTGCGTCGAGGGCTCCTGGATCCATACTGAAAATAGCCCGGGCTCCGACCACGCGATCCGCAACAAGTCGAACGATTACCTGATAGATCGCGCGCTGCAGGCCTCCGGCAAGTCTTTCACCGGCATCAAGGGCTTTGGCACGCAAGATTGCGCGATTCAGGAATCCATGGGGCCCATCGTAGATCGTTCGCGCGAATATCTGCTCGCGGGCGATGCCGCCATCGTGAAATTGCGCCGCCTGCTTTTGCAGGCTTTGCGCGATCAGGCCGAGGGCAAGCCCCCGATGGGGCTCGACCCGAAATCCTATCGCGTGCGCTCCGTGCGCTGCGAACTGGGCCGCGACGTAGACGTCGCCGAACGTATTTCCCAGCTTGTTTGCGTCTGATTATTCCTGCTCGCGTCGTGGAGAACGTCATGTGTGCATCACGGGGTATACGCGTCACTGGTTTTGCGGCAGTCCTCGCCGTCGCCGTTGCAGCGCCAGCGGTCGCGCAGGAGGATTTCTACAAGGGCAAGACGATCACCATCGTTACCAGCACAGGGCCGGGCGGTGTCTATGATCTGGTCGCCCGTCTCACTGCACGCCACATCGGCAAATACCTTGCGGGAGCGCCCAATGTCGTCGTGGTTAACATGCCCGGCGCCGGCAATATGCTCGCCGCCAATTACATGTACGAGGTCGCGCCCAAGGACGGCACGAGCATTGCGGTCTTCAACAACGCAGTGCCGCTCAATCAGGTGCTCGACGGCCGCGGCGTGCGGTTCGACGCCAGCAAGTTCAACTGGCTTGGCTCCACGGGTGGGCGCAACGAGGCGGTGTTCGCCTTCCGCACCGCTGGCGTGCTGACCCTTGAGGAGCTGCGAGTTAAGGAGCTTGTCGTCGGCAGCACGGGGCCTGGCTCCTCCATCGCCATTTATCCAACGGTGATGAACAACATGCTCGGCGCGAAATTCAGGATCGTGAACGGCTACAAGAGTTCGACGGAAGTGTTTTTGGCGATGGAGCGCGGGGAGATCAACGCTCGCTCGGGGAGCCTTGCCTCTATCTCCGCTGGCTTCCAGAAATGGCTGGACGAGCAGCGCCTTGTCTTCTTCGCCCAGGTTGGATCGCGGCGTGACAAGGATATTCCTGATGTGCCGCTGCTCACCGAGCTTGCGCGCAACGACGATGAACGGCGCGTTCTGGCGCTCATTTCCGCTCCCGCAGAATTGGGGCAGCCCTATCTTGCACCGCCGGGCGTGCCCAGCGCGCGCGTGCAGCACTTGCGCGAGGGTTTAGCCAAATCTCTAAGAGACGCCGAATTCGTGAGCGACGCCAAGAGGGCGCAGGTTGACCTCGATCCTATCAGTGGGGATGAGATTGCAAAGATCGTGCACGATGTGGTCCATGCGCCGGAGCATGTCGTTGCGGCCGCGCGTAATGCTTTGAAATAGGCGCCTGCGCGGTGGGACGCCATACAAGGTGATTGGCGCCCTGAGAGGCGGCGCTCCTCATTTCTCAGCCGGGGTAGTCCGAGGCAGGTGGCCGATCAAGCCCGTCCGTCGTTGCATCATCTTCGGCGATACGCACCGGGAACACCAGCAATCGCAACCAACTCGCACGTATCGTCTACTGCCCCTTCCATGCCACCAAGATATATGAGCCCGCGTGGCCGGAGGACGCGGGCGATGTTCCGCAACACATGGTTACGCGTGGCTAGGTCGAAATAGATCAACACGTACCGGCAGAACACGATGTCAAAAAGGCCAAACATCGTAGGGTCGTTGAGCAGGTTCCAGCTCTGATATCGCATGTGATTGTGGGGCTGACGCA
>CANJPM010000329.1 GCA_947476075.1 Beijerinckiaceae bacterium
CGAACCGCCGTCGATCAACAAGTCGGGCGTCGATTTTGAGGTGCAGCCGGACGGGCAGGGCGGGTGGCTCATTCGCTACGCTTTCTCCGCCGTGAAGGGCGTTGGGGAAGGGCAGGCGCAGGCGCTTGTTGCCGCGCGCGGCGTCAAGCCTTTTGCAGACATGGCCGATTTTGCGCGCCGTCTGAACCCGCGCGAAGTGAACAAGAAGGTTCTCGAAAGCCTGGCCGCCGCAGGCGCTTTTGATGAACTGGAGCCCGAACGCTCGCGCGCGTTCGGCGGCGTTGAGACTATTCTGGCGGTGGGAAATCGCACGCAGGCGGAGGCTTTGGCTGGACAGTCCGGCCTGTTTGGCGCCAGCGACGCCCCCGAGCCGTTAAACCTGCCGCGCCCGTCCGGCTGGGCGCCGTCCGAGCGTCTGCGCCGCGAGTTTGAGGCCGTGGGCTTCTTCCTGTCCGGCCACCCGCTCGATGATTACGAGAACGTGTTGCAACGCTTGCGGGTGGAACGCTGGACCGATTTTGTGCGCGCCGTGAAGAAAGGCGCTTCATCCGCGCGGCTTGCGGCCACGGTGCTGGACCGGCAGGAGCGACGCACAAAGACCGGCAACAAGATGGGCATTATGACGCTGTCGGATGCGTCTGGCCAATATGAGGCGATCATGTTTCAGGAGGGTCTGAACCAGTATCGCGACATGCTGGAGAAGGGCTCAGTCGTGCTCGTCACCTTGCAGGGAACGGTGGAGGGCGAGGACGTGCGCGCCCGCATCGTCACCGTAGAGCCGCTGGATAAGGCCGCCAATCGCGTTCAAAAAGGCCTGCGGATTTTCGTGCGCGATCACGCTCCGCTGGCCTCGCTGGCGCAGCGTCTCGCCGTGAAGGGTGAGGGCGAGGTGTCGCTTGTCGTGATGCTTGATGCAGAACGCAGCGAAGTTGAAGTGAAACTACCGGGCCGCTATTCCGTAAGCCCGCAAATCGCCGGCGCCATCAAGGCTATTCCGGGGATCGTTTCGGTCGAGCATATTTAGGATCTTTCTTCCTTCTCCCGCTTGCGGGAGAAGGAAGAGCAGTCCCTTGTTTCAGGCGGTCTTGCGATAGACCAGCAGCGTCTCGTACATGCCGATTTTCTCGACCTTGGCTTCCTTTTCCCATTCGGCGATGACCTTGGCGGCCGTGTCGAAGGCGAAGGACTTCGTATAAAACAAGATGTAGCCGCCGGGGCGGGTCTTGTCGGTCAGCATGTCGGTCACTTCGCGATCCGTCAGCGCGCCGTAGAGATCGTTCTTTTCCGTACGGAATTCGCAAAGGTGGAACAGAGTCACCACGTCGAACTGCGGAAGAAGCCGGGCGTCGAGCTGGTAGATGTCGCCAAAGAAGGTCTTGTAGGTCTTCTCTACATCGGGACGCTCAATGGCGAGCTTGACGAAGGTGTCGTATTCCTGCGGGGCGGCGGTGATGCCCATGACGCAATTGCCGCTGCCGTTTTCCGCCGTGCGAATGCCCACGATGTGGTGGCCGCCGGTGCCAAAGTGGAAGATCGACTTGTTCTTGATCTCGGTCTTTTCGAGCCAATCGCAGAAATGAATGTCGCACGGGCACTCGTCCACGCGCAGATCCCAAAACGCGTCCCAGTAATGCAATTTCCCTTTTGTCTCAGACATAACTTCCCTTCCTCTATCAGGAACGTGTTTCACGCGCGTGCAGATTTACGCGCCGACGATTGCGAGCGCAGGGCGCTCGTTCGAAGGCGTTTCCACAAGGACGCTTCCCTCGCCGTTGAGCTGCAGGGACAACGTCCGGTCGAAATGGAACGACAGCGACGCACGGCCGCCGACGACAATGATCGTCGCAGCCGGATTGGCGGCGACGAGCGTTGCAAACAATTCTTCCTGGGTCGCACCCTCGAACACAGACAAGGCGTCTTCGAGCACGATGATGTCAGGCTTTTGCACCAATAGCCGGGCGAAGGCGAGACGCTGACGCTCGCTTGCCGACAAAGTCTGGTCCCAACGCGATGCATCGTCAAGCTTATCCGTAAATCGCTCAAGACCACATGCGTGGAGAGCCATCCGTAAATCTACGTCCATCAGTCCATCTGGCGGCGAGGGATAGGTGAGCGTCTCGCGCAACGGGCCGGCGGGCAGGAAGGGTGTTGCAGGCATAAAGCACAGGGTGCGATCAAGCGGCGCGAGGATACGACCGGCGCCCCATGGCCAGAGGCCGGCTATGGCGCGCACCAGAACGCTTTTCCCGGCGCCTGCGTCGCCAGCCAGCATCGCCTTTTCGCCTTGGCGGATAGCCACTTCCGCATGGGCCACGATCACGCGGCCGCCCTGGTCGCAAAGGCGCAGCTCTTCAATGCGCAGCACGTCGTCGGCGCTGTCGCCGCGCGTTATGAGTTCCTGGTTGGCAGCCGTTGATTCGTCGATAGCCTCAAACGCGTCCACCAGCTCGGTAATGCGGCGGGCGGAGGCGAACCATTCGGCGATGGCCCGGTAATTATCGACCAGCCAGCTGATCGCGACCTGCACCTGAATAAAAGCGGAAGCGAGCTGCATCACTTCGCCAAGGCTCAACTGGCCTTGCAGATATTTGGGCGCGCACAGCATCAGCGGCACTACGGGGATCATCGCACTGTTGGCGTTCATCACCCATGTGACGGCGCCATGCTGACGCACCACTTGCAGCCACGCCCGCACGAGCCCGCTATAGGTGGTGGACAGTCGCTCGCGGGCATCCGCCTCACCGCGCGCCATGATGACGCCCTCGGAGTTCTCGCGCAGACGGATCATTTCGAAGCGAAACTTCGCCTCTTCCTCGTTCTTTCGTGCTGCGGCGCCGGCGAGCTTGCGTCCCACGATGGGGATCAGACCCGACATGCAGACGCCGTAGACGATCGCGCCCAGCAGCATAAAGGCGGGGATCGTGATCTGGCCCTCGCCAAAGGGCAAAGTGAGCGATCCGCCGACGGACCACAGGATGCTGGCGAAGGTCGCCGACGCCAGCACTGCGGTGAACAGGCCGATGGCGAAATCGGTCAGCGGCTCGGTCGCCATGCGCACGTCGTCCGAGATTCGATATTCTGGGTTCGGCATCGGGCTGTCGGCCGCCGTCATCCGGTAGAAGCGCTGATTCTTGAGCCAGCCGTCGAGCAAATTGTGGGTGCACCATTCACGCCAGCGCACCTGAAGGCGCTCGCGGGCCAATACGATTCCAACCCCAACGGCGGCGACCGCGCCTACCAGAACGACGAAGGCCAGCGCCGCAAATCCCGCAGAGGTGGCGTCACGATTCTCCAGTGCGTCGAAGAACCAGCGGTTCCAGCGATTCGTGGCGACATCCACGATCAGCTTGAGCATTAGAACGCCGGCGAGACCTAACGTCAGCGTCCACGCCGCACGCGCCGAGTTCCCACGCCAGAAACCGCCCGTGTAGCGAGCGAAACGGGCGGCTGCGGCGCGGTCAAAGCCAAAATCTGCTTGAGGCGATCCCTTGGCGGGCGGACTGGACATGAAACTCCCGAAGGCCTCGGCAAACCTCGTCGCCCGCCAGA
>CANJPM010000330.1 GCA_947476075.1 Beijerinckiaceae bacterium
AATTCGAACGTATCGGAGCAGACGTGAGTCCGCTGAACGCAGCCGAGATAGTAAAAATGTTGCAGGCCATACAGAGCGCGCCCGAAGACGTTAAAGCGAGAATGCGCGCATTGACGGCTCGCGCGCGATGATTGTCTGAGACCTTTCTCGAGTGCCTGACTTCAACAGGGCGAGCCATTAGGCATAAACGAAAAGCACGGAGGAAGATTGCGCAAATGAAAAAGCCATGCGCTGGCGTATTCGAGGCGCCGTGAAATCGAACCTGCATTGCAAACGAATGCGCTGAAGCTAGGTCGTCATGTTGGCGTGTCGGGTTTAGTTTGGCTTCTTTGATGCCGCGTAATGCGCCAGCGCTTCTATCTCCGCATCGCTCAGTCCAACAACTACATTACTCATCATTGGATCTGCGCCAGGACGTTGGCTATCCCGATAGGCTCTCATCGCCTGCACCATATAATCAATCCGCTGCCCAGACAGCCTCGGCATCTGTTCCTGCCCGTGGAAAGAGGGCAAATGACAAGAAGCGCAGCGCATTTGTTCAGCAAGCACCTGACCGCGAGCGACAAGGCTTAAATCAGGCAATTCCTCGCTGCTGGCTGGTTCGAGAGCGGAGATTGCCCGCCCGAGCTCCTCGATCTCCGAATCTTTCAATTGCTCTACGAATGGCGTCATCGACGGCGTCGGCCGCACGCCTTCTCGCATGTAAATCAACTGATTTGTAATGAAAAATTGCGGTTGCCCGGCGATTGACGGGATCATCGGCGTACGCGAATTTCCGTCCTCGCCATGGCAGGTGAGGCAAATCTCGAGTTGCTGGGGCCGTGATGAATGAACGCTCTGCGCCGCCGCTTCCACAATGGAAGCGGCGGTCGCGATCAGCGTCAGAACTATAAGAAAGGGCATGCTACCTGCTTGCAAGTTTTGGCGAGCTATAGCTGATGCGATAAAGCACGCCGGGTAGTTCATCGCTTACGAGGAGTGAACCGTCCTTCATCTGCATCACATGCGTTGGCCTGCCATGGAAGGAATTGGCCTTGACATCAAGAAGCCCCGTGAGGAAGGGCTCGACTTTCGCCTTGCCGCTTTTCTGCGGAATAGCGACGACTACGTCATAACCGATACGATCGCTGCGGTTCCATGATCCGTGGCGCGCGATAAACGCTGCGTTCTTGTACTTCGCCGGGAACATATCTCCAGTGTAAAATTTCATCCCAAGCGCCGCAGTATGGGGCCCCATGAGCGCAGCTGGCGTTACTACGCCCGCACAGGCAAATGGTTTGTGGATGTCCTGATCGGGGATCCCGTTCGCATGGCAATAAGGAAATCCGAAAGACGCACCTTCTTGCCCCTTGCCGAGTCGGTTGAATTCATCCTCCGGTCCATTATCTCCCGCCCAATCACGACCGTTATCAGTGAACCAAAGTTCCTTGGTGACTGGATGCCAGTCAAAGCCTACTGTGTTACGTACGCCGCGCGCCACGATTTCCATCCCGGTTCCGTCCGGGTTATAGCGACGGATATGCGCGTGCGTGGCCGGGTTTACTTCGCACACGTTACAATTGGCTCCCACCGGCACGTAGAGCTTGCCGTCCGGACCAAAAGCTACAAACTTCCAGCCGTGCTGTGTATCCGAAGGCAGGTTGAATGCAGCGCTCAGATCAACCGGCTGCGGGATATGATCCAGCTTGTCTTCGATGCCATCGTAACGAAATACTTTGTTGATTGCGAATACATAAAGCGAGCCGTCGCGGATCGCGAGCCCGTTAGGCATAGTGAGGCCTTGCGCAATGATTCTGGTTTCGACTTTCCCATCCTTCTGCGTGACCGCATAAACTCGACCGACTTGACGCGATCCTACAAAGATTGTGCCCTTGGGGCCCTGTACCATCGTGCGCGCCCCGGGCATGCCGTGGGCGAAGACTTCGGCCTTGAAGCCGGCGGGCAGCACGATGCGGTCAACGGGAACTTTATCGAGCGGCGTAACAGTTGCAGGAATTGGCACTCCACGCAGATTAGGATCTTGCTTGCTGCGGCCGAGATCTGAACGATCAAGAGGATTCATTTGCGTCGGCGGACGCTGCGCCATGGCTGCGGTAGAAGCCGCCAGAGTCGACGCGAACACGAGACACGCCACGCCCGCCTTGCGCGCGATGAGATGCGTAAGCTTCATACGATCCTCCCCAATTATCCCGCTTATGGTCCGTTTTCGGCTGGCGCGGATTAAATCCTGGTGCAAAACCGCATGGCAGACTTGGGCTTGGTGATCCACTGCCGATGTTGCTTTTCAGCAGTTTCTTGTTCCAATCACCGCCAAAGCAGGCTTGCATGCGAAGATTAGTCTGGCGCCGTTTTGTTGCCAAGGCGCATGGGAGACTTTTTCCCTAATTCTAGAATGAGCATTTGCGTCTCCAAAAATGTCTCGGACCAAAAGATGGTCAAGCGTTCATGGGTTTACCCAGACAGGCGCACTGGCCTGCCCGCTAAAAAGCGCTACGCCTCAGGCATGGCATGTTGTTAGGCTTGGAGAGGAATGAGAATGGTTCGGAAAAGGCGCAGGGAAAAACTGTCGCCAAACTTCAGAAGTTTTAAGTCCTTTTGGCGCAGGGCTTGAACAATGACCAAACAATTTGTGAAGGCAATTCACGACGCTATTATCATCGAGAGAAATTTTGAGGTTCTCCCAAAGTTTGTATTTGCTGCATGGCAAGATTCAGAAAAGCGTAAAAAATAGGAAAACCCGTCAAGCAATTTGGACATACTTTTTGATAACTGTGATTTTCGTATTAGTGGCCATGAGATTAGTCACTGTGGTCCCAGGGGTAAATGCTATATCACTTTCACGTTTACTATCTTGATATAATCCAAGATTAACGCATCGTTTATGCCAGCGATTCATCAGACAACAGAAATGTCATCTCTGCTTCAATAACTAACATTCTTTTTTTGAAGATAACCAATCCACACTAATGATCTATACTGAGCAAATTACATTTTTCGAAGTCTTCAATATCCGAAGCGCTCACGAATACGGCATGAATATTATTTTTAATAACCTAAGCATTTATCTAGGTAGCAAGACAGATAATTTTTTGCGAAAATAACAGCAAATTTAATTGTATTTGGATTGCGAATCTCAGCGACGCTTGTATGGGCATGCTACTGAATTTTTTGACTAACAGTCACCTTGCCGAATTTTCCCAAGTGCGGAAAAATAAAACAGCGCACACTCAGGCCGGTGCTTGACAATATAAATGCATTATCTTTCCGCATTCTCAAGTCGGGAATTAGTTGCCTTAGGCGCAGAAAACCTGAATCTTTTCTTAAACGCGACAATTGCCAAAAACAGTTCCCGTGAATACATGGCGGAGGAGGCAGTCTGGCCGAACCGGTCTCACCCTTTTTTCCGGATACAGGGAATTTACAGGGAAATTCCAGAGAGACCGGCCCGAGATATCGAGCCTGTTTGCCGAAATGCCCCTTTAAACGCGCGTTTCCTGGCGATTGCCTGATTTAAGAACAGGGAATTTAATTCTGCCGGGC
>CANJPM010000331.1 GCA_947476075.1 Beijerinckiaceae bacterium
AGGTGGCGTGCGCGGTCTTTCGATCTTTCGCGAATACGACGGCGATGAAGAGACGACCCGTAGCGCATTTGACGCACATGGCCGTTTCATCACCGGCGACCGCGTGACCGTGCTGGAGAACGGCTGGATTGAATTTGCCGACCGCACCAAGGACGTCATCAAGGTAGGCGGCGAAGGCGTATCAAGCGGCGAGGTCGAGGCCTGCATCGCGCAAGTGGACGGCGTGCGCGAGGTCGCCGTGGTCGGGCGCCCGGACGACACATGGGGCGAATGCGTGGTAGCCTTCGTCATCCCTCGTGAGGAGACCTGCGACCGCGCGGCGCTGCATGCGCAGCTAGAGTCTCATTGCCGCGCATCCCTCGCCAAATTCAAAGCGCCACGCGAAATCCGCATCGTTGACGACGTACCGCGTATCGGCTTTGGCAAAGTAGCAAAGATCAAGCTGCGCGAAATGCTCACGGCGGAAAAGTCATGAACAAGCCCCCAATCGCCTTCTACTTCGATCTCCTCTCGCCCTTCGGCTACATCGCCTCCACGCAGATCGACGCGCTAGCAGCGCGTTATGGCCGCAGCGTTGATTGGCGCCCGGTCCTCGTGGGCGTCACGGTGATGAAGGTGATGGGCATGAAGCCGCTGGGCGAATATCCATTGAAAGGCCCCTACCTCATCCGCGACATGGAGCGCATGGCTAAAATCTGGGGCGTGCCCCTGCGTCGCCACGGGCTGAAGGGCCACAATTCGCTCAAAGCCATGCGCGCCTATGTCTGGCTGAAGCAACGCGACGCGGAGCTGGCGAAGGCCTTTGCGAAAGCGATCTATCGCAGGCTCTGGGTGGAGGGGCTCGACATCACGTCGATTGAGGCGAGCGTGATCGAAGCGCAGACGCTAGGCGTCGACGGCGCACAGCTTGCGGAGGCGGTCGCGTCAGACGCCGTGAAGCGCGCTTTACAGGCCGATGTCGAAAACGCCATCGCCGCAGGCGTTTTCGGCGCGCCGTTCTTCATCGCGGACGACGAGCCCTTCTTCGGGAACGATCATCTGTGGATGCTGGAGCAATGGCTGCGCGATGGAACGTGGAAAGGCCCCGCCGCTTAAGGCGGGGCCTTTATCGCTCATTCCACCTTGGCACCAGAGGCCTTCACGACGGGCGCCCACTTCTCCACTTCCGACTTTATGAAGGCTCCAAACTCTTCAGGCGTGCTCGAAAGGGAATCGAGCCCCATATTGGACAATTTCGCCTGGTTGTCGGGGCGCGCCAGCATGGCGCGGATCGTCGTGTTGTACTTGTCGACGATGGCCTTGGGGGTTCCCGCAGGCGCCACGACGCCGAACCAGCCGCGCACGTCAAAATCGGGCCAGCCCTGCTCCGCCATGGGCACGACGTCCGGCAGCGCGCGCGAGCGCTCTTTCGAGGTGATGCCGATGGGTCGCAGCGTTCCCGCCTGAATGTGCGAGATGACGTCTGGAATGGAGACGAACATGAGCTGCGTCTGACCTGACAGGAGGTCCGGCACAGCGGCCGCAGCGCCGCGATAGGGCACGTGCTGCATCTGCACGCCAGTCATCATCTTCACCATCTCACCCGAGAGATGTTGCGTGGTGCCAGTGCCAGCTGAACCGAAGGAAATCTTATCGGGATTGGCCTTGGCGTAGGCGATCAGCTCCGGCACCGTCTTCGCAGGAATAGAGGGATGCACGACGATCACGTTCTTGAGTTCAGCGGCCAGGATGATCGGCGCAAAGTCCTTCACCGCGTCAAAACGCATCCGCTCTCCATAGAGCGTGGTGTTGATGCCATGGCTCGATACAGTCACCATACCGATCGTGTAGCCGTCGGGCGCAGAGCGCGCAGTCGCCTCAGCGCCGATATTGCCGCCAGCCCCAACGCGGTTTTCTACGATCACCTGCTGGCCCCATTGGCGGCCGATGTCGTCGGCGATCATCCGCGCCAGAATGTCCAGCGCCCCCCCGGCGGTGGTCAGTGTGATCAGTTTAAGCGGTTTGTTAGGAAAATCGGCAGGAACCTGCGCGCGGGCCGCACCCACGCTGGCGCCGAGCAAGAGAGCCGCGGCAAACGCCCAGCCAATGAAGGGTCGCATGTGTATTTCCTCCCCTGTTTACTGAGGAGACTTGAGCCGGAAAAAGAGCCTTTGGCAAGGTCCGCGATAAAAGCGGAGACGGGCTGCGCTTCCAAAGGCGGGTTCAACAATCGCACATACGTGATTTCATCGTAAACAGCGTCACACGCATCAATAATTTTAAAGAAGCAGCATGAATAAGGCCGCTATAAATCTGCATGCGGCAACCTTTACGCCATGCGCCTTTTCCATTGCTGCCGCCAAACTGCGCCGAGCGGAGAGATCATGCGGAGCGACAGTGTTATCTCAATTGGAGCAGTCGGTAAATTTTCTGAGTACTATTGAAACACTTTGTATCAAACGATGAACCGGAAGCGGATCATTATGCAGGACAAGAATTCCTTAGCAGATGCCGTTCGCTCGGGTATTGAAATTAGCGCCAAAAGCGTCGAAGTCATCGGCATACTTATCGGGCTGATGGCTGCAACCCCTCCGCATGACGCAGACCGTTTGGCGGAGACTATCAAGCCTCGTTAAGGCGCCTCGCTGAATACGCCCCATAGGGATCGAGTGCTAGAGGATGCCGATTCACCGCCCCATCACTTCTTCCGCCCGCTTCAGCACAGTGGGTGAAAAGGATGCGAAGCGCCGAAGCGCGGCCTCTATCTCCTCGCCCGTCACCGGCTCTATATCCAGACCCACTTTCTGTGAGTCGACCAGAAATTCAGCATCCTTCATTGTTGCCTGAAAAGCTGCGCGCAGCGCGCTCAAACGGTCAGCCGGCACGCCTGGAGGCGTTGCGAAAGGGCGCGAAAGCAATTGCTGATGAAAATGCACTTCGAGGACCTGCCGGTCTTCCTCGGTCTTGGCCAGATCAAACACGCTCGGGATATCGCCGAACTCGCTGGACTTACGATAGCCCATCTGGATCACCAGCTTAATCTGGCCGCTTTGCACTTCCTTCGACCATTGCGAATTGATGCTGGAGCCGAAAAGCCCGCACGATCCGTTCACCTCGCCGCGGTTCATCGCAAGGTTGACGTCACGCGTGCCCGGATAGCCGGAAACCACTCTTAATCCCCTCGCGTTCAGCACATTCTTAAGGATCATAGGGTGCTGGAACGTGATCGCGGCCGCTGCGCCGCCCCCGAAAATGGTTTCCTTCTCGCTGACCTCTTTCCATGAAGAGGCGACGCCCGGCCCCTGCCAGACCCCGCAATAGGCTACTTCCTGGGCCATGGAGCCTATCCAGCCGAACTTCATGGAATCAAACCGCGCCGCCTTGTTGCCAAGGATAGGCTCCATCGCGCTGGAGGATGCGAAGATCGCTATCACGCTGCCGTCCGCCGTGGCCTGATTGTAGAGATGATTGGCGGCCACCAGGGAGCCTGCGCCCGGCATGTTCGCGGGAACAATGCTTGGGTTGCCCGGAATAAAACGGCCAAAATGACGAGCCAG
>CANJPM010000332.1 GCA_947476075.1 Beijerinckiaceae bacterium
AGCGCCAGCTCGGGACCGCCGGATTTAACGATGCGACCGCCAGCCAGAACGTGCACGCTGTCGGGCTTTATGTAATCGAGCAGGCGCTGATAATGGGTGATGACGAGGAAGCCGCGATCAGGTGAGCGCAGTGCGTTCACGCCGTCGGCCACAATGCGCAGCGCATCGATGTCGAGCCCGGAATCGGTCTCGTCGAGGATCGCAAAACGCGGCTCCAGCAGCGCCATTTGCAGCACTTCCATGCGCTTCTTCTCGCCGCCGGAAAAACCGACGTTGAGCGGGCGGCGCAGCATGTCCTGAGCGATGCCCAGCTTGTCGGCGGCCGCGCGCACGCGCTTCATGAAATCAGGCGTTGAAAGCTCCGCCTCGCCGCGCTGCTTGCGCTGCGAATTCATGGCGGCTTTCAGGAACGTCATCGTGGTGACGCCGGGAATTTCGAGCGGATATTGAAACGCCAGAAACAGCCCCTTGGCCGCGCGCTCATTGGCGGGCAGATCAATCAGGCTCTCGCCGTTCAGCGTCACGTCGCCAGCGGTCACGTCATAGCCGGCGCGGCCCGAGCACACGTAGGACAGCGTCGACTTGCCCGCGCCGTTCGGCCCCATAATGGCCGCAACTTCTCCCGGCTTCACGCTGAGCGTCAGGCCCTTGAGGATTTCCTTGTCGTCCACGCTGGCGTGGAGATTGGTGATGTTCAGCATTGGCTCATCCCTGGGACAGGAGTCCCTTACAGAATTTCGTTCAGGTTGCGACGTCCATGCACGTATCGGACGATCTCAACGCTCGTGTCGTTGACGCGGTAGAGAATGAGAAATTCGCCGAAGCGTGTGCTTCTCACTTGTTCCACTATGTCTGGCCGGCGCCTCCCAAGTTCCGGATAGTCCGTCAACCAGCGGCTTCGCTCGTCAAGACCATCCAACACTGCGTCAGCGGCGGCAGGGTTATCGCGTGCGATATGAACCCAGATTTCAAGTAAGTCTTCTTCGGCGCGTAGCGTCCGCTTCAACGCAGGCCTCACGAGGAAGAAATGCGCCGACGACCTTCCGCTTTGATGTCGTCAATGGATGCGAACCGACCCGGTCCGCTCTCGACGCCCTCGACCCAGAGCTTACGCAATTGCTCAATCTCCGGCCCCTGTTCGCCTTCAACCGACCAGAGATCAAGCGCCGCGCAAACCACATCGCTGGGGGAGGCGAACTCGCCGCGCTCCACTGCGCTTTGAATGCGCTTTGCCAAGACGTCCGGGACTTTGACGGTGATTGTCTGCTCGCCTGCCATCACCCCACGCTCCCCTCAAGGCTCACGGCGATCAGCTTTTGCGCCTCTACCGCGAACTCCATCGGCAATTGTTGCAACACGTCGCGCACGAACCCGTTGACGATCAGCGCGGTGGCTTCTTCGGAAGAAAGCCCTCGCTGCATGCAGTAAAACAGCTGGTCGTCGGAGATTTTCGACGTCGTGGCTTCGTGCTCGAACACTGCGCTGGCGTTGCGCGATTCAATGTAGGGCACGGTATGCGCGCCGCATTCCTGCCCGATCAGCAGCGAATCGCAATTGGTGAAATTGCGCGCGTTGCTGGCCTTGCGATGCGCGAACACCTGGCCGCGATAAGTGTTGTTGGAACGGCCCGCCGAAATGCCCTTCGAGATGATGCGGCTCGACGTGTTCTTGCCCAGATGCAGCATCTTCGTGCCGCTGTCGACCTGCTGCTTTCCGTTGGAAATCGCAATCGAATAGAACTCGCCGCGCGAGTGGTCGCCGCGCAGTATGCAGGACGGATATTTCCACGTGATCGCGGAGCCGGTCTCGACCTGCGTCCACGAAATTTTCGAGCGGTCGCCACGGCAATCGCCGCGCTTGGTCACGAAATTGTAGATGCCGCCCTTGCCCTCGCTGTCGCCGGGGTACCAGTTCTGCACGGTCGAATATTTGATCTCGGCGTCGTCGTGCGTCACGAGTTCGACGACCGCCGCGTGCAGCTGGTTCTCGTCGCGCATTGGCGCGGTGCAGCCTTCCAGATAGCTGACGTAAGAGCCCTTGTCGGCGATGATGAGCGTCCGCTCAAACTGCCCCGTGTTGCGCTCGTTGATGCGGAAATAGGTCGACAATTCCATCGGGCACCGCACGCCCGGCGGGATGTAGACGAACGATCCGTCCGAAAACACGGCGCTGTTGAGGGTTGCGAAATAATTATCCGTCACCGGCACGACGGTGCCGAGATATTTGCGCACCAGTTCGGGGTGCGTCTGCAAAGCCTCTGAAATTGGGCAGAAGATCACGCCGGACTTGGCCAGCTCCGCCTTGAACGTGGTGGCGACCGATACTGAATCGAACACCGCGTCCACCGCCACGCGTGAGCTTGGGATGCCGAGCAGGGCTTCACGCTCGCGCAGCGGGATGCCAAGGCGGTCATAGGTGCGCAGCAGTTCGGGATCGACCTCGTCGAGCGATTGCGGGCCCGACATGGATTTCGGCGCCGAGTAATAATAGAGATCCTGATAATCGATCTTGGGATAATCGACGCGCGCCCAGTCTGGCTCTTCCATGGTGAGCCAGCGCCGATAGGCGTCAAGGCGCCATTCCAGCATCCATTCAGGCTCGTTCTTGCGCGCTGATATAAAACGGACGATGTCCTCGCTCAGCCCCTTGGGGGCCTTGTCGGACTCAATATCGGTGACGAAGCCGTACTTGTAGGCGTCAACGTCGACGGACTTGACCGTTTCAATGGTCTCGTGAACTGCAGCCATTTCCTTCTCCCCCTTGGCGGTTTCAAGGACCGCTGGTTGGACCACATCTATAATACGCGCCGGTCTCCCGGCCCGATCAATCTTTTACCGACCGCGCTTACGCTGCCGATCGGCGTCTGTCTCCAATCCGCTCCGCCACGCGCACATACGCATCGCAAAACGCATCGATCTCATCGGCCCTCGTATCGCGCCCGAGGCTCACCCGGATCGCGCTTTGCGCCAGCTCCGGGGCGATCCCCATGGCGGCCAGCACGTGTGATGCCTTAACCTTGCCTGACGAGCAGGCTGACCCCGATGACACCGCGAACCCTTCAAGGTCCAGCGCAATCAGCAAAGTCGAAGCAGCCAGCCCAGATAACCCGAAAGCGGTCGTATTAGATAGTCTCGTGACGCCGGCGCCAAAAATTGTCAGGTCGGGCAGGGCGGCCATCAAACGCCGCTCCAGCCCGTCGCGCAGCGTTGCGAGGCGAGCTTGCCCGGCGGAATCCTGTTCCCGAACGTGACGGGCGGCGATCCCAAAAGCCGCGATCCCGGCCACATTCTCTGTCCCGGCACGAAGGCCGCGCTCCTGACCGCCGCCACGCAAAAGCATGGCCTCGATATTGGCCTGCGGATCGCGCAACACAAGGGCGCCGACACCCTTGGCTCCGCCGATCTTGTGGGCGGACAATATGAGCGCATCGGCGTCCAGCGCCTCAAAACCGCAAGCGATTCGCCCCGCCGCCTGCACGATGTCGCAGACGACGATCCCGCCCCGCGCATGAACCAGCGCCGCCGCCTCGCACAC
>CANJPM010000333.1 GCA_947476075.1 Beijerinckiaceae bacterium
AATATGTCTATAAACATTTTTAAATTCAGTTAGATAATAAATTTATAGCTCGTGGTAGCCCACGTCATTGTCACGCAGGGTGTCACGAACACAGACTCTTAAACCCCATCAGCACTAGTGGAAGGCCGCGTCCGCATGCAAACTCGGTGGGCTGTTGTGGTCTCGTGACGTCCCTCTTTTCTCGCGAGCGGCAGGAGCGGAGAGCTGGCCCGCTGGAGTTCTTCGAGGCCGTGAGGCCCCTCTCCAAAGGGACAGCCGAGTACATGAGCGCGAGAGAGAAGGAGGCCTAGGTCGTCGAGCATGAGCTGAGCGCTGCGTTGCGTGCAAGCAAGGCGGCCTCGCCTATTACACCCGTTGTAAACCTCCGTAGCCCCACCCGCTTACTCCGAAGGGGTGCGGGTTCTGGTGGGGATAGCCTCGTCTGATCTCTCGATGTGGCGCTATGTAGTCCCAAGGGCTGAGTGACCCGCCGTTAGCTGAACATCTCTTAAACTACCGCCTAAAGTAGAGATTCTTCTGTGATCAGGCCCACCCATCACTGCGATATCAACCACCTGCACCAGAGGTTCTACAATGGCCGGCTGCGCAACACCAACCAGCTTCGCCGACCACCCCAGCGCTAGCTACAAACCCAATCGTCAATAAAATAAGGACCGGATCGCCTCATGGTGGCCGACCTCAATTATTGACAAGTTGGCGTTGCGAAGTGAGACTTCTCTGAGATGCTTCAAGCTAATACCGCGCGCGCCCAGAAAGCCGGATCGGACCCATGACAGACATGTCGCCCGCAACTCCCAACGATCTCGCGGCTTGGTGGATGCCGTTCACGGCGAACCGGTCGTTCAAGGCAGCTCCGCGTCTCATCACGAGCGCCAAGGATATGCATTACTTCACCGCGGACGGTCGCAAGATCATCGATAGCGTCGCGGGTCTGTGGTGCTGCAACGCGGGCCATCAACGCGATACGATCGTCGCGGCGATCCGCGAGCAGGCCGGCGAACTCGATTACGCGCCACCTTTCCAATTCGGCCATCCGAAGGCGTTCCGGCTCGCAACAAAAATTGCTGATCTCGCGCCGGGCGATCTCGACCATGTCTTTTTCGTCAATTCCGGATCCGAGGCTGTCGACACGGCGCTGAAGATCGCTCTCGCCTATCAAAATATTTCCGGGCAGGGCGGGCGGCAGCGTCTAATCGGGCGTGAGCGCGGTTACCACGGTGTCGGCTTTGGCGGAATTTCGGTTGGCGGCATAGTCTCGAATCGCAAGATGTTCGGGCTACTTCTGAATGGCGTCGATCATCTGCCGCATACTTACAATCGCGAGAAACAGGCATTCACGCGCGGTGAACCGGACTGGGGCGCGCATCTGGCGGATGAACTCGAGCGGATTGTCGCCCTGCATGATCCTTCAACGATAGCTGCCGTGATTGTCGAGCCGATGGCCGGTTCGACGGGCGTCCTGCCGCCGCCAAAGGGCTATCTGCAGAAGCTGCGCGCAATCTGCGATAAATATGGACTTTTGTTGATTTTCGATGAGGTCATCTCGGGCTTCGGCCGCCTGGGTTTTGCTTTCGCTGCCGAACGATATGGCGTAACGCCGGACATCATCTGCTTTGCCAAGGGCGTGACCTCCGGAACCGTGCCGATGGGGGGCGTGATCGTTCGCAAGCACATTCACGATGCCTTCATGCGCGGCCCGGATCATATGATAGAGCTGTTTCATGGCTACACCTATTCGGCGCATCCGCTCGCCTGTGCAGCAGGGCTTGCCGCGCTCGATCTCTACGAGCGCGAACATCTGTTTGAGCGGGCTCGGGACCTGGAGCCGAAGTTCGGCAATGCTTTCCACGCGCTCCGCGACTATCCGAACGTACTCGACATCCGCACGATCGGCCTTGTCGCGGCGATTGACCTCGCGCCTACTGAGGGAAGTCCCGGTTTGCGCGGAATGCGGGCGGTGGAGAAGGCGTATTACGATGCGGAACTGCTGACGCGTGTCGCGGGCGACACGCTGGTTGTGACGCCTCCCCTCATCGTAACTGAGGCGCAGATTGAAGAGATTGCCGCTAAAGTGGGGCGGGTGATCAGGCTGGTCGAATAAGGAGACGAGCATGGGGTGGTATTTTTCGAGATACGAAGGGGCGGCGGTGGCGATTCTTGCGGCGGATCCGGCTGCGATGGCTTTACAACGAGCGGCTCGATTTAACGCGCTGCATTGCTAACGAGCTGATTTGCGGAAGGGCGCGCTAGGCCCTAGCATTGCCAATAATCACCCACGCGGAGGTAAGCCAGCATCATGGCCACCGACATCAATCATTACATCGCGGGACAGCGCATCAAAGGCAAGGGCGAGCGCCGCGCTCCGGTATTCAACCCGGCGACCGGTGAGGAAAGCGCACGCGTTCAGCTTGCCAGCACGCATGACGTGAACACAGCGGTCGCAGCCTCGCTGCAGGCCTTCCCAGATTGGGCCGGGACACCCCCGTTGCGGCGCGCGCGCGTCCTCAACAAGTTTCTGCGTATTCTCGAAGAGCGGACCGACGAACTGGCCGCCATCATTACCGCCGAACACGGCAAGACGATTTCCGACGCCAAGGGCGAAATCCAGCGTGGCGCGGAGGTCGTGGAATTCGCGGCAGGCGCGCCGCAATTGCTCAAGGGCGAGTTCACCGACAATGTCGGCACAGGCGTCGACAGTTTTTCGCTACGTCAGCCCTTGGGAGTGGTTGCTGGGATAACGCCCTTCAATTTTCCCGCCATGGTACCGATGTGGATGTTCCCCGTCGCGCTGGCTTGCGGCAATTGCTTCATCCTCAAGCCGTCCGAGCGAGATCCATCCGCGTCTCTCAAGATCGCTGAATGGTTGACTGAGGCAGGCCTGCCGAAGGGCGTCTTCAACGTTGTGCAGGGTGACAAGGAGGCGGTGGACGCGCTGCTGACGCATCCCGACGTGCAGGCGATCAGCTTCGTGGGCTCCACCCCTATTGCTCGCTACGTTTACAAGACGGCGACCCGCGCGGGTAAACGCGCGCAGGCACTTGGCGGCGCCAAGAACCACATGGTTGTCATGCCGGACGCAGACCTCGATCAGGCGGTGGATGCGCTGATGGGCGCGGCCTACGGCTCGGCGGGCGAACGCTGCATGGCGATCTCGGTTGCCGTGCCAGTTGGCGAAGCAACCGCCAATGCGCTTGTCGAAAAGCTCATTCCTCGCGTGCGCGCACTCAGGCTTGGACCGGGCACGGACGCCGAAGCGGAAATGGGCCCACTGGTGACGCGCCAGCATCGCGACAAGGTGAGCGACTATGTGGATTCAGGCGTTGCGGAAGGCGGAAAGCTGCTCGTCGACGGGCGTGGCCTGACGCTGCAAGGCTATGAGAACGGGTTCTTCATCGGTGGCTCGCTGTTCGATCACGTGACCGCTGATATGAAAATCTATCGGGAAGAGATTTTCGGTCCCGTTCTGTGTGTCGTGCGCGCATCCGACCATGACAGTGCACTGAAGCTGGTGAACGAGCACGAATTTGGCAATG
>CANJPM010000334.1 GCA_947476075.1 Beijerinckiaceae bacterium
AAACATCCGGCGCACCTGATGGTAGCGGCCCTCTGTGAGGGTGATTGCGGCGTGCGCATCCGACAAGATCTCAAGTTGCGCCGGCAGCAACGGCCTGTCCTCACCCTTCAGCATCAACTGGCCGGAGGCGAAAATCTGCGCCTCGTCGTCTTTCAGCGGGCGCTCGAACGTGACCAGATAGCGTTTGGGGATGTGCCTGCGCGGCGAAATGATCGTGTGCAGAAATGCGCCGTCGTCGGTCAGCAGCAGCAGGCCGGACGTGTCCTTGTCGAGACGCCCGACCGCCGAGATTGCAGGATCGCGGTGACGCCAGCGCAGCGGGAGCAGATCGAAAACCAGATCCCCGGCTTCGTTATGCGAACACGTGACGCCCACAGGCTTGTGCAGCATCAGCACCAGCCCCTGCAAGGGATCTAGCCCTTCGCCGTCAATGGTGAGGCGTGGGCGCAGGTCTTCGCTCACCGGCACGCGCTGTTCGATATTGCCGGCGATCTCGCCATCCAGCCGAATCCGCCCGTTGCGCGCCATAATGTTGATCTCGCGCCGCGAACCGTAGCCAAGATTCGCCAGCAGCTTGTCGAGGCGCTGCGTATTTGAGCCCGCCTTGCTCATTTCTGCGCCTGATAAATCTTGTAGCCGCCGCCCTCATGAACCATCGTCACGCGTCGAAAGAGCGGCGTCAAAATCGCTTCATACGGCAGATGGCGGTTGGCGGTGAGCCAGCAAGAGCCACCCGTGCGCAGGACAGCATGCGCGCGCTTGATGAAGCTTTGCCCCAGCGCCTGATTTTCAATCGCGCCCTCATGGAACGGCGGGTTCGTCACCACGAAATCGAGCCCCGTCAACGCGGAGGGCGCCAAAGCATCGGCCCAGAGGAATTCAACGCGGGGATCGTCGATGTTGCGTTTGGCCATGTCGATGGCGCGCCTATCAATTTCGATCAGCGTGAGGCGCGTCACCTTCGGGCTCGCCAGAACCGCGCGCGACAGCACGCCGATTCCGCCGCCAAAATCCGCGCCCTTGCCGCTGAGCGACGGCAGATTCCTGACCAGTAAATCGCTGCCCGGATCAATGCGGTTCCAGCTGAACACGCCCGGCTGCGACCAAAGGCCCAGCTCTTCCAGCAGGCGCGGCGCGCCCTCGGCAAGGGCAGCCTCTATGGCGGCCGGATCGCCCGGGCCTTGCGTCACGCAAATGCGGTGATGACGCTTGGCCGATTCGGCAACCTCGCAGCCCAGCATTTCCAGATCCTGCGCGAGGCGCGAGCCGCCCTTGTCCTTGGGCGCAAGCGCTATCAGGCGCGAGCCTGGCTGGAGCGCCCCCAGCGCCAACGCCAGAGCGTAACGCCGCTCCACAGTGCCGGCGGGAGCGAGCATGGCCAGCCCGTTCAGGGAACCCGCCGGCGCCTGCGACAAGCTTTGCGCGCCGGGCTTAAGCGGCGAGAATTGCACGGCGCCGGAATAGCCGCCCACAAGCTGCTCCGGGGGAGCGCCGTAAACATTTTGAAAGTCGATCTCGATCATGAAGCTCGCCTGCATCCTCTAGCGCTGATCGTCATAAACCCGATTCCGCGCTATATTGCAGCATAAACCCGCGGACGCCCCGCCTGATGGATCAGAATATGGCTGAAGATCCTGCAAGACCCGCCCAGGAATCGCCGCGCCAAAGGCCAGAAACGCCGCGCAGCGAACCAGAGATCCTGCCGCCTTCGCGCCCCGCCGCCCCCTTCGACGCGCGCGAGGATGCGCAGGCGCGATATGCGGGAAACTGGAGCAACAACGGCTTCCAGCGCATCGAAATACGCCGGATCGGCCCTTTGCGCCTTTTCATCTGGGCGGTGATTGCGCTGGGCGTAACAGCGCTTGTCGCCGGAACCATGCTGCTCGCGCTCCCCATTATCGCCGGACTGGCCGCGCTGTCGTTTGGAGCGGCATGGCTGCGGCGCGTTTTGAGACGGTAGAGGCTTTTTGGACAGCGGGCGCCCCGCCCGCATGGTGCTGCTGCTGGAAAGAACGCCAGCGGGACGCAGGCCTGCAATAACGCGGTCTGTGATGCCGCTGCTTAAAGCACGCACCGACCTGATTTCGGATTTGATCTTCACTAGATTTTGGTGGAGCCAGACGGAATCGAACCGACGACCTCTTCAATGCCATAAAACCGATTAGCTCATATAAATGCTTATTTTATTGGATTTTTATGAAAGTAGCACACCATTAGTAGCACAGTATTTCCCTACTCAATTCTCTCATAACTGTCTGAAAACAAGAAGCTTTGTTTCATAATGAAATATCGATTTTATTAGGTTTTCAGCGCACTTTGTGGTATAATACCCTATTCAGTAAAGACAGGCTTTTTAGGATGCCATTGCTAAATAAATACATTAGGAAACACTGATACATGAACGTAAGAATTGAGGTTAGAGGTTGGGTAAAAGCGGTTGATTGGGACACTGAAGGCACCCTTACCTTCTCAAACGACATTAGCCAGCAACAGGCAGAACAGGCCTTACGCCGCTTTTGGAACAGGGTGGACACAGCACTGTATGGCAATGCAGCCAAACGCTATGGCAAACGCTGCGAGCGCCTAAATGTGATTGAGGGCGACGGGATAGCTAGCCGTTACCACTTCCATATAGCAGCCAAACGCCCGTCAGAACGCTTTGCTACCATAACCGCTTTTGCAGATTTCCTGCGCAAACAATGGCTAGCGGACAACCCCAATAATTTCGTCGTCTCTTTCGCACCCATTAGGGACGTTGAGCGATACACAAATTACATCACCAAAAACATACAGCGCGGGCATTGCGATGCGCTGATACTAGATAGCAGTCATATTTCCGCTGCCAGCTAATTCGTAGAACACAGCGTCCTTATTAGTGATTGAGAAGATACGAGACTTGGTTTCGTGTCTTGTCAATTACTATTGTCTAGATTCTAATGAATTAGCTTTCTTAAACTCGCAAATATTCTCTTAGACACACACATTCAAACTAAGAGAAAATGAGAGCTATCGAGCTTATCAAAGCGAACTTGTGAGCTGAAGATCAGCGAAGATCACGGGAGACGCGAAGTGTCGACTTTCATCACTGAATTATATGTCGCCAACACAGCATAGTAAAAGCGAATTGGCGACATATAGGGATATGTGACAGGATTACTTCTTCATTCCAACTTTGCCAGCCTTGCTGAGATGCTTTCCTTTAGCAGCAGCTGCACTAGCAAGCTCTCCGTCCAATTCACCAGCATCAACTGCTTTGATGACAGTTGTGATGGTTTTTGGCAGGTCTTCCAGCTTATCAAACTCAATGGCTGTCATCCCATTGCTGATGACAAGCGGGCGTGTCCCATAACGCACTGTCATCAGTACCTTGCCTGCCACACTTTTATACCACCACGGCTTGAGGCGCACTGGCCGTTGGATGCGCACGGGTTCACCTTCTGCGTTGGCGGCAGTAATCCATCGCATACGATTATAGGATTTCCCACCCAGCTGTGCTTCAGCAA
>CANJPM010000335.1 GCA_947476075.1 Beijerinckiaceae bacterium
CCACCTCTACGTGTGAAGCTCCTTGGCGAGCGGCTGATCGCATTCCGCGACACGTCAGGACAAGTAGGTTTCATCGACGAGTTTTGCGCTCACCGCGGCGTTTCGCTCTGGTTCGGCCGCAATGAGCAGAATGGCTTGCGTTGCCCCTATCACGGCTGGAAGTTCGATGTGAACGGTCAGTGCTTGGAAGTGCCTTCGGAGCCTGCAGAGAGCGGCTATTGCCAGAAGATCAGGCTGACGGCCTATCCATGCGTTGAGAAGGCCGGCATCATCTGGACTTACATGGGCCCCAAGGACAAGCAGCCGGACTTCCCGGCCTTCGAATGGCTAGATCTGCCGGACTCGCATCGCCTCGTCGCCAAGCGCTGGCAAGAGTGTAACTGGCTGCAGGCGATGGAGGGCGGCATCGATTCCTCACACGTCTCCTGGCTGCATAGCGGAGAGCTGCACACCGATCCGCTGCACAGGGGTACGAAAGGCGCTAAATTTCAGGGGGACAAGACTCCGAGATTCGAGCTCGTCGAATCGCCCGGAGGCATGATCATCGGCGCGCGCCGTAATGCCGAGGCTGACCAGTATTACTGGCGCATTACGCAATGGATTGCACCTTGGTGGACGATGATCCCGCCCTACGGCGACAATGCGCTGAACGGGCATGCCTGGGTGCCGATGGATGATGAGGCCTGCATCGCCTGGTCGTTCACGTGGCATCCGACGCGACCACTGAGCGAGAGCGAGCTTCACACAATGCGCCATGGCGGCGGCATCCATGTTGAGACGATTCCAGGCACATTTCGGCCCGTCATCAACAAGGACAACGATTACATGATCGACCGCGCCGCCCAAAAGTCTGGTCGTACATATTCGGGCGTTCATGGGATCGCGATGCAGGACGCTTCACTGCAGGAGAGCATGGGGCCGGTCGTTGATCGGCAGCGCGAGAATCTCGTCTCGACTGATAACGCTATCATCATGGCGCGCTCGCTGCTCAAGCGCGCCGTGCGTGCGTTGCAGAAAGGACAGGAGCCTCCGGGGACGGCGCCGGAGCATCATCGCGTGCGGTCCGCGTCCTTCCTGCTTCCCGTGGATCAATCTTTCGTGAAAGCGAAGATGGAAGACCTCAAGGTGCGGCCCGGGGTGCCGCATACAGGCGTCTAAAACTCATGGATTCCATGAGGCGGACGTTGATTTGAAATCGAATGACGGCTGCCATCCAGGTTGGCCGCTCAGCGTCGATCCCGGCGGGGCTGAACAGGTAAAGGTTGTCGAGATATGCTTCAGCGGTTCGTAAACAAGGTCGCAATAGTCACTGGAGGCGCACAGGGCATCGGGCGAGCCACAGCCGAGCGGTTAGGCCGCGAGGGCGGTAGTGTTTTTATTGTCGACCGGGCCGCTGAGGCCGCCCACTCGACTGCCAAGGCTCTCAAGGCTGAGGGCCTCGATGTTGAAGTCGAAGTGGCCGATCTGTCCACTTGGGCTGGCGCGTCGGCTGTCTTCGATGAGATCATTCGGAAGGCAGGGCGCATCGACGTTCTCGTCAACAATGTTGGCGGTACGATTTGGATCAAGCCGTTCATTGAGTATACCGAGGACGAGATCAAGGCCGAGATCGACCGCTCTTTCTGGCCCACGATCTGGTCATGCCGCGCGGTCGCGCCCCATATGGTGTCACGCGGGACGGGTTCCATTGTGAACGTTGGCTCGAATTCGGTTCGCGGCATATACCGCATCCCCTACGCTGCCTCCAAGGGCGGGGTGATGGGGCTGACAACATCGCTCGCAATCGAGCTTGCTGAAACGGGGGTGCGTGTGAACTGCGTCGCGCCCGGCGGCACTGACGTGCTGGATCGAGCAACCCCCCGCAACGCAAGCGCTCCCTCCCAGAGGGAAGAGCAATGGGCTGCTGAAATGAGAGCCTTTGTGCATCACCAGATGCCGATGCACCGGCGCGGACGCGTCGACGACCAGGCGGCCGCGATAGCCTTTATGGCTTCCGATGATTCCTCTTTCATCACCGGCCAGATATTGAGCGTGGCGGGAGGCGCGTCAGTTTAGCGCGCGAGGCGGTGCGCTCTCCCCTGCAAGGTCTGGTTCTATTTCCCTGACATTCTGTCCCTCTGCTCCGTGTGAACAGACATCCTTGCGGGTGGAGCAGCTCAAGGTGGCGGATCACCATCCATTTAAAGGCTGACATCGATCTCTTTGAGACGGCATGTGGCAGCTGACCTTTACTACAGGTCAGCTGCCAGCCTCACGCGTCCAAGACGTGGCAGCCTCATCAGTCCATCTTGACGCCGGCATCAGCGACTATCTTTTCCCATTTATTCGCCTCCTCCTGCACAAAGCTGGCGAATTCCCCCGCGCTCATGCTCATCGGCAAGAGATAGGCCTTGTCAAAGCGCTCCTTCACCTTCGGGCTCGCCACCCATTCGCTCAGGAGCGCATTGAGCCGCTCGACGATAGGCTGCGGCGTTCTTGCTGGCGCAACAAGACCGAACCATGTGGTGGATTCGAAGCCCGGCAGGCCCGCCTCCGCAGCAGTTGGCAGGTCGGGCAGCAGGGGCATGCGCGCCTTCGTCGCCGCAGCCAGGGCCCGTACATCGCCTGAGGCCATCACACCTGCGACGGGCGCAGCGCCCACGGACAGAACCTGCACCTGACCGCTCGCCAGATCGGTGACAGCGGGCGCCGCACCGCGATAGGGAACATGCGTCATCTGCACGCCGGCAAGCCGCATGAACTGCACGGCGGCCAGATGGGGCGTCGTGCCGGGGCCGGCGGAGGCGTAGTTAAGACTGTTCGGATTGGCCTTCAACAGCGCAACGAATTCCGCCAGCGTTTGCGCCTTCACATTCTTTGCGACGACCAGGATCTGCGGCGCTTCCGCCACCGCAGCCACCGGCACGAGGTCGCGAATAGGATCATAGGGAAGCGACTTGAAGAGGAATTGGTTGATCGCGAGATTGTTGGTGGAGATAAAACCGAGCGTGTGCCCGTCAGGCGCGGCGCGGGCGACGCTGGCCGTGCCAACATTGCCCCCTGCGCCCGTGTTGTTCTCGATGATGACAGGCTGGCCGAGCCGGGCGGCAAGAAATTCACCGGAGACGCGGGCGAGAAAATCCGTTGTGCCACCAGCGGCGGAGGGCACGATTACGCGAATAGGCTGGACAGGCCAGTTGGCGACCTGTTGCGCAGCCGCCGGGCCGCACAGGGTCGACAGGACAAAAGAAAGAGCGACAGCGCGACGAACAATGTGGTTCATGTTTCCCCCCATGCGCGCTCTGGGATGGCGCGCGTCTTATGGCTGGCTGGCGCCACCTTTTCTTTGGAGTATAGAGCGGTCCGCCGCGAGGTCAAAACGGTGTGTGGACGGGGCCATGCCATGCGCCAAACCAAGAACCCTTTATCTAGGGCCATTTTCAGGAAGAACCCGCAGGTAGTTTCCACTTGGCGGAATCTTGAGACACTCAAGATGG
>CANJPM010000336.1 GCA_947476075.1 Beijerinckiaceae bacterium
GAACAGGCCCTCGCGCCATTCGACGCAAGCCGTGCTCGACAATGGCAAGCTGGTGCAATGCGACATCGTCGCCTGGATCGGCGCTTAAACCTTAAGCGTCATCGGCGACGAAGCGTGGCGTCTCGTAGAATTCCTCGACGTGCTTAATGGCTGTCAGCCGCACGGCGATGAGGCGATCTGCGCGCGCTTGCGCGTTTTCAACCGAATCCGCAGCGCCCGTGTTGACGATGCTGATGGCGCGGTCGAGCACTTCGCGCAATTGGAGGCCGCATTTGGCGCACAGCGCCGCCAGCGTTTGCGGCGCGCGTTCGCCGTGATGGCGAATATGAAGACGTATCGCGGCGATAGCGCCGGTGGCGCGGTTATCCAGCTCGCTGACGGAGGATTCAAAGAGGCGCCTGAACGTGGCGTCGAGGTTGCGATAAGCGTCAAGCGCAGAGCTGCTGCCAGCAAGAGGAGAGCGGCTGAAATAACTTTCGTAGCTGACCGAGCGCCAGGCGAACAAATCCTCCTGCAAATCCGGCATCGTCGGCAATTGCTCGATCAGCATGATGACTTCGTTGAACAGGTTCAGATAGTCGTTGGCGATGCCCGATGAGGGGTTAACAAGCGTCAGGGCGTCTATGTGCCCGGTGCGATGGTTTGGTGCGCTCGCTGGACTGAGTTCCATGGGCCGGGTCTCTTCAATCATGATCCGCTTATTGACGTGAGGACCAACTATACCTTGACCACAATAACAAAGTGTTGCCGGATCCTTGAAGATGCGGATAGTTGCGGCATGTGCGGTCGTTTTGCCCTTACCCTGCCGCCCGAGGCGGTGCGCGCCTGTTTCCGCTATGTCGAGCAGCCGAACTTTCCGCCGCGCGCCAATATCGCGCCGACGCAGCCCGTACCTGTGGTGCGCATGGAGCGCGATCCCGACGGTGAGAAGCGTCGCCATTTTGCGCTGGTGCGCTGGGCTTTTTTGCCCGGCTTTGTGAAAGACCCCAAGGATTTTCCGCTCGTCATCAACGCACGCTCCGAGACTGTGCTTGGCAAGCCAAGCTTTCGCGCCGCCATGCGCCGTCGCCGCTGCATCTTTATCGCCGACGCATTTTATGAATGGCGCCGCGATTCCAGCGTCAAAGGTAAAGAAAAGGCTTCAAGCCAGCCGTTTCTGATCCGCCGCAGCGACGGCGCCCCAATGGCGATAGCGGGCTTATGGGAGACATGGGCTGGCCCAAATGGCGAGGAAGTGGACGGCGCCTGCGTGCTGACGACGCCCGCCAACCAGCTCATCAGCGCCATTCATGACCGCATGCCGGTGATCCTCGAACCTGAGGATTTCGACCGCTGGCTCGATTCGGATGCAGTCAGCGCGGAGGAAGCGCTCGCTCTGTGCGCGGCGGCAGGCGAGGATATTCTGGAATATTGGCCGATAGCGCCAGAGGTGAACAAGGTCGCCAATGACGATGTTTCGATCCAGAATCCAGTTGGCGAGACCGTGCGCGGCGGAGCACGGGCGCCCAAGCGGCCAGCTGCGCGGCAGGGGGATTTGTTTGGGTGAGGGGATTCTTCTATTCCCCACCCCCTAAAGCACCTTCCCCGGATTCAAAATCCCCTTGGGGTCCAGTGATTTCTTGATGGCGCGCATCACGTCCATGGCGACCGCGTCTTTCACGCCCGGCAGCAGGTCGCGCTTTAATGTGCCGATGCCGTGTTCAGCTGATATTGAGCCGTTCATGCGCGTGACGATGGAATGGACGACCTCGTTCATCTCATACCAGCGATCCAGAAACGCCTGCTTGTCCATGCCGATTGGCTGGGTGACGTTGCAATGGATGTTGCCATCCCCCAAATGGCCGAACGGAACGGGGCGCGCTCCGGGCATGAAGGCTTCAATCGCTACAACTACTTCGGCCAGGAAATCCGGCACTTTGGCGACCGGCACGGATACGTCGTGCTTGATCGACCCGCCTTCCATTTTCTGCATTTCCGACATCAGCTCGCGCAGGCGCCAGAAATCCTTGCGCTGCTCCAGCGTCGCGGCGATGGCGGCGTCGTCGACGAGCTCGCGCTCCATCGCGGCCTCAAGCACGCTCATCATGGTCTGGCCGCTCTCGTCCTGCGCGCCGATTTCCAGCAGCACATACCAGAGGTGGGGCGCGCCAAGCGGATCGCGCACGCTGGAGCCGTGGCGCAGCACGATCTCCAATCCAAAGCGCGGCATGATCTCGAACGTCTTCACGGCGCCGCCCGCCAGCTCCTGCGCCAGATTGAGCAGCGCCAAAGCCTCGCGCGGCGATTTCAGGCCGATGAACGCTGTCTCCATCGCACGCGGGCGGGGGAAGAGTTTCACCACTGCCGCAGTGATAATTCCCAATGTGCCTTCGCTGCCCATGAAGAGATGCTTCAAATCGTAGCCGGTGTTGTCTTTCTTGAGCTTGGAGAGATTTGACAATACGCGCCCGTCTGCCAGCACCACTTCGAGCCCGGTGACAAGATCGCGCGCATTGCCATAGGCGAGCACCGCAGTGCCGCCGGCATTGGTGGCCAGATTGCCGCCGATGGTGCAGGAGCCTTCCGCCGCCAGCGACAGCGGAAACAGCGCGCCCGCTTTCTCGGCCTCCTCCTGCACGCGCGCCAGCGTCAGCCCGGCCTCGACGATCATGGTCATGGACTCGCGATCAATCTCGCGCACCCGGTCCATGCGCTTGAGCGAGATCAGCACCTCGTCGCCGCTCTGGTCGGGTATCTGTCCGCCCACCAGCCCGGTATTGCCGCCCTGCGGCACAACAGGCACGCCGCGCTCGTTGCACAATTTCAAGATTGCGGCGACTTCCGCCGTTGAGCCCGGGCGCACGACGCAGGCCGCCTTGCCGTGAAACAGCTCGCGCGGCTCGGCCAGATAGGGGTCTGTGTCGAGCGGCTCGGCCAGCACGTAACGGTCGCCGACGATTGTCTTGAGCGCTGCAAGCAGCGAGGCGTTTGAATCTGTCATGCGCGCAGCATAATCGTTGATTGGCGGGAAGGAAACGCGCGCGGTCCAATGCCCGGTTTCCATTGGACCTGCTGCGGCGCTCTGTTATGCCTGCGACCATGTCACGAACGCCCGGTCCGCTCTTCGCCCTATGCCTCGCCTCGGTCGCGCTGATTGGCCCGCTGGCGATCCATATTTACCTGCCGATGATTCCCGCCGTGAAGGCGGGTCTCGACCTGAGCGACGCTATGGCGCAGCTCACCTTCAGTATTTCGCTCTTTGGCTTGAGTTTCTCAACGCTCGTGTGGGGCGCGCTGTCGGATCGCTACGGTCGGCGGCCTGTTCTTCTGTCCGGACTTGGCCTATTTCTGATTGGCGGCGCAGCTTGCGCGTTTGCGCCCAATGTCGAACTGCTGGTGCTGGGGCGGCTTTTGCAGGCCATTGGCGCAGGCTCTGGCGCAGCGCTGGTGCGCCCCATCGCGCGGGACGCCTATGGCCCAGAGCAGATGGTGAA
>CANJPM010000337.1 GCA_947476075.1 Beijerinckiaceae bacterium
AGCAGCAGACTTAGTGTTCGCACAGAATAAATCGAATTTTGTGATCCGAAGAAAAACAGAATGAAGAGCATAAATATTATGCTCTTCATTCCCTGCGCACGCCGCTGTTGTATTTTATTGCGGCGTTTTTTTTACTATTTTTGTGTTGTTTGATTTGCTCAGCGCTTGAAGTCGCCGAGACCTGGCTTGAAGGATTTTTCATCGAGGAATTGCTTCATCGCCTTTGCGCGTCCTCCCTCGGGGTCGACGTGTTTGAGGGCGTCGCTTTTGGCGTTGAGGAAGTCTGCTGCCTGCAATTGCGTCATGCCGCGCACGGACCTTACGGCCTCTTTGGTGTAGCGAACGGCCGCGGGGCTTTTGATTTCAAGCTTGCGGGCGAAGGCCAATGTCTGGGCATGCAGGTCGCTGAGCGGGAAGGACTTGTTGACGAACTTCATCTGGCCAGCCTCTGCGCCGGAAAATTGCTCGCCCGACACCGAGTAATAAATAGCGTCGCGATAGTTCATCACTTGCGTCACGGCCCAGGCTACAAGACCGCCGGGAATGATGCCCCAGTTCACCTCTGACAGGCCAAAAACGGCGTCGTCGGCTGCGAAGGCGAAATCGCATGCAATGACCGGCGTAAACCCGCCGCCAAAGCAAAAGCCATGCACCATTGCGATAGTGGGCTTGGGGAAGTTCGACAGTTTGTCCCAGCGCCATGCATGGGCTGCGCGACGCGCGCGCGCGCGGGCTTTGGGATCGTCTTCCGTGCCGCGGAAGTAAAGTTTCAAATCCTGACCTGCGCAGAAATTGCCGCCGGCGCCAGTGATGACGACCACCTTGGTCTGATCGTCTTCCTCGGCCCAGTCGAGCGCATCGCACATATCAATATGCAATTGCGGGCTCATGGCGTTTCGTTTTTCGGGACGATTGAGGATAATAAAAGTAGTCGCGCCATCGCGTTCTATTTTGACGTTTTCAAGCGTGAGTACATTGCTCATAAATTCTAATCCTCCCGGGAAAGGCAATCGCCTTCACCGTCTCGGACGGTGTGGCGCGCGCTTGTTTCCAAAATACTAGCAGCAGCGCGGGTACATGCAAGTTGCTTTTGCGAACCGACAAGTCGCTTTGAAGCAATGGGAAGTCGGCGCATGGGCCGCTGCAAGCGCAGAAAGTGCGCACGCGCCGGGGCAGCGTCTTGCAGGCTGCGTCTTGCGGGCAGCGTCTGGATTGACGCGGAGCCGCCAGGCCGCCAAAATCAAACAAATGAACGCGTTTGTAAAAAGCGCGGGAGCCGATGCGGGGGAAACAGCTTGAGCGAGAGCTTTATAGAATTCCGGTCGGCCAAATCCGTGTTGAGCCCGCGTTCGGTGGCGCTGGTGGGGGCGTCCGAGCGCGGACGCTGGCCGCGCGACATCTACACGTCCAGCACCGAGCTCGGGTTTGAAGGCCCATTCTATCTCATCAATCCAAAACAAACCGAAATCTACGGCAAGCCCGCTTATCCAAGCTTGCGCGATACGCCCGGCCCCGTCGAGCACGCGATCATTATCGTGCCGGCGCCCGCAATTATGGACGTGCTGGCCGACGCACATGCGTCCGGCGTTAAATCGGCCACCATTTATGCGGGCGGCATGGGCGACGGCGACAGCCCGGCCTCTATCGAACGCGGCGAGCGTTTGCGCAACTTCATCGCACGCACGGGGATGCGGATCGCGGGCCCAAATTGCATGGGAGCCTTCAGTTTCCGGGAAAAATTGTTCGCCTATCCAAACCGCCTCGTCAGCGCAATGCCTGGAGGGAGCGTGGCGTGCGTGTTTCAGTCGGGCGGCACGTTGCAGTTTTTTATGCGCACCGGGGGAATACGTGGGCTGCGTTTTTCGTACGGGATATCGTCGGGCAATGAGATTGATCTCGATCTTGCAGATTATCTGAACTATCTGGTCGACGATGAAGCGACACGCCAGATCGTTCTCTTCATTGAAGGCATCCGCCGACCGGATGCGTTCATGGCGGCCGCGGGCCGTGCGCTGGTTTGCGGCAAAACAATTCTGGCGATAAAGACGGGGGCCACGAGCGCCTCAGCCAGCGCTGCTGCATCCCACACGGGCGCAATAGCTGGCGATTACCAATCATATCTGGCGATGTGTGATCGCTATGGAATCGTCAATTGCCAAACGCTCGACGATCTTGTTGAGACGACGCTCGCTTTCCAGAACGGACGAAAACCAAAAGGCCCGCGCGTTGGATGGGTGACCACATCGGGCGGAACGGTTGATCTGCTTTATGATTACGTCGATGCGCAGAAGACGCCTCTGGGGGCGTTCACGCAAGAAACAATCGACAAGCTGAAGCCCTATATGCAAGAGGGAATAAATCCGAAAAACCCCCTCGATTCAGGCATTCCATCGACCATCAGGAACGCCGCCGATCAATGCGCCATTGTCGCCGCAGATCCAAATATCGATATGATCGTCTGGGCGAACCAATTGCCGGCGCGCAGCGACATGTGGGCCGAGCAGGAATGTTTGCGCGCCATGCGCGATGCAACCGACAAGCCTGTGCTGGGTTGCTCGCGCATGTCCTATCAACTTGGACCCGATGCGCTGGACGTTCAGGAGAGAGCTGGAATTCCATTCCTTCAACGCCTGCCCGAAACATGTCGGGCGCTGAATGCGCTGTGGTTTCATGCTGAGCGCGTGGGCAAAGCTCCTGCAATTGCGCCAGTCACGGGACCAAGCGATCTTCTGGCGTCAAATCTCGATGCAAAGCTGGCCCAATTCCAGCTGCATGGTCCGCGCGCTCGCATCGTCGCCGACGCCCGGTCAGCGGCAGAAGCAGCCGCTCACGAGATCGGGTTTCCAGTCGTGCTGAAAGTGCGCTCGCCCGACATCTCGCACAAGACGGAGGCCAACGGGGTCGCGCTGGACTTGCGTTCGCAAGCGGACGTGCTCGCTGCAGCCCACGCAATTGCAGCCTCCGCGCAAGCAGCCGTTCCAGGCGCCAGGATCGAAGGCTATCTTGTGCAAGAAATGGCGCAGGGCGTTGAGGTCGCCATTGGCGTGCATGAAGATCCGCTATATGGCCCCGTGCTGGTGATAGGGGCCGGCGGCGTGCTGGTGGAATTGATGCATGACGTTGAAGTCATTCTCCTGCCAACTTCAACTGAAGAAATAGAACGCCGCCTGTCGCGCCTGAAACTCGACAAGCTCCTCACAGGGTTCCGTGGTCGACCAAACGCAGACCGCGACGCGCTCATTCAGGCAACCCTCAGCCTCAGCCAGTTCTACCTCAACCACCGCGCCGCAATCGCGGGCATCGAAATCAACCCTCTCATGGTCGCCCAAAAAACCGCCGGCGTCTGCGCCGTCGACGTAAGGGTCGTCTGGAGAGAACAAAATATCCAAAATCAAAACCCCAAAGGAAAGCCATAATGGACTTCTCCCTCCCAGACGAATTCAGGATGTTGAAGGAGC
>CANJPM010000338.1 GCA_947476075.1 Beijerinckiaceae bacterium
CGGCCAGATGAGGCCTGCGACCAAAACGAGCGTTACAAACCCAATCAGGGACCAGCCGACCTTGCCTAACTTCATTAGCCTTAGCCTCCCGCGAGGGACATGCCGCCTGTGCACCAACGGCTTCTAACCTCACGCTGCAAGATTAGCAGAGCGAATAATTCTATGCACGTATGCGGCGTACGCGCCAAACGGCACGCCTTTGGCAGCATCACCGTTGAAATCATTAACACAACTCACGCCAGAGCGCTCGTTAACGATTCTTCACGCCGTTTCGCCGGGATCATTTTTACGGCGACGGCACGCTTCTGACGCTCCTGCGAGCGACAAGTGCAACCAGTATGAGGCTCAACCATGCCAGAATCATGACCATTCCGCCAATGGGTGCAGCCATCGGGAACAGTTTTGCCGCCAAAAGTGCGCGAGCGGCGATATCGCCGCTGAAAAGGAGCGCGCCAAACGCCAACAGACTGGCCGAAGCGTTCAAACCCTTTATAGCGGCTCCGCTGGCGGCCAAACCAGCGACGACCGCAGCATGAACAAGCAGGAAAGTCGCCGCGCTGGTCAGCGATTCACCTCCCATATGGGCGCCGGCCGCAGCCATTGCGACGCCGCCTGCGCCCATCAGGCCGCTGATTGCAAGCAGGAAGCGGCGCCAGGCGCACATATCAAACTCCCAGAACGCGCCGCCCGAAACGGATCACCCGCTTGATGCGTCTGCGATGGCCCTCCATGAAGCAGAACGAGCGGCCAGCCGTCGTCATGCCGTGCAGCGTATCGAACAGCGGCTCGCCGCGGGTGCGCCAGACGTCGGCGCGACGGGCTACGCCCATGCCGATGCCGATTTCGTGCAGGCCCCGTCCGCGCAAATCTTCCAGCATATGCGCCATCAGCACGTCGCCGGGATCGCAGGCTGCGATGTCGGGCTCTATTTCGGCGCTCTCGATCATGGCGTGGAAGCGGCCCAGATGGGCGCCGCCGCCGAATGTCGACACGATGCGGTCGTTGACGCAAAGCGCGTGCAACTCCATCGCCGCGCGGCCTTCCTCCAGCCCGTCGAGGCAGACGCGCTCGAAGAAACCGCGCGCGATTGAATTGTCGAAGCCGACTTTTGCGCCAGCCGCTGCAAGGTGGGCGTCCTTGTGCGAGAAAAACGCCTGCATGATGCGTCGCGCGCTTGTCTCGTCGCGGCCCACAAGATGAGTCACCTTGCCGCCTTCCCCCAAGGCCTGCATGGCCCGTTGCAACCGTTCGCGGGCGGCGGGCGCGGCTTGTTCAAGAACGTGCTGGTCGTCGCGCAGATGCATCGCGGCCAATTGGTTGAGGCCGGGGCGCGTTGGCAGAAGCCGCATTGGATTGGCTGCGCCGCGCCAATCATAGGGCTGGCTGGTCAGCGAGAACGCGTCAGGGCGCAGCATGGTGGATGCGGCGTAAGACAAGGTGTTGGTCATGAAGCGGCGGGTGAAGACCGCGCCGGGATTGAACAGAGGCAAATTGGCCTGCGAATCGCGGCCGCCGAGAAACTCCGCCAGCCGAAGGCCTCCCGCGACGCTGACGCCGAACGGGAACAGGGCGGCGGGCGTGCCGTCCGGGCCGCGGGCTACGATCAGCATGGGCGTGATGCGATGGGCGGTTCCCACTGTCTCCGCCCAGGGGCGCAGCCAGCGCTCAGTCTGGAATATGGTCGCCGGAGCCACCGCCTCCAGCTCGCGCCAGGCTTCCATCACTGGCTCGAAATCGGCGAATACTTCAATTTTGGGACGATCGCTCACGGCGTTTCCTCAAGGTGACGTTTCTTAATCCGGGCCGTTTTCCATCCAGCGGATGAGCGGCATGACGGGGAATATCCAGCTAATTCCCAATACGGCGTAGGCAAGGCCCTGGACTAGCCTGGAGGCCTCTTGCAACGGTCCTGCCTGAGAAAGCGCCATGGCGACCAGGGCGTAGACCACGACGAAGACGATCATGATCGTCGCGCCCAGCAATTTGCGATGTCGGCGGCGGAGGCTCAAGGGGATGCTCGACTGTTAGGGGTGCGACATAAAAGACTGCGGCTATCGCGCGCGTTTACGCGCCAGCTATACGGCTCTATGTCTGCACCGTCTCCCACGTCAACCGGCTTGTTGCAACATGACCATCGCTGATCGCCAGGAAGTCTCCCCTCTCGCCGCTCGTCTTGCTGCCCCTCAAGTCCCAGCCCGCGATGTGCTGGCGCCGGTGCGGCTTTGGCTCTGGAGCGTCGCTGGACTGGTGTTTTTGATGGTGCTCGTCGGTGGAGCCACAAGGCTGACGGAATCCGGGTTGTCGATTACCGAATGGAGGGTCGTCACCGGCATCCTGCCGCCGCTCACCGATAGCGCCTGGCTGGTCGAGTTCGAGAAGTACAAACAAATTCCGCAATATACGCAGATGTTCCCGAATATGCCTCTGAGCGATTTCAAGGTCATTTTCTATTGGGAATGGGGCCATCGCATTCTGGGCCGCATCATTGGACTGGCCTTTGCGCTGCCGCTGGCGTGGTTCTGGGCGCGCGGGCTCATCAAGGGCAATTTGCGCTGGAAATTGCTTGGCCTGCTGGCTTTGGGCGGCCTTCAGGGGGCCGTCGGCTGGTGGATGGTCTCCTCGGGGCTCGTCAATCGCACGGAAGTGGCGCCCGAGCGGCTGGCGACGCATTTATTGCTGGCGTCGATCACCTTCGTGGCGCTGGTCAGCGTCGCGCTGGGGCTCAAGCAAGGCGCTGCCGAGGCTCATGCTGACCAGCTTCGACGCTCTGCCTTGTTTTTGCTGGCTTTGCTGCTGGTGCAGGTGGGCTTGGGCGCGCTGGTGGCGGGCTCTCGCGCAGGATTGTCCTATAACACCTGGCCGCTGATGGACGGCTCCTTTATGCCGCCGTGGGCGCATATGACCAATCTTGAGCCCGCATGGCGCAATTGGTTTGAGAACGTCGCCACTGTGCAGTTTCTGCATCGCCTTGGCGCCTATGCGCTTCTGGCCCTGGCGCTGTGGCACGCGTTCAAGGCCTCGCGGCTGGCGGGCGGAACGTCTGCTGCGCGCCGGGCGTGGACCATCGTCGGCATGGTGCTGACGCAGGCGGGTCTTGGCATCGCGACGCTATACGCCGTCAACGACCAGATTCCACTCGGCCTTGGGCTGGCCCATCAGGGCTTCGCCATGCTGGTGTTGGGCATGGGCGCCGTGCATTGGCGCAAACTGGCGGTCTGAGGAGACCGCCAGCCAGCTTGAAAATCAGGACGCGCGGCCGATCACAGAGACGCCGATCAGCAGCGGGTGCAGAAGCAGCAGGGCTGCGAACGCAGCCGTTCCCGCCACAAGCGCGATCACGTCGCCCTTGCCGAACGGGGCCGGTCCGGGGCC
>CANJPM010000339.1 GCA_947476075.1 Beijerinckiaceae bacterium
GGCGGTTCACGCATCGCAGCGTGCGACCCTTGACGATACCGCCTTGCTGCGGGCATGTCTGGCTTATCCGCTCCTGGGTCTTAAAGTTATCGGGGGAATTCATTGGGAGGCGTTGAAACTCTGGCTCAAAGGCGTGAAGCTGCAACAGCGCCCGCCGCCGCCGGAACATCCTGTCACTGTCATCCCGCGCACGGACTCCTGAGGCTATACGCATGTCGATGAATACCGATGAAGGAACGCGGGGCGATGCTTCGGCGCCGCGCGGGCTGGAGGCGGCGCTGGCCGCTGTGGTGTCGCGCGTGCTGCGGCGCGTCCAGTTCGGACATATTGAAATGCATACGCCCGCCAATGCGCGCATCGTTTTCGAGGGTGCCAATCCCGGCCCGCATGCTCACGTCATATTGCACAAATGGCGTGCGGTTCGCCGCCTCTTGCTTGGCGGCCATATCGGGTTTGCCGAGAGCTACATGGACGGCGATTGGTCGACGCCCGATTTGACCGCCGTAATCGAACTGGCCGCGCGCAATTCGGCGCTTGAAGGCTCCATCAATGGCCGCGCGCCCTTGCGCTGGTTGAAGCGCGTGCGCCATCTCGCGCGCTCCAACACGAGGCGCGGCAGTCGTCGGAATATCGAAGCCCATTACGATCTTGGCAATGAATTCTATCGTCACTGGCTTGACGACAGCATGACCTATTCTTCGGCGCTCTATGAGCCCGGCGCCCGCGAAAGTCTTGAGGATGCGCAGGCGCGCAAGATAGAGCGTATCGCGCAATTGCTTGAGCTCAAGAACAGCGAAAGCGTGCTTGAAATCGGTTGCGGCTGGGGGGCGCTGGCGGCCGCGCTGGCGCGCAAGGGCGCGCACGTCACAGGTCTTACCCTCTCGCCGTCGCAATTGTCGCTGGCGCAGCAGCGGGTGGCGAAGGAAGGCTTGAGCGGCAGCGTAGATCTGCGCTTGCAGGATTACCGCGACGTGCGCGGCGGCTTCGACCGCATCGTTTCCATCGAGATGATTGAAGCCGTGGGCGAGAAGTACTGGCCCACTTATTTTGGTGCGATCCATGATCGGTTGAACGCTGGCGGCGAGGCGGTTTTGCAGGTCATCACCATCGCCGACGAGCGCTTTGAGGACTATCGCCGCGCGACTGATTTTATCCAGCATTACGTCTTTCCCGGCGGCATGCTGCCGACGAAATCCATCATGCAGGCGCAAGCAGCCAGCGCTGGTCTTGAAATCGTCTCCAGCGAGATGTTCGCCGACAGCTACGCTGCGACGCTCGCCGAATGGCGCCGCCGCTTCCACCGCGCCTGGCCCTCTGTGGCGGCGCTTGGCTTTGACCAGCGCTTCCGCAAGCTGTGGGATTATTATCTTTGCTATTGCGAGGCGGGGTTCAGAACAGGCGCGATCGATGTCGGGCTGTACCGCCTGAAGAGGGCGAGCCGGGAGTAGGGAATCTTCCCTACTGGCTACAACTCGCTCCAGTTACTTCTTTCCGGAACCCGCTCTCTTCAGCGTCTTGATGCGCAGCGGCGGCTGACCGGATTTCTCGGCGATCTCGCGATCCTGACCTTCGATGACGATGCGGGCCGGCTCGTCGCCGTCCAGCCCACCCAGCACTTCTGCCGGCACGCGGCGATTGGAGCGCTGGCTTCCGTCTTCGTAGATAACGTCGAAAAGAACGAACTCGGCGCGCGCCGCGGGCTTCTTGGCCATGCTTGTCTCCTGTTTAAGCCCCTATAAGCGCGCGTTCGCGATTCGGAACAAGTCGCCGCTCGCTTGATCGCGCCTCAGGGGGCCAGCGCAGGCCAGTTAGCCATTATCCGACGATCGCTCTCATTGGGCTTTTTAAAGCGATTGGCGGCAGGTCGTTGGTCGGCTCGCCGCTGATTTTTCTGGAGGTCATGCCATCCAATTGTCGAGCGAGCGCATCAAAGGGGAGCGGCTTCAGCAGCCAGATTGCGTCCGCGAATTCTGGCGGCGGAGACGATACGCGCAGGCCGGTCACCACCACAGTGAGAATGCCCCGGTCTCTCAGGACGCCAGCCAGCCGGGTGCAAGCGCCGTCGGCCAGCTCGACGTCGATCACAGCGGCTGCTGGCGTCATTCCACGCAAGGCCCGCAGAGCCTCCGCTTGCGTGGCGAAGGGGCCGACAGGATCGAAGCCAAGATCCTCCAATTGTTGTTCGAGGTCGCAGGCGAGAATGGGGTCGTCTTCGCAGATCAAAACGCGGGGGCGCCGGTTGCAGACGTCGTTTGCGTCTGCATTATGTATGATGTGCATGGCTGTCCGGTCTCGGGGTTGCGTTGAAACGCGCGTTTCCAGCGCGCGGGAGACAGGGCTCCCTGCTGCCCAACGCGCGATTGTAACCGGAGTTCCAAAGGTTCAGCTTGCGTTTATCAGCTTTCCCATTGCGCGGATGTCGGCAATCTTGCGCTCGAACGCTGACCAGTCGTCGCGCGATGCGATAGACTCCCAGATCGCCTCGACATCCTCCACCAGCAAGGTGCAAGGCCCGCCCTTGAAGAAGGGGTCATCAAGCTTTTGCGGGTGGAGCGTTTTGCTCGATTGAAGCAAAGCGCGCACAGGCGCAAAATCGGGTCGCGCATAAAAAGAGGCGCAGGGGCCCGCGTCCGCCCGCCCGGCGCTCAGCCCCCCGCCATACCAATCGAAGAAGAAGCGCTCGAAAGGCGCCCGGCTGGCCTCGAGACAGGCCCAGATCGCTCCCGGCAATAGCGCATGGGCAGCGTCGTCGCGAAACTCCAGTCCGAGCCGGCGATGGACCGCCGCTTTGAATGCTGTGTCGAATGCCGGCTCGAACGCGCCTAAAGCCTCCTGCAGAGCTTCGACTTCGGCAAACGGCGTCAGGCATTCGGCCAGCCTGGCCAGATTCCACATCAAGGCCTGAGGCTGGCGCCCGTAAGCATAAAGGCCGTTCTCATCGAAATAGGCGGCGGTGAATCCGGGATCGAGCATCGGCAAAAAGCGCCACGGGCCATAATCAAAGCTCTCGCCGGTGATGTTGACGTTGTCCGTATTCAGGACGCCATGAACGAAGCCCGCAGCTGTCCATTGCGCGCCGGTGCTGGCGACGCGGCGGGCGACCTCGCCCAGAAAGCTGACCGCCCGCTCAGCCAGAGAGTCCCGCCAGATCTCCGGCATGTAAGTCGCGATTGCGTAATCCATCAGCTTTTCGAGATTGTCGAGTTCTCGCAAAAACAGGAGGCGCTGGAAGCTGCCGATGCGAATGTGCGAATGACTCAGGCGCACCAGAACGCTTGAGCGCGTCGGGGAGGGCTCGTCGCCGCGCACCAGGCGCTCGCCCGTCTCTACAAGAGAAAAGGTCTTGGACGTGTTGACGCCCAAA
>CANJPM010000340.1 GCA_947476075.1 Beijerinckiaceae bacterium
GCGACAGGGCCGCTGCTCCCATCAGGAATAACCCCGCCTTCTTTCCTATATCCTTGCCCAAATCCTTGCCGGGTTCATTGCCAAAATTGTCGTGCATTGGCCCTCCGTCCTGATCATGTTTGTCATCCTGCCCCAAGCCGTCTGGCTGCGCCAGAGCGCAGGGAACATTTTTCCAGCCCGGCGCGTTGTTGTTTTCATGAGCGCCGTTTATCGCCTGGTCCGAGGTCGCGTCGCTCAAGCCTGAGCGTTACGGCGCCCGCGAGCTGCGCCGGTGCTGGGGATGCTGTGTCCCTGCGTCAAAAAGCGCCTCGCGATGCGCGCTAGGCTAACGCTTGAAGCGCCAGCAAGGGTTGCCCCGAGCCGGACTATATGTTAGTTGCTCAACGCCTTCGGGGCGGGGAAGCGTTTGCGCGCCTTTCTGGCCCGTTTTCAATCAGAAAACAGCCCGGGCAGTCTGCGGCGCAAGCCGCAGGACCTGATCGGGTGTCCGTTTTACCGGCGTACAGAGGCCTACCTTGGCTCAAGCGGAAACCATAGTATCAGGCATGGCGGGGCGTTACGCTCTGGCCTTGTTCGCGCTTGCGCAGGAACAGAACGCTCTCGATCAGGTCGTCGCCGACCTTGAGGGCTTCAATTCCATGCTGAAAGACAGCTCAGACTTCGCGCGCCTCGTGCGCAGTCCCGTCTTCACGGCCGAGGAGCAGGTGCGTGCGCTTGGCGCCGTGCTGGGCAAGGCTGGAATTAGCGGTCTGGCCGCCAATTTCCTGAAGCTCGTAGCCTCCAAGCGCCGGCTGTTCGCCGCGCCGGACATGATTCGCAATTTCAGGGCGCTCGTAGATGATTCGCGCGGCATCGCCCGCGCTGAGGTCATTGTCGCCGAGCCGCTCTCCGAAACGCACCTGAATGCGCTGAAGGAGGCCCTGCGGGATGTCTCCGGCGGCAGTTCGGTGGACGTCGCCGTGAAGATCGATCCGTCGATCATCGGCGGCCTCGTCGTCAAGCTCGGGTCCCGCATGGTCGACGGCTCGCTCAGGACAAAACTCAATTCGCTTCGCAATCGCATGAAAGAGGTCGGCTGATGGATATCCGCGCCGCAGAAATCTCCGCGATCCTCAAGAATGAGATCGCAAATTTCGGCAATGAGGCTCAAGTCACCGAAGTCGGGCAGGTTCTGTCCGTCGGCGACGGCATCGCCCGCGTCTACGGCCTCGACAACGTCCAGGCCGGCGAAATGGTCGAATTCGAAAACGGCGTGCTCGGCATGGCGTTGAATCTTGAGACCGACAACGTCGGCGTCGTGATCTTCGGGTCCGACCGCGAGATCAAGGAAAGCCAGACCGTCAAGCGCACCGGTTCGATCGTGGACGTTCCGGTCGGCAAGGGTCTGCTTGGCCGCGTCGTCGACGCGCTGGGCAATCCGATTGACGGCAAGGGCCCCATTGTCGCCGACAAGCGTTCGCGCGTCGACGTCAAGGCGCCCGGCATCATTCCCCGCAAATCGGTGCATGAGCCGATGGCGACCGGCCTCAAGTCGGTTGACGCACTGATCCCGATTGGCCGCGGCCAGCGCGAGCTCATCATTGGCGACCGCCAGACCGGCAAGACCGCGATTGCGCTCGACACGATCCTGAACCAGAAAGCCCTGAACGCAGGCGACGACGAGAGCCAGAAGCTCTATTGCGTCTACGTCGCCATCGGCCAGAAGCGCTCCACCGTCGCCCAGTTCGTGAAGGTGCTCGAAGAGCGCGGCGCGATGGAATATTCCATTGTCGTGGCCGCCACCGCCTCCGATCCGGCGCCGATGCAATTCCTGGCGCCCTTCGCCGGCTGCGCCATGGGCGAGTTCTTCCGCGACAACGGCATGCACGCCGTCATTATCTATGACGATCTGTCGAAGCAGGCCGTGGCCTATCGCCAGATGTCGCTGTTGCTGCGTCGTCCGCCGGGCCGCGAAGCCTATCCCGGCGACGTGTTCTATCTCCATTCCCGCTTGCTGGAGCGTTCGGCCAAGCTGAACGATGCAAACGGCGCCGGTTCGCTGACTGCGCTCCCCGTGATTGAGACGCAGGCCAACGACGTGTCGGCCTATATCCCGACCAATGTGATCTCGATCACCGACGGCCAGATCTTCCTTGAGACCGATCTGTTCTACCAGGGCGTCCGCCCGGCCGTGAACGTGGGTCTGTCGGTGTCGCGCGTGGGATCTTCCGCGCAGACCAAGGCGACCAAGAAAGTCGCCGGCAAGATCAAGGGCGAGCTTGCCCAATATCGCGAAATGGCGGCCTTCGCCCAGTTCGGCTCCGATCTCGACGCCGTGACGCAGCGCCTGCTGAATCGCGGCGCCCGCCTGACCGAGCTCCTGAAGCAGCCGCAATTCTCGCCGCTGAAGATGGAAGAACAGGTCTGCGTCATCTATGCCGGCGTGAACGGCTATCTCGATCCGATCGCAGTCAACCGCGTGCGCGCCTATGAGGACGGCCTTCTCGCTCTCCTGCGCAGCAAGCATGCTGATCTGTTGACCGGTATTCGCGATTCGAAAGATCTGTCTTCGGACAACGAAGCGAAACTGAAGTCGCTTGTCGTCGAATACTCGAAGACGTTCGCCTAGTCGTTCACAAAGGTCTTCCGCCCCCCAGGGGTAGAAGGCGGAGAGCAAGTGTAATGGCCTCGTTGAAGGACCTGCGAAACCGGATCTCCTCCGTCAAGGCGACGCAGAAGATCACCAAGGCGATGCAGATGGTTGCAGCGGCGAAATTGCGCCGCGCGCAATTGTCCGCGGAAGCCGCGCGTCCCTATGCCGAGCGGATGGAGAGCGTGCTCGCCAATGTCGCCGGGGGAATCTCCGGCGGTGGGCCTGCGCTGTTGTCGGGCAATGGCCGCGACGACGTGCATCTGCTTGTTGTCTGCACGGCTGAACGCGGCCTTTGCGGCGCGTTCAATTCTTCCATCGTGCGACTTGCCCGCGAGCGCGCCTTTGCATTGATGAGCGCTGGCAAAACGGTCAAGCTTCTCTGCGTCGGCAAGAAGGGTTACGACCAGCTTCGTCGCCAGTTCGAAAAGCAGATTGTTGAGCTGATAGAGCTGCGCTCCGTCAAGCAAATGGCTTTCACAGACGCCGATCCTATAGGCAAGAAGCTGATCGCGATGTTTGAGGCTGGCGAGTTTGACGTCGCCACGCTGTTTTTCTCGCGCTTCCGTTCGGTGATCTTGCAGATCCCGACCGAGCTTCAGATTATCCCGGCGCAGATCAACGCTTCGGGCGCGGCGCAGGTCGCCAGCAATTCGGGCGCCCCGGCGCCCTACGAATATGAGCCAGATGAGAGCGAGATTCTCGCCAC
>CANJPM010000341.1 GCA_947476075.1 Beijerinckiaceae bacterium
GGAGACAGCGTTCCAGCGCGCCATATCGGGCTTGGGCGCGGGCTCGATGCCGAAGGCTGACAGCACTTCGCGGTCAAGCCCGGCCTCGTGATAGGCCTGCGGCACATCGTAAATCGAGCCGACGTCGCGGGCCTCGATCACGGCGCTCTCGCGCACGTTGCAGAACAGGCCGAGCTTGCGGCGCTCGTCGCGCGGAACCGGGCGATCGGTGCGGCACAGCAGAATATCGGGCTGGATGCCGATCGAGCGCAGCTCCTTCACCGAATGCTGCGTCGGCTTGGTCTTTAATTCGCCAGCCGAGGGAATGTAGGGCAGCAGCGTCAGATGCACATAGATGCAGCGCCCGCGCGGCAGATCGTTGCCGATCTGGCGGATCGCCTCAAAGAACGGCAGGCCCTCGATGTCGCCGACAGTGCCGCCGATTTCGACCAGCACGAAATCGACGTCGTCGCTCTGCGAGAGCACGAATTCCTTGATGTGGTTGGTGACGTGCGGAATCACCTGCACGGTGCCGCCAAGGTAATCGCCGCGGCGCTCCTTGGTGATGATCTCCTGATAGATGCGGCCCGTGGTGATGTTGTCGGACTTGCGCGCTGGCATGCCCGTGAAGCGCTCGTAATGTCCAAGATCAAGATCTGTCTCGGCCCCGTCGTCGGTGACGAACACTTCTCCATGCTGATAGGGGCTCATCGTGCCCGGATCGACATTCAGATAGGGGTCGAGTTTACGCAGGCGAACCGTGTAACCACGAGCCTGCAAGAGCGCTCCAAGGGCCGCAGACGCAAGCCCTTTCCCGAGCGAAGACACCACGCCACCGGTGATGAATACATACCGCGCCATGGGGTTTGAGACCTATTCCTTTACGGCCCGATTCGCGAACAAAAAACGACACGCGATCAAGCTATTCACAGGCGCAGCGGAGCTGCCCATACGAAAAAGGGGCCGGCGAACCGACCCCCGATGAAAAAAGACGATAGTTTTACGGACGAGGCGGCTCTGGCTTCTGCTGCTCTTGCCGTTGCAGCTGGTCGAGCAGGCTGCCGCCCGCCGGAGCCTGGCCCGCGCCCTGCGGAACCTGCGGGCTGACGCTATCGAGCACCGAGGTCGGCGCGCGGCTCACATTGGCCAGGATCGTCAGGCTCATGCTGGTGATGAAGAACAGGCCGCCCAAGATCGCGGTGGCGCGGGACAAGGCGTTTGCCTGTCCGCGTCCGGTCATAAAACCTCCGCCGCCACCGCCGCCAATGCCCAGCGCGCCCCCTTCGGAACGCTGCAACAGCACAACCGCGGCAAGCGCGACGACGATCATCAGGTGGATGACAATAAGAACGGTTTCCATGGTGCGGTTGGTTACACGAAAGGCGCGCGAAAAGCAAAAGCAAACCGCGGCGACGGATATTGACAGTATGCATACAGATCGTATGCTTACTATCTTGGCAGGGGCGCTTTACGTCCCGCCGTTTGGGGAGAGGCGAGCATGAGCGGCAATCGCGACAACACCATTCTGGTGGCCGGCGGCGGCATCGGCGGCATGGCGTGCGCATTGGCGCTGACGCAGGCCGGTTTTGACGTTGAGGTTCTGGAGCAGGCGGCGGAGATCGGAGAAATAGGCGCCGGCATCCAGCTTGGCCCCAACGCCTTCAACGCCATGGACGCTCTGGGCTGCGGCCCGCGCGCCCGCGCCCGCGCCGTCTATACCGACGATCTCATCATGATGGACGCCGTGGACGAAAGCGTCGTCGGCCTCATTCCGGTGCGCGAAGAGTTCCGCAAGCGCTTTGGCAATCCTTACGCCGTCATTCATCGCGCCGACATTCATCTGTCGATCTATGAGGAAGTGCAGACCAAGCCTAACGTGCGGCTGCACACGTCCACCAAAATCGAGCATGTCGACATCGGCGACAAAAGCGTGCGCGTGACCGATTCAAACGGCAATGTGTTTGAAGGCGCGGCGCTGATCGGCTGCGACGGCGTGAAGTCAGTTGTGCGCAAGCAATTGCTTGGGGACGGAGGCGCCCATGTGCCCGGCCATGTGGTCTATCGCGCCGTTTGCCCGCGCGAGGATTTTCCAGAAGAGCTGCGCTGGAACGCAGCCGCGATCTGGGTCGGGCCCAAATGCCACATCGTGCATTATCCGCTGCGCGGCGGCGAGCAATACAACATCGTCGTCACCTTCCATTCGCGCGAGCATGAAGAATGGGGCGTGCGCGAAGGCTCGCGCGAGGAGGTCTTGTCCTATTTCACGCGCGTGGCCGACAAGCCGCGCCAATTGATCGAAAAGCCCACGTCCTGGCGGCGCTGGGCGATCGCCGATCGTGATCCGGTGCTCAAATGGGGCGAGGGCCGCTACACGCTGATGGGCGACGCCGCCCATCCCATGCTGCAATATATGGCGCAGGGCGCCTGTATGGCGATGGAGGATGCGGTCACGCTGCGCGAGGCGCTCAAAGTTTGCGACCGCGACATCGAAAAAGCCTTCCGGCTGTATGAGGAAAAGCGCATCCCGCGCACGGCGCGCGTGGTGTTCTCGGCGCGCGAAATGGGCCGCATCTTCCACGCCGACGGCGCCGAGCGCGTGGTGCGCAACGCAATGTGGAAAGATCGCACGCCCGAGCGCTTTTACGATTCGCTCGAATGGCTCTACGGCTGGACCGAAGACAAATGTCTGGCGTGAACGAGCGCGCGCATAAAGCGTCGCATCGTACGCCTGATTACGCGGCCAGCGGCCCCGGAGATTTGTCCGTGCATCGCATGCCCGGACATTTCATCCGCCGCCTGCAACAGGTGGCGGTGCGGCTGTTTGGCGATTGCGTGGGGCCGGAGCTGACGCCGGTGCAATATGCCGCGCTGTCCGCCATCGCCCAAAGGCCCGGCGCCGGACAGGCGGCGCTTGCGGCGCTGATCGGTTATGACCGCGCCACAATCGGGGGCGTGATCGACCGGCTGGAGCAAAAAGGCTGGGTCGCGCGCAGCGGCTCGCCGGATGATCGCCGGCTCAACTTGCTGGCGATTACGCCGGATGGGCAGGCGGCTTTGACGCGCGCCGCCCCCGCCGTGCTGGCGGTGCAGGACAAATTGCTGGAGCCGCTGGACCCGCACGAGCGCGAAGCGTTCGAGCGCATGTGCCTGAAGCTGCTGGCGCACCATTTGGGGTGAGGGCAGGCATGTTGCGCCTTTGGACCGCGGTCGTCCCCGCCCGCATCCTTTGCAGCGCCCGCCGATTTAGCGCACTACCTGCTGGCGCCCCTGCGGGCTGGAAGCCCGCGGTCCGGCCCCCCTAAAACGGAAAAAGCCCCAGGCTAAACCTGAGGCTCCCCACTGCTTCACTGCTCAA
>CANJPM010000342.1 GCA_947476075.1 Beijerinckiaceae bacterium
CGCAATGGACGCGCGAGGGCGATGCGGCGCGGGCGCAACATCGTGCGCTTGATATCGCCTACGGCGCTCATCGCGACGAAACGCTCGATCTTTATCGCCCGGCAGGCTTGGCGCGTCCGCCCGTCTGGGTTTTTATCCACGGCGGCTATTGGCAGGCCTCGACCAAGGACCAGCATGCGCAATTTTGTGCGGGCATGCTGCGCGCCGGATTTGCAATCGCCAATTTAGATTACCCGCTCGCGCCGGAAACGCCCTTGCGCGAGATCGTGGCGCATGTCCGCGCCGCCCTGCATTTCATCGTTCGCGAGGCGGATGCCTTGGGCGTGGACGCCGCGCGGCTGCACGTCGCCGGACATTCGGCGGGCGGTCATCTGGCTGCTTACATGGCGGCTGATCCGCTGGCGCCTCCGCTCGCCTCCGCTCATATTTTGTCGGGCGTTGTCGATCTGGAGGCGCTGTTCCACATTCCCATGGGCCGGGTGCTTGGATTGCACAACATCGAGGAAGCGCGCGCTCTGTCGCCGATCCATAGAAGCCCGCGCGCCGGAACGCGCATAGCGGTAGCGGTCGGCGGGGACGAAAGCGACGAGTTCAAGCGCCAGTCCGCCGAGATCGCGCGAGCTTGGGGCGCTCCGGCGCCGCTTGTTGTGGCGGGCGCCAATCATTTTAGCTTGCTGGATGATTTGATTGACGGGAAATTGCTGACGCAAGCGAAAGGCCTTTGCGAGGGGTAAGACCCCCTCATCCGCTCAATACCTGCACCCGCTCTCCCATTCCGCCTGAGCGTCGAATGAGCTTTGGCGCCAGTTCGTTGAAGATCGAGCGGCATATGTCCGTCACCATGTGAATGCTGGTGTCCTCACGCTCGCGAATCCAGATGGCGTTGATGCTGCGGATTGGCGTGACGTCTGGAAAGGGCACGATTTGCAAATCGGTTTCGCTGATGCCCGCGCACAGCATGCACATCGGCGTCGTCGCCGCCCAGCCTGCGCCGCCGGACACGATGTCGAACAGCGCCATCGAGGAATCAAATTCCAGATGCCCGCGCGGCTCAATGCCGAACCGCTGGAACTGGTGGCTGACAATGCGCCCAAGTCTTCTGCGCGAGCCGTAGCGGATGAAATCGAGTTCGCGCGCCAGCAGCGCGATGTCGTCCCAATCGCGCGGAACGGGCCTGCCGTTTGGGATCACCATCACCACGGGTTCGGCCAGCAACGGCTCACAGCAAAACGCGTCGTCCTCGTCCACCTGCTCGCTGGTGAGTACGAGATCAAGCTCCCCGGCGCGCAATTCCGGTATCAGGGGATGCGTCGTGCCGCTCGTCACCGATAGCGCGCCGACGTTGCGCGACAGGCGTCGCACGAGTTGCGGCAACAAAGCGGTGGCGGCGGATTCAATTATACCAAGACGTAATTGCGGAATGTCGCAGAGTTGGTAGCGCGAGATACCGGTGCGGATGTCGTCGAGTTCCCCCATGAGCGCGCGGCCGCGCTTGCGCAGATATTCTCCTCCCGGCGTCAGGCGCGGCGGACGCACGGTTCGGTCCATCAGGATGATGCCGATTTCGCGCTCAAGTTTTTGCAGGTGTTGCGATACGCCCGCTTGCGTCAGGCCGAGGTTATTGGCCGCCGCCGTCAGGCCGCCATTCTCGCAGATGGCCAGGAAAATCTCGATACCGCGAACGTCCATGATCATGGTGCATCGCCCCGGCGGAAACACTCCGTCGAGGCGATCAAAGCAAGCACTGTGCCGCCTTCTTACGAAGACGCTACAAGCTTCAAGTTAGCAGCCGGTGCTGTGGTTGCGCCTTTGGGCAGGTTGGGAAACAGGTCGTAACCAAGCGTTTTCACATAGGCTATGACCTCTGCCGTGGGCACAACGTCCGCATATTTTGCATGCATGTCGCACAGATTAATGGCGTGGCTGGCTTGCGAACGGTCAAAGCAGCCTTCCTCTGCAACAGCGACGCGGAAGTTGAGGCTGAAGGCGTCTAGCACAGTCGCGCGCACACAGCCTGATGTCGTGGTGCCGGTGACGACTACGCTGTCGGCGCCCAGCAATTGCAGATAGGCCGCAAGGTTGGTGCCGAAAAAACCCGAGGGCTTTTGCTTGAGGCACAGGAGGTCTTGCGGCTGCGGCGCAATTTCAGCGACGATCTCGTTGGCGTCGAGAATCTGGTTGGGCTTTGGCGTGCTTTCCCCGGTGCGCGTATTTTTCCACGCCCACGAGCCAATGTCCCAACCGTCTTCGCGCGTCACGCCTGTGGTGTAGATAACAGGCAGCTTGCGTTCACGGAACGCCTCGCCGAGCGATTTGATCGCGGCGATGGCGTCCCAGCTTTCCGCGCCGCACGAATTGCTCCAGCGCTTGATCGAGTCGAGGATCGGTTCTGGTTTTTCGCCGCAAAAGCCATAGCTCACGTCGATCACGAGAAGCGCAGGGCGTTTGCCAAAGCCGCCCTTTGCGCCAAAGCCCGAGGTTTTGAACACCTGTTTGTCGCGTTCGGTGAGATATTGATCCCAGATCCGCGCGCCGTCTGCCGAATTGTCCATGCGATCCCCCTCAAAAATTGACGGCTTTGGGCTGCTGCGCGACCGGCGCGCCTTTGGGCAGGTCGAACAGGCCGGCGGGCAGGGTGTCGAAGAACGACAGTACTTCAGCAGTTTTCACCACGTCGGCATATTTGGCGTTCATGTCGCAAAGGTTGATGGCGTGGCTGGCTTGCGAGCGGTCGAAACAGCCTTCCTCGGCGAGCGCGACGCGGAAGTTCATGCTGAAGGCGTCAAGGCACGTGGCGCGCACGCAGCCCGACGTGGTTGTGCCAGTGAGGATGATGCTGTCGCAACCAAGCAATTGCAGATAGCTCGCCATATTGGTGCCGAAAAAGCCCGACGGCTTTTGCTTGTAGATCACGATGTCCCTGGGGCCGGGCTCGATCTCGTCAACGATGCGGTTGCCGTCGACATTGCTCACCGCGACCGTGGGGCGCTCCTGCCCGCGCGCGTTCTTCCAGCTCCATGAGCCCGAATCCCAATTGTCGTCGCGCCGAACGCCCGTTGTGTAGATGACTGGCAATTCCTTTTCGTGGGCCTTGTCGATAAGCGTCCTGATGGCGGCCACGGCTGGCCAAGAGTCCTCGCCGCACGAATTGCGCCATTTCTTGATAGATTCGAGGATCGGCTCGGGCTTGTCGCCGCAAAAGGCGTAATTGACGTCGATCACCAGCAAAGCGGGCCGCTTGCCAAAGCCGCCCCGTGCCCCATAGCCGGAAATTTCGAAAACTTGTTTGTCGCGCTCGGTGAGAAACTGGTTCCAGATC
>CANJPM010000343.1 GCA_947476075.1 Beijerinckiaceae bacterium
CATTTCGGAGGTTACGAATAAAACCTTTCGTGGCGCTGCTGCCTGGGCGGGAAGCGTTGCATAAGCAATCTGCAATGGCTTTGACTCTATGGACATTCAATATGGCTCAAGCTTCAATGACGAAAGATGGTCAGAAAAAATAGACCTGACTTCCCTTAGCGTAGTTCGGGTTAAGGTCTCGTTATCTATCTTGGCTGCGAAAGAAGTGGCGAGGAAATTGCTGCCAGATCCAGGTTTGAAGCGATTTAAGATCAAGTCTCAGCTTGGAAAAATGCTTTTGTAAAGGCATCGACAGCCCCGATTCCCCGAGATTGTCATCGTTGATTGGGAGTGGCTCCGTTGCGTCAATTTCGATCACCCGAATCTTGACGCCTTGGTGGAACATTAACTGACGTTCGGTAGCATGCTCCCGATTTTATTATTTGTTTGGAGTCATCAATGAGCAATTGCGTCGGCGCTATTTCCCGAATTGAAGATGTAATGAACGAAAATTCTGCTGTCCTGCAGGGGGGAACCGCCCGCAAGATCGCTCCGGGTCCGCAGGCCCTGCGTGCCGAAATTCTCAACAAGCTAACCTATTCCGTTGGCAAGGATCCTGCGAGCGCACGCGATCATGATTGGTTGACGGCAGCCATTCTCGTGCTGCGCGATGGCGTCGTCGATGGCTGGATGCAATCGATTAGAGAGGCCAAGCGCAGCGGTCGCAAGCGTGTTTATTATCTCTCGCTGGAATTTCTCATCGGTCGCCTGTTCAAGGATGCGCTTGGCAATGCAGGAATGACGGAGCCTATGCGTGAAGCGCTGCGCGGTCTGGGCGTCGATCTCGACGCCATTGCATCTCTGGAGCCAGACGCTGCGCTTGGCAATGGCGGCCTTGGTCGCTTGGCTGCGTGTTTCATGGAGAGCATGGCCACTGTCGGCGTGTCGGGTCTTGGTTACGGCATCCGCTATGATCACGGTCTCTTCTGCCAGAAGATCATTGACGGGCAGCAGGTCGAAGTACCAGAGAATTGGCTTTCGTTCCGCAATCCGTGGGAATTCCAGCGGCTGGAAATCGTGCACGACATCGGCTTTGGTGGCGATGTCGTGATGGCGAATGGATGGGACGGAGCAGCGCGTCACGAATGGCGTCCGTCAGAAACCGTTCTGGCGGTTGCATATGATACGCCTGTCGTCGGCTGGCAGGGGAAAATGATTAACACGCTGCGACTGTGGAGCGCGCGCGCTGTCGATCCGATCCGGCTTGAGGCTTTTAATTCCGGCGATCACGTAGGCGCTATGCTTGATCGGACTCGCGCTGAAAGCATTTCACGTGTCCTCTATCCGTCCGACGCGACGCCTGCCGGACAGGAGTTGCGTCTGCGTCAGGAGTATTTCTTCACTTCAGCGTCGTTGCAGGATCTTGTTCGTCGCCACATGCAGCGTTTTGGCGAGATCCGTTCATTGGCCGACAAGGCTTCAATCCAGCTCAACGATACCCATCCTTCAATAGCTATCGCTGAATTGATGCGTCTTTTGGTGGACGTTCATTCGGTGGATTGGGATGAGGCCTGGCGCATTACGTCGTCAGCTTGCTGCTATACCAATCACACGCTTCTGCCCGAAGCGCTGGAGAGCTGGCCTGTCGAATTAATGCAGCGCCTGTTGCCCCGTCATATGCAAATCATCTACGCTATTAATACGCGATTGCTTGATCTTGCACGCGCCGCTGACGCAAGCCCGGAAAGCATTGCGAGGCTGTCGCTGATTGACGAGAATAACGGTCGCCGCGTCCGCATGGGCAATCTCGCCTTTGTTGGCTCCCGCAAGATCAATGGTGTTTCAACATTACACACCGATTTGATGAAGAAAACCGTCTTCAAGGACTTCAACGAATTGTTGCCCGGTCGTATCACCAATATGACGAACGGAATAACGCCCCGCCGTTGGTTCACCCACGCCAACCCGGGTCTCGCCGGGCTCGTGCGCGAGGCGGTTGGAGACGGGGTTCTGGATGATCTTGAATCGATCTCAGGCTTCGAGCGCTTTTGCGAAGATTCTTCGATGCGAAATCGTTTCGCCTGCGTGAAGCACGCCAACAAGATCAAGCTCGCCGATCACGTCTTCGAGCAATCGGGAGTAAGGCTTGATCCATCGGCGATGTTCGACGTGCATGTGAAACGCATTCACGAGTACAAGCGTCAGCTTCTCAACATCCTTGAGACGATATCGCTGTATCAGGCGATCAAGGACAACCCGCATGGAAACTGGGCGCCGCGCGTCAAGATTTTTGCAGGCAAGGCAGCGGCCAGTTATGTTATGGCCAAAAGCGTCATTCGTCTTATCAATGATGTTGCCGCCGTGGTGAACGCAGATCCGGATGTTCGCAATGTCTTGAAGATAGTTTTCTTGCCGAACTTCAATGTGAGTCTCGCGGAACTTCTGGTGCCGGCCGCCGATCTTTCCGAGCAGATTTCTACAGCTGGCATGGAGGCTTCAGGGACCGGAAACATGAAGTTCGGGCTAAATGGCGCCATCACAATCGGCACGCTCGATGGTGCGAATGTTGAGATGCTCGAGCGCGTGGGCGGCGATAACATTATGATCTTTGGCATGAGCGCCGCTGAAGTCGACGCGCGCCGCGCTGCTGGATACAATCCGCGTGAAACCATCGAGAGCGATCCCACTCTCGCCGATACGCTCGCTTCGATTGCAGCCGGCCTGTTTTCGCCGGGTGATCCTACACGCTACCATTCGTTGATCGACTCGCTTTATAATAGCGATTTCTTCATGGTGGCTGCGGATTTCTCGGCATACGCCGACGCGCAGCGGAAGATTGACGCGCTCTGGGGGGACCGCAACGAATGGATGCGTAAGGCGATGATCAATACGGCCAACATGGGCTGGTTCTCGTCTGATCGCACCATTCGTGAATATGCCGACGAGATCTGGAACGCTCCGCACTGGCGCGCTTGTTGAGTCGCGAGCGTGGCGTCTCCAGCTCTTTGCATCGCAGAGCCGCTTGAACGCGCTCCGTCCTTCCTTGGCGTGAAGCCAGGGGAGGGCGGCGCATCGTTCGCTGTGTTTTCGCGTAATGCCAGCGCGATCGATGTTTGTGTGTTTGGTTCTTCATGCGATGCAGAGATCGCGCGTTGGCGGTTGAGTGGACGCAATGGCGACGTGTTTCATGGCTTTGTGCCTGGCGTCGGAGTCGGCGCCCGGTATGGGTTGCGCGCGCATGGTGAATACAATCGCTTTGCTGGAAAGGCATTTGATCCCTCCAAGCTGTTGATTGATCCTTACGCCACGCGCCTTGATCGGGTTTGCGTTTA
>CANJPM010000344.1 GCA_947476075.1 Beijerinckiaceae bacterium
CGTCGAGGGCGGCGCTGTAGATGTCCTGACCCTCGCCCACGCTCCTGGGGATGGTGCCCAGACCGCCTGCAACGCGGATGGATCCCGTATTGACGAAACTGGGCAGCGCGCCGCCAAACATACGCGGATCAAGCTCGTAGGGCTCTCGATTCACGTCGACATAGGCGCGGGGAAAAAGCGCCTTCAGCATCGGCGCTCCGTGGGCCAGCGCTCCGGCGAACAAATCGTCCACGAACGCGTCCTCGGATTTTCGCAGGGCGGACGCCGACAATCGGGAGGCGGCCAGAAACCGGGCCGGGTAAACGGCTCCGGAATGGGGCGACGACAGAACCAGTGGGCTGACGCTTCCCGCCAGCGGCTCAACGACGACGACAGGGGGGGTGAGTTCGGGGGCGAGCGGAAAAGCCGCTGTCGATGCAATCTGGCCGACTGCGCTCGCAGCCGCGAGCTCAGGAGCCGACAAGCCGGGCGCGGAAAGATTCCGCGCAGATGAATGATTCGCGTGAAGGCGATCGACGGTAAGGGCGTGGCGCTCTGAATCGGTCATGGACGCTCCGTCGCTTCATCATGGCGATTTGGGGAGCGGCTGTCGAGCGCCAGATGCCGCGTGCGGCGCTCTCATTGGGGGGCGGGACATTTTGCGCGGTGTGGCGTTTGCTTCCTTTTAACGTTCTGGCCAATTGCAGCACCCGCCTTCACGTCTCGTTAAACACCGCGATGCTTTATGGGGGTGAAGCCTCGGTTCGAGGCCCCGAATCTTTGTAACACTGGTGTTCCCGCAATGAGAATTCTGCTCGCAGAAGACGATAACGATATGCGCCGCTTCCTCGTGAAGGCGCTCGAAAACGCGGGCTACGACGTCGCCTCGTTCGATAACGGCATGTCGGCCTATAATCGCCTGCGCGAAGAGCCTTTCGAGCTTCTGCTGACCGATATCGTCATGCCGGAGATGGATGGAATCGAACTCGCCCGCCGCGCCACCGAGCTCGATCCCGACATCAAGGTGATGTTCATCACGGGCTTTGCCGCAGTTGCGCTCAACCCTGACAACAACGCTCCCAAGGACGCCAAGGTGCTTTCCAAGCCCTTCCACCTGCGCGATCTCGTCAATGAAGTGCAGCGCATGCTGGCCGCTTGATTGTCGGCATAAGTGGAGAACGCGTTTTCCGCCTTGCGCGGAAGACGCGCAACGCTTATAGCAGCCCAATTCCGCCGGCGGTTCTCCGCCGATACTGGTTGTTGGACCGGGCGCGTAGCTCAGCGGGAGAGCACTTCCTTGACATGGAAGGGGTCACAGGTTCGATCCCTGTCGCGCCCACCAATTCAGTTGCCGGAACCAGCTCTGATCGCGGCCAGACAACTTGGCGCGTTCATAAATCTGGCCATCAAAGAGCTGCTTTATTGTCCTGCGCTCAGAACGTTGCCTTTAAGCCCGCTGAAAAGCGGGTGGTCTCGAGGGAAGTGCCAGCAGAGGCTTTTCCATTACTGCCGGCTTCCCCAGTTTTGAGGTCAAGAAATTTAAGAACGCCAGCTTGATTGAAGTACCATTGCGCGTCAGCTTCTGCGAAGAGCGAGAAGAGAGGGGTAAGCTGGTAGCTTCCCTGCAAGGTGGCGCCCAGCATCCTCTGCTGACGGTAGGTAGCCTTGTACAGGTCCATATCAACGTGCAGGTCTCGATCAGACGACCACGCGAACGGCGTACCTACGACGTCAACGTTTACCTTCCACGATCCGCTGGCATATACGCCGCGCATTCCCAGATACGGAGTGTTGAAAGTCTGCTGGTAGGTAATTTGCGCAACAGGATCCAATGCTCCGACGCAATTGCGGAAATCTGAGCTGCTATTGAAAGATGGCGGAGCTGATCCCCATGAGGCGCAGCTACCTGCGGTTTCTTCCGTATACACGAACGTGCCGCCATACGCCTCCCATGCCGTGCGCGTTTGACGGAAGCCCGCCAGAACGTGACCTGAAAGATCGCCTTTCACAATGACCTGATGGGCGATTTTTATGTCTGCAATGTAGTTCTGCCCGTTTCTTGTGTCCGGGTGCAGTGAACGGTCGGACCAGTCCGGGAGGGCGTCTGGACGGAGCCAGTCCGTGTTTATCATCCGGCTGTTGTCTTTGGTAAACGAAAGATGAACGCTTGCCTCAATGCGCGTAAATGGCAACGGATTCCACCCAAAGGTCAATCCGGCCATGCCCGCACCCCGGGTATTCCATTTTAATTGGCTCAGCCGCGATCCGGGATGCATGCCCGAATCGTCGCCTCGCGTTGTATAAGATGTCTCGACGCCCCTTAAGCTCATCGCGCCGATAGAGAAGGAAAGATCGAAGTTCGGGGATGTGAATACATTAGCCGACCGCGAAGACGGGGAGATTAGTTCAGCCGAATGCGCCGCGCTAATGATCGTCAACGAGCCAACAATAAAAACTAATTTTAATTTCATAATAGCGCCCAATTCGTCACCTTGAGTTTGAATGGTAAACTTACATGGTGAAGACCGCGTTAAGCGCCGTAAACGGCTCGCTGGACCGGGCGCGTAGCTCAGCGGGAGAGCGCTTCCTTGACATGGAAGGGGTCACAGGTTCGATTTCTGTCGCGCCCACCAATAAAATAATTGCTTTGCTATGGGCCAGTCGAGCGCCTCTTTTTATCTGTCGCACCCTCGTCACACTTGGAATGCCGGAATGGCTAGTATTCGCAAGCGTCGAGCAGATTCAACGCTTCTAGTTGCGCAACTTGTCGTTGAGTGCGGAGGTGGCCAGGAATTTAGAGAGCTTTGGGGAGGAGTGAGGAATATCACACCACCCAATATCCGTTGGTAATGTTAGCCGCGCTGATTCCTACGAACTCGGGAAGCTGGGTAAACTGAACAAGAACGTCTGGTCTGTCCCGAGCCTTGGTATCCAGTTGCTGGTTCCAATAAGCTAATCCTCCCGTATCCCCACCCCGATGCAAGACGTTTTGATACAGGGCGTCTACGAAAGCCGCATTGCTTAGCGACGACCCATAGCGTCCAATAAACTCAGGGCTATTGATGAATTCGGTCGCCACAGCATGCAGAGACACATTTCTATCGAGTGTAGAAGTCCAGAAACGAAAACCACCTTCATCGGGTGTTCTGTCGAACGCGCCGCCATAGAGGCGGTAAGCTGCGGGAGCTGTGGAGCTTGCGACATCGAAAATCAAACAGCCATCGGTGAAGTCGATGCGCTCTACGTTCGTGAGCTTATCGTTACCTTCTCGGCCAACTATCTTATCC
>CANJPM010000345.1 GCA_947476075.1 Beijerinckiaceae bacterium
AGAAAGCCCTCCGTCTGCGACTTGTAACCGGGAATGATTTTCACTTTGAGATCGAACAGGGAGGACAGGACGCGCGCGAAGAAGGCGGGGGTGGAGCCGGCGCCGGTTGCGGACAGAACGAGTTCCCGTGACTTTGCCTCTTCGAGATTCTTCACCGGCACGGTGTGGAAGACAATCAGGAGCGCGTTCTCCTTGCTCGGCGAGCCGAGCCAGTTGAACTTGGCGGCGTCGAACTGCGCCTGCTTGTTACTGTAAAGGGGATCGAACGGGAGCGTATTATTGATCATGCCGATGGTGAGACCATCCTTTGGCGCAACGTTGTAGAGCCAGTTTGCAGCGCGCAATCCGCCCGCTCCGGGCATGTTTTGAATGATGACCTGCGGCTGCCCGGGGATGTGCCTGGGCAAATAGCGGCCAATCATCCTCGCGAACATGTCGTAGCTATTGCCGGCATTGGCGGAGACGACGAAGTTGATCTGCGCGCCCTTGTAGGGGCTCTCCTGCGCAAGCGCGCCCATGGAGTACAGGGCAAGCCCTGCAAGAGCCGTTGCGGCTATTTGGAAACGGCTCATGAGCATAGGGGAACCCCGTTGTGAAATTGAACGCAGCCAAAAGCTATTCCCGCCCCACAGGCCCGTCAAATTAGCAGGGCTCAAGCGGAAGAAAGCCTGCGCTTACTTGAGAATTGCTTTTGCGCGCGCGTCCCTCCATGATTTGCAGCAGCATCACCGAAAAGAGGGGCGCACAGCATGATCGATTCAAGGACGACGCTTGCATTTTCACTTGGGCTCGTCTGTCTCACCTCAGGTGCATCAGCGCAGTCCGCCAGCGAGTTCTACAAGGGCAAGACGATCAACATGATCATCAGCTCGAGCGCCGGCGGCGGCTATGACCTGCTCTCGCGCACAATCGCCCGGCACCTTCCAAAGCAGATCCCCGGCTTATCGACCGTGGCGCCCCGCAACATGCCCGGCGCGGGCGGCATCATCGCGACCAAGCATCTCTATTCCATCGCCTCCAAGGATGGCCTCAGCATCGGCGGCGTTCAAAACAACACGCCCTTCGAACCTTTGCTTGGCACGAAGGAGGCTGATTACGACGCGCAAAAGTTCAACTGGCTGGGGTCGCCGAGCTTTGAAACAGCCCTGGTGATCGCCTGGCATACAGCTCCCGTGAACACGATTGATGATCTGCGCAAGACGGAGATCACGGTCGCCTCCTCGGGCGCGAATTCGACCCCGAGCTTCTTCACGCGATTGGTCAACGATCTTCTTGGCACGAAAATGCGCGTCGTCGTTGGCTACCCGGGCCAGAACGAATCCTTCCTAGCGATGGAGAAGGGTGAAGTCGACGGCTATCCGAGCATCTTCTGGAGTTCGTTGACGACAACCAAGCCCGATTGGGTGCGCGACAAGAAGATCAAGCTGCTAGTGCAGTTTGGGCCTGTGCGCGAGCCGCAAATCGGTCCCGTGCCCTCGGTCGCAGAATACCTCACGAAGGAAGACGACAAACTGCTGCTGCAGGCGGCCATCGCGCCGCTAGCGCTGGGACGGCCGTACCTGATGCCACCGGGCGCTCCCGCTGACCGTGTCGAACTGATGCAGAAAGCCTTTGCCGCGACATTCGCAGACAAGGAGTTTCTCGCCGAGGCCGACAAGCTCAGTCTGGGCGTGAACGTGCCGCGTTCGGCCGCCGAAGTTCAGGCGATCGTCGACCGCGCCTACGCAACGCCGCAGCCGATTATTGAGAGATTGCGCAAGATCGCCCAGCCCTGAACGCGAGCCCCATCATGACCGCGTTCGATCCCAAACGCCCGTTCCCCTATCAGGCCATCGTGGACCGCCCGCCCGTGCGATGGCCGGGCGGCGCGCGCGTGGCTGTGTGGATCGTGCCCAACATCGAGCATTACAGGATCGACATTGGGCCAGGCACGCCCGACGTACGCAACCATGCCCGGCGCGATTACGGCAATCGCGTTGGCGTGTGGCGATTGATGGAGACGATGGCCAAGCACGGCGTACGCGGGTCCGTTGCGCTCAATGGCGAGGTCGTCGAGCATTATCCGCGTATTATCGAAGAATGCGCAAAATTGAATTGGGAGCTGATGGGCCACGGCATGACAAATTCGCAGGTTCTGCGCGGCGTCACGCTGGAGGAAGAGATCGACATCATCGCACAGACCAAGGCGGCGATTGAATCGTGCGGGCAGACGATGCGCGGCTGGCTGGGACCAGGGCTGACCGAGACATGGAACACGCTTGGCCTGCTGCGCGAGCACGGCGTGGAATACGTCGCGGACTGGTGCAACGACGATCTCCCTTACGTAATGGACAACGGGCTTTACGCGCTACCCTATTCGCTTGAACTGAACGACATGCCGTTGTTCAACAACCCCTCAATAAGCATTACGGATTTTGAACGGCGGATTCGCGACACGTTTGATACGTTATACGCCGAGGGAGCGAAAAACGGTCGCGCCATGTGCATCGCCTTGCATCCTTACCTAATCGGCGCAGCTCATCGCATCAAGTACTTGGACCGTGCGCTTGGCTATATCATGTCCCACGACGGCGTGTGGTTCGCGACCGGATCCGAGATCGTAGACGCTTACAAAGGCTCTACGAAGGGCCTGTGACAGACGTTTACGCAAGGCTCACTGAGAAGCGCGTTATCTTAAAAAAGCCGCTGCATATTTTGCAAAGGTTGCAAAGTAAGATATGCACTCGTGCCCGAGCAGCAATCACGGTTTTCTGCCGAAATGATTGCTAGATGTTCGCATCCATTCCAGCAACTGCTAGGCTCTGCTGCTAACTTTATCTGTAAGATTTGAAAATACAGCCGCAACTCGAAAGAATATAATGCCAGAGTTACAAATTCTGGGTCCAAGCAAGACAACACGTGCTCGATGACATTGAGATTTTCTAAAACTCAAAATGCAAATAGGTCAGGAGTTGGATGCTGTGATCCGTCAAGTTTGAACAGCAGCAGAAAATGAGCAATGAGAGTTTATAGAAAATTCGGGGCAATTCATCGGGAACAATTTGTGGCCACCATTGACAACTGACGGCTTCACAGAAACCTTTCATCTACAAGCGAGTAAATTTTTAGCCAGGAGATAGACGTGATCGAGCCTTCCGTTGGCGTGAAGAAAATGTTGAATGGTCTGATGGGCGCCGACGTCCTCGTGCGCCTGGATTGGGACGAGTGGTTATCGGTCAATCCGGCCAATGAAGAAACTCCGTTCACACATCGCGAAGTG
>CANJPM010000346.1 GCA_947476075.1 Beijerinckiaceae bacterium
ATGATATCTCCTGATATAACCAAGGAGACACGTTTCCGGTACCCTCAATTTCTCATCGACAATGGCGTTCAGGCCGTCGCGAACGTGATCATTATAGGCGGGCATAACAGGCCCCCTTTTGGGATCCTCCAGATCGACAGCCGTGTGCCGCGGCAGTTTACGGAGTCAGACACACTTTTCTTGCGCAGCTACGCAAATCTTCTGGCCGCAGCCGTGGCTCGCATTCGCGTCTTAAATGAAGTGCGAGAAAACGAAGCCCGTCTGCGCGTTGAGTTGCAAAACACCGTCGCACAACGCACATCCGAACTGACCGAGCGCACGTGCGAATTGACGCACGCAAATGAGCGGCTCAAGGCGGAGGCCGAGGAACGCAGCAAGGTTGAGGAAGCGCTTCGTCAATCGATGAAGATGGAGGCTGTGGGTCAGTTGACCGGCGGGCTTGCCCACGACTTCAACAATCTTCTCACCATCATCTCGGGAAGTCTCCAGCTTATAAGCAAGCGACTGGTGCAGGGGCGCTATTTTGAGATCACCCGTTACATGGATGCGGCGACGACCTCGCTAGAGCGAGCTGCGGCTTTGACGCATCGGCTGCTGGCGTTCTCACGACGCCAGACCCTTGATCCCGAGCCCACAATGCTAAACCGGCTGATCGAAGGAATGCGAGATATTCTCATCCGGACATTGGGGCCGGGCGTCAAACTGGAGTCCACGCTGGCGCCAGAGCTGTGGCAAACATTATGCGATCCCAATCAACTTGAGAATGCGCTTCTGAATCTGATCATCAATGCAAGGGACGCCATGCCCGATGGCGGACATATTCAGATTGTGACGTCAAACTGTGTGCTCACTAATTATCGTGAACTCCAGACCGATAATTTTTCAGAGCATGTACCCAATGGAGAATATGTCGCGTTGTTTATTATAGATACAGGTATCGGTATGCCTCCGGCGGTAATTGAGCGCGCGTTTGATCCATTCTTCACAACCAAACCTATTGGACAAGGCACGGGCCTTGGCCTGTCTATGATTTATGGATTTGTACAACAATCAGGCGGCCATGTGGTTTTAAGAAGCGCAGTGGGGCAGGGCACGACAGTGGTAATTTATCTCCCCAGGTATGTTGGGGCCGATGAGGGGGTGACGATTGATGAAGCTGCGGTTCATTCAATCCAGACAGAACCGGGCATCGTTATCCTGTTGGTGGAGGATGAACCGTCCGTGCAGCTTGTGATGGCCGACGTGCTCACCGACCATGGTTACACAGTGCTTTCCGCTCATACCGGGCAGGCGGCGATGCGCCATATTCTGTCCTCCGCCCGCATAGATCTGCTTTTAACTGATGTGGGTCTTCCCGGAGGCATGAATGGCAGGCAATTGGCCGATGCCGCTCGGCAGCACAGGGCCGATCTCAAAGTACTGTTCGTGACGGGCTATGATGAGCAGGCTGCGATCGGAAGTGGTTTGATGGAAGCCGGCATGGCGATCCTGACCAAGCCCTTTGACATCGATTTACTTGCAGCAAAAGTGCAAGACATTTTGCAAGTAACCGGCGGCAAGGCTTAAACGCCTCAGGGTGATTGTAGCTAACGCACCAGATTTGGTTTCTCAGACGCAATGCTTGCAACACAGGCAAGTCGCTTAACTTGCCTTGGTCCGGCGCAGCGTTCTTGCCTCAAAATCATGGAAGAAGGTCCGCCGCTGCAAATCCAGCGGCTTTTCACCCTCGTTTAAAGCCCGAACTAGCTCCCCAGCGATTTCAGCCACAAGATGAAGTCACCTTTAGCTTTGTCGGGCGTATCGAGGTGGCCCGCGTCTATCTCGACATAGCGGCTTTTCCCGTTCGCACGCGCATGATCAAAAATATACGATCGACCAGAAGTATAAAGTGGATCAGCTTTACCGATCACATAAAGAAAAGGCACCAAGAGGCGTGCCGCGTTTTTGGGCATGGCGGCAAGGCCGTCTTGATCCACGAACGATAAATAGGCCGCCGCCGTTCCCTTGACCTCAAAGACGCGACCTTGATTGAGATCAGGCCAGATGTCGGACGCTTTGCCTTGCCCTTGCGCCACAAGGTTGCGCGCGCGCATTGCCGCCGCCAGCATTTCGGGCCGACGCATGCGATCAGGCGTATGGCCTGGCGCAAGAGCCGCAATTCCTGCCAGACCTGATGGTTTACGGGCCGCATACGCAATGGCGGCGTTAGCGCCCAGGCTCTGTCCTGCGATCACGATCTTTGTCGCGCCCCGCGCACGCAGCTCCACGACTGCCGTATCAATTGCATTAAGGGCCTGACTATAGGGTATATTGTAGGAAGAGGGCTGACCGCGTGATCCGGACCACGCCATCACCGGCATGACAACCTTCACGCCCTCGCTTTCAAGCGCCGCCGCAAGGCTGCCAATAGGCCCTCCCGGTTGCCCGCCTTTACCATGCATCAAAACAACGCCGAAGGCTTTCAGCCCCCGCTGCTGAGCAAGAGCGGCATGAGGCGTCAACAGGCCCAGAATGAAAAACAACCGGATGATGTTGACCATGAATCCGCCTTGAGTTGGTCTTGCCTGAAATCGGTTCTTTAGAGACGCCTCAGCCCAGTGCGTCAGCCTGCATTGGGGCAATGGCAGGACTCGAGCAATGGCAAGACTCCTGCAATGGCAAGACTCCTTTAGGCCATCTTGTTTATTGCCTTCACCAGGAAGGCAAGCCTCGATATCGACCCCATAACAGGTGGCAGTTTCGAGAAGATCATCGCGTGAAAGCTTTACAAGCGACGGCTGGATGCATTGCGCAAGGTCTTTCAAGCGCTAGTTCAGGAAGGGTCACATCGCCATCAGGATTGCTCTTGCTTGCGCGTGATGGCTCCGCTGCTGGCAGCATTTTGATTTCCGCCGATTGGTGAAGGTTAAGCGAGGGGCCATCTTGAGTGTCTCAAGATTCCGCCAAGTGGAAACTACCTGCGGGTTCTTCCTGAAAATGGCCCTAGATAAAGGGTTCTTGGTTTGGCGCATGGCATGGCCCCGTCCGCACACCGTTTTGACCTCGCGGCGGACCGCTCTATACTCGAAAGAAAAGGTGGCGCCAGCCAGCCATAAGACGCGCGCCATCCCAGAGCGCGCATGGGGGGGAAACATGAACCACATTGTTCGTCGCGCTGTCGCTCTTTCTTTTGTCCTGTCGACCCTGTGCGGCCCGGCGGCTGCGCAACAGGTCGCCAACTGGCCTGTCCAGCCTATTCGCGTAATCGTGCC
>CANJPM010000347.1 GCA_947476075.1 Beijerinckiaceae bacterium
AGGTCCGAAACAGCCAGGCCCATCTCAGCCTGCTTCAGGACAGCCACAATTTGCTCGGTCGAAAAACGCTTCTTCTTCATAGGCGATCTCCTCTGTTCCAAGGGGGAAATCCGCCAGAAAACTAAAATTAAATCTGGACCATTTTGCCAATGTCACCTCAGTTACTGCCTGCCGAGCTATCTGTCAAAATCACATGAAAGACAGATAGATACATCTTTCAGCACCCGCGAGATTATGACAGCTTGCGGCAAGACGCCAATTAGCCCTCTGCTTATAGTCGTTCAAAGCTGTTATGGTTCCCCCCTCGGGGCGAACATAATTGCACGATGTTCTGTGCGCACCCGATACGCAACTCAGCTAGACGCCGGATTGCATGCGACTGAGGCGAGCCCGGAAGGCTGCAACTCATCGGAAATAACAATCAATCGATCAAAATATTGGATTTGCTAATTGGTGCCGTTGGTGGTGCACTGCTTTCCTATCTGTTCGAGAGTAGCCTGAGCATAATTACAGAGGACGTCCATGCCACTCGTTGGAGCCGCCGCAGCACCTCATTCACACCTTCAGCTGTTCACAAGACCAGCTGAAGACGACGACTACAAAAGACTTGTGCAGAAGGGCAGAGATGCAATGTTCGTCCTGCGCGAGCAGGTCGAGCGGTCAGGAGCCGACACGATCCTCGTGATCCACGACGACCATTTCGTCAACTTCGACTTCCGCTGCTATCCGCCTTTCGCCATCTTCGTAGGCAAGGAAGCAAGCGGCAGCGGGGTCACGAGCCCGGCGGAAATCCAGAAGATCACGGGTGCCGTCTACCGCGAATACGAGGGCAAGTCCGAATACGCATCGGCGCCTAGCGGCATACCGCAACACATGGCAGCATGGGAGAAGCAGAAGCCTTACGTCTACAATGTGGATGTGGACCTCAGCACCAAACTTCTCAAGGGGCTGATGGAGCGAGGCTTCGATCTACCGTTTACAACCGACGGAACGATGGACGGCGAGCACGTCCTCACGATGAACTTCCTCAATCCACGAGCGGACAAGAACCTCGTGCTTTTCTATACTAACGGATACGTGCCTCCATTGCCTTGGCCAAGGCGATGTTACGCACTGGGCGAGGCCATCCGCGACATAGCCGAAGCATCCTCCCAGAAGATCTTTGTTTTTGCGACCGGCGGGATGTCTCACTATCCGGGCACCCCACTTTACGGCCATGTGGATGAAGACTTCGACGCGAGAATTCTGGACATGCTGGCAAAAGGAGATGGCGCAGATCTCTCCAAGTTCACGCCAGACGATTTGATGAACCATGGCAATGGGGAGTTGGTGAACTGGATCATCGCTGCGGGCATGATCGGCAATCGCCCCGCCAAGGTGGTGGATTACATCAGGCTCTGGCACATTGGGCTTGGCTACATCTATTGGGAGTTGTGATATGAAGGATCCTGCCGAGATCCTCCGTCCGTTCGTCTCCGAGGCACGCCACTTGGCCAGCCCCTTGAACATGATCGCGAGCGACATGATAAGGGACCGCAGTCTGGTTCAAAAGTTGGACGAGCATCCGGACCACTTCACGCAAAATTATGGCCTCAAAAGCGAAGAACTGGCTGCGTTACGAGCGCGCGATCTACCTCAATTATTCCAGCTTGGATTGCACCCCTTCCTGCTTGTGCGCTTTGCAGGAATGATGGGCATCCTCGAGTACTGGCAGGCGCTTGGAGCGCCTGGACGAGGCGGATGGCCGAGAAATTCATGAGCTTAAAGCCCGGCATGGGAGAAAGACGACGATGGCTGTCTGGCAGGTAGGATCTGCGACCGTGCAACGGATCGAAGAGCAGATAGGACCTGCCAATGTGCCCGTTGAGGTCTATTTCCCCACGCTTGAAAGGACCGTATTGGACAAGCACCTGGATTGGCTTGTTCCCAACCACTACCTACCAGAGACTGACCGCTTCATTACGAGCGTACATTCATGGCTGATCCGAACGCCACGCCACAATATTTTGATAGATTGCTGCGCAGGAAATCATAAAGACCGTCCATGGACACCACGCTTTCATCAACTCAATACAAAGTATCTTGACCGTCTTTCCGCCGCTGGCGTGTCGCCTAAAGAAATCGATTTCGTCTGCTGCACGCATCTTCACGCAGATCACGCGGGCTGGAACACATTGTTGCAGGACGGACAATGGGTGCCCACATTTCCCCGGGCGAAGTATATCTTCTCGCGGCTTGAAGTCGCCTATTGGGACCCGAGAACGAACCCGGCGATGGGCAAAGACCCGCGCAGCGCCGTGTTCGTTGACAGCGTGCTCCCCGTGATCACGGCCGGTCGGGCTGTGCTGGTTGATGCGGGCTATACTTTCGACAATCTCACGGTCGAAGCTTCTTCCGGGCACTCTCCTGGACATTCGACATTTGTTTTGTCGTCGTCAGGGCAACAGGCGCTATTCTGCGGCGACGCAATTCACCATGCGATCCAGGTTTACGCGCCGCACTGGAATCACATGGCCGACGAAGACCCCGGTCGGGCGCAGGATGCTCGTTTCAAGCTCCTGCATCGATGTTCGGATGAAAAGTCCCTGCTATTCCCAGTTCATTTTGGTGCGCCGCATGTAGTTCGAGTGCATCGCGCTGCGGACGCATTTGAGCCAGAGTTCATTGAGGCTTCGCATGACGGGTAGTTCGCTCACGTCCCTACGCGGGTTGCGGAGTTTCGTCGCTATTGCGGATATTGGCAGCTTTCGCAAGGCTGCGGAGGCGCTATCAATCTCACAGCCGGCGTTAAGCGGACAAATTCGTGATCTCGAGAAAGAATTGGGCGTCGTGCTTTTGCGGCGCACAACCCGAAATTTGCAGCTTACCGAAAATGGACGCGGCTTTCTTGCGCGAATACGCCGCGCGATTCTGGACCTCGACACCGCCGTACTCAATATGCGCACGCAGGCAGCTTTTGAGTCTGCCAACCTAACTGTCGCATGCGTCCCGTCGATAGCAGCTACCGTGTTTCCTGTGGTTTTGCGCGTTTTTAAATCTAACCACCCGGAAGTCTCTATTAAACTGTGCGACGAGCGCACGGAGTCAATTGAAGAGAAGGTTCGCCAGTCTGAAGTTGACTTCGGCGTCGCACCAGGGCCGGGAGGACCCGGACTCAGCTTCGATCCCATAATAGACGACCAATATTTCGCCGTTCTGCCAAGGGAGCATGAACTTGCGACAGCTGGCAGCGTCACATTTTCTAC
>CANJPM010000348.1 GCA_947476075.1 Beijerinckiaceae bacterium
ACCGGGTTCATTGGTGCAGGCATTATTGGCAAACCAATGGCTATGCATCTGCTCAAGAAATTCTCGCTTATGGTCTACGATCTCAACAAGCAGACGCTTGACGAATTCGAGAAAGCCGGCGCGCAGATCGGCAAATCTCCCAGAGAAGTGGGTCAGTTTGCAGACATTATCGGGCTCGGACTGAAAGACGACGATCAGGTTCGCTCTGTGATCGAGGGTGAAAACGGTATCCTTGCTGGCGCCAAGCCGGGCTCCATCATCGTGATCCACAGCACTATCGAGCCCGAAACGGCAGTCAAACTGAGCGAACTCGCGGCGAAGACAGGCGTCAGCATTGTCGATGCCCCGATCAGCGGTGGTCGAGAAGGAGCTGCAGCTGGCACGCTTCTCTACATGGTTGGTGCGTCAAAAGAGGATTTCGAGCGCTGCGAACCCGTCTTTGCGACATCCGGCAAGACGATCGTTCATATGGGCCCGGTTGGCGCGGGCGCCAAGACGCGTATTGTTCATCACATCATGCTGGCGCTGAACCGGTTTGCTGCCGACGAAGGCATGAAGCTCGCGAAAGCGATAGGACTCGATCAGGCGACAGTCAGTCGCGCGGTTCACGGGGGCGAGGCTCAGAGCCATGTGATTGACAGATATCTGGAGAAGTACCGGGATATGCCAACGGGCGGTCAATACCGCATCGCAGGGATCGCCTTGCGAATGGCGTATGAACTGGGAATACCAATGATCGGACCTGCTATCTTCCAGCAATTTTATCTACCGACGAATGACGTGACCAACAGGGCGAAGGCAAAAAAAATGGCTGAAAGCGACTCTCTTGCGTCTGTCGTAAAAGCAGTGATCGCACCAAGCTAAAAAGCTTTAGCGCGAACAGACCCAATCACATTACTTGCGACACTGCCGATAGACTCTGAACGAGGGATTCCCATCAATGCTGACGCCAATTCCAGAATGGTATCAATGGAACTACAGGCCGCAGAAGATTGAGCGGCCCAACTGGTTTCGTGCATGGCCCGGCGGCGCGCGGGTTGCTGTGTGCCTCAAGCTCATGCATGAATGGGAAAGCCTCCCCCGCCCAAGTGGACGTGCGTCTGGCAATATCAACGATTACGCGTCGCTCTGCTCTCGCGAGTATGGCTTCAAGTCTGGCATATGGCGGTTGATGGACGTCCTGGCGAAGCACAACGTGAAGACTACGGTGATGAGCAGCGGCCTTGCTATTGAACTCTGGCCGGAGAGCTTCATAGAGCTCGACCGCCAAGGCCACGAAATAGCGTCTCACGGCTGGGACCAGTGTATTCATCCCCCACAGTTCACGTCGCGCGAAGAGGAACGCGAGGCTATCGGCAAGACGATCGCGGCCATCGAGCGAGTCATCGGAAAGCGCCCGATCGGGCATATGTCGCAGGGGCCGCGGGCAACGGAACATACACTTGAGCTGGTTGCGGAAGCGGGACTGATCTGGGACGCCGACTATCAGGATTGCGACACTCCCTACGTTATGGACGTCAAGGGACACAAGGTTGTTTCCGTCGGCTACGCAAAGCCAGACTTCACCGACACGGAAATCATTCCACTTGGCCTCGAAGGCAGCCTCGTCCAACTCAAGTGTCAGTTTGACGCCGTGTACGAAGAGGCGCAACTTCGTCCGATGAAATTCTTTTTCGCCATGCATGTCCATAAGACGGGAACGCCTGGCATGGCTAGAGTGCTCGATCGATTTCTTACGCATGTACGCATGAACGACGACGTGACATTTCTTCGCTGTGGAGACATGGCGAATTTTTGGCTTGAGAACACATTATCTGAGTCGAGGTTTCATGTTTCACGCTAACGATACAGTCCTCACGATCGTCGGCTACGTCATGGTTGGCAGTGTTTTCATTAATCAGGCGATTTCAACGTTGCCGCGCGAGCGGTTCGCGAACCACTCGAAGAAACTGGGTGACAGGGGATTTCCAGCTCCCGACTTTGTGCTCGCCTGCGCCCTGGCGATGATGTTTGCCGGCGGCGTGATGGTGACGCTTGACGTCTATGCCCGCGTCGGGGCTATTATGCTGATCATATTCACACTGATCGCGACATATTTCTACCAGAGCTTCTGGACAATCCAAGACCCATCAAAGCGGCGCGAGAAGCGCGGAGCTTTCTTCAACAATCTGGCCATTCTTGGCGGATTGTTTCTGATCGCAGCCTGACTTTTATAAGCCTCGCGACATCAGCGTCTTCACCGATTTTGCCATCTTGGCGTGTTCAAGTTCGAGGTGCTTGAGAAATTCCTCGACGATCCGTGGCGCAGGATTGTTTGTCGGTTTGAGCAGGTTTACGACGAACCTGATCTCGGGAACAAACGGCCTGACAATCACGCTACTTTGTCTGGAGTTTGAAAAGACAGTGTATGGGTCAACAACAGAGACGCCAACGCCTTCCGCCACGAGGCCATAGGCCGTCGAAAGATGGCTGGATTCAACCACGACGCGCCGCTTCACTCCTGAATCGACGAACGCCCGGTCAATCAGAAACCGGAACGGATTGTCCCGCCCGACTGAAATGAAGGCTTCGCCTTCAAGGTCGGCTGCCTCGATTGCCATCTTACGCCCCAGCGGGTGCCCCGGCGGCAAGATGCACACGGCCCCAGGCAGATCATGAAAAAGTCTGGATTCCACACCCGGCTGATCTACCTCCTCAGACACTAGCCCGATATCTGCGCGCACGCCGCTCACCCGCTCGATCACATAATTGGCGGTCCGCACATACAGCGTCGGCGATGCGTCGGGGTTCGTCCGAAGGAAGCTGGCGACCGCTTTCGGCAGGAACCCCGTCCCGATCGAGGGGATGCAGGCGACGCGCAGCGCGCCAGCGTGCGTGCGAGCCAGCTCCGTCGCGCTGCGTCCAACCTCGTCGATCGCGTCCAATGCCCGCTCGACGTTTTTAAGCAACGTGTACGCCTCGCGCGTCGGGATCAACCGCCGACGCCGACGCTCGAACAAGCTGAGATTTGTCTGGCTCTCAAGTTGAGCAATGAGCTTGCTGATTGTTGGCTGAGACAGACGAAGGAGTTCCCCCGCAGACGTCACGGAGCCGGACAGCATCAATGTCTTGAACGCTTCCATTTGCCGCAAATTCATGAATGTTGAATCCTTGCGCTGTTCGGCAGTGGAAGGATTATAATGATCTCACTGAGTAGCGAAAGATATTCCTCGCAAGACTGAGCCAGACTGCGCCCCTCTC
>CANJPM010000349.1 GCA_947476075.1 Beijerinckiaceae bacterium
GAATACGAGGTGCCTTTGCACTTGGTGACGCTGCTTGCATATTTTTCGATGTTGGCGTCGAAATTGCGCTCGACCTGCATGATCTGGTCTGGATCGGCGTGCTCATCCGAGCCTTGCCATGTGTCGACGCAGAAGAGTTTTATATTATGAAATTTTTGCAACAGGAAGAAACTCGACAAGCCCTCCCAGCTTCCAATCTCAAGCGCCTTGATCGGCTTGTCGTCGTTGAAGCCGCACGAATCCAGAGTGCTCAGCCAAGTGGGCACATGACCGCTAAACCAATCGGTCGTGGTTTTTAATTCCGAGGCTGACGTTGAGAAATTTTTAACTGCCGTAGCGTAACGTCTTTTTATGCCCCGAACAGCGAAACTGTCGCTCAGGCGGCGCTGCATAACACACGCTGGCGCCAGAGTGTTGTTGAGATAGCGAAACATTTCCAGATAGCGATAAGTTGAAACTAAAGCGCTCATAATATGGCTCCAAAATAACATACGCCTCACTATATGCCGGGATATGTTTCCAAACGCTTATTGCGTTACGGCGACGCCGGGTTGTTGAGGTCAGACGTTCAGAAGCAGAATAATTCCTCCCAATATAAGCGCCATGCCAACATATTCGCGCAGGCTTGCGCCCTGTTTGAACACGCGCCTTGTGACGATCAGCGCCATCGGCACTTCGATCAGCGCCAGCGTGCGCACAGCCGCCGCATTGGCGAGCGAGAACGCCATCAGCCATAATTGCGACGCCAGCGCGCCCATGAAGCCGGCGAACAAAGAGCGCCGCCAATCGTGTGCAATGGCGCTGATAGTGGGGCGATCAAACGCGGCCAGCCATGCAAGAATGAGCGCGCATTGAAGCGATTGCCCAACCACGAGCGCGCTGGTGGCCTTCATCATCGCCGAGCCGTCGCCCATATCCAGCAGCGCGCCGCGATAGGACGTTGCCGACAGTGCAAACAACACCCCGCCCGACAAGCCCAGCACAGCAGGTTTCCAGCCTAGCAAGGCGCCATCTTGCGCAGCGCCTTTGGCTGGCCATGAAATCAGCAGCACGCCAGAAGTGGCCACGAACACGGCCGCCATGGCGGCGGGGCTCAGAGTTTCGCCCAGAAACGCTGCGCCCAGCAGCGCAATCACGACCGGCTCGACCTTGGTGTAGGCGGTGATGACGACGAAAGAGCGCTCGCGCATGGCCGCCAGCATCAGCCCTGTGGCCAAAGCCTGCGAGCCGCCGCCCGCTGCAATCCACGCTACCGTTTTCCAGGTCATGTCCGGGGCATCAAGCCCCAAAGCAAGAGTTTGCAACGCGAACAATGCGGCGATGAAGGGCAGGCTGAACAGAAAGCGCACATGGGTTGCGCCCGCCGGCCCGAGCGCCTTGATGAGGTCGCGCTGGGTGGCGTTGCGCGCGGTCTGGGCGGCGGAGGCCGCGATCGTGCAGGCGATCCAGGAGGAGGCCGCGAGGGCTGCGAGCATGGTTTCGTCCAGCAGCCGACGATTCGGCGCAAACCACGTTAGCCTTGCGCGACGACGAAATCTCGCCGTTTGACCCGGGGCGGGGGCATGGCTAACAGATAGCGCTTCGCGGAGCTGGCTATGGCCGTCTACACTGAAGTCCCTGATGAAGAACTCGCAGCCTTTCTGGCTGAATACGAGGTGGGTGCCCTGCTGTCCTGCAAGGGCATCGCCGAGGGCGTGCAGAATTCCAACTTCCTCATTCATGCGGACGCGGGCTTCTACATTCTCACGCTCTACGAGAAGGGCACGGTCGAATCCGGACTGCCGTTCTTCCTCGGGCTGATGGAGCATTTGAGCGCGCGCGGCGTGACCTGTCCGCTGCCGGTGCGCAATCGCGCCGGGCAATCGTTGGGGCGTCTTGCCGGGCGCCCGGCGGCGCTGGTGACGTTTCTCGACGGCATGTCGGTCAAGCGACCTGATTCAAAGCATTGCGCAGCCGTTGGCGAGGCGCTGGCTACAATGCATCGCGCAGGCGAGGGATTTGCGCTCTCGCATGAGAACGCGCTTTCTGTCGAGGGCTGGTCGCGCCTTTTTCACGAAACACAAGCACGCGCCGACGACGTGCTGCCGGGGCTGGCCCATACGCTGGCCAGCGAGCTTGCCCACGTGCGCGAGCATTGGCCGCGCGATTTGCCGCGCGGGATCATCCATGCCGATTTGTTTCCCGACAACGTGTTTTTTCTGGGCGGCAAGCTGTCCGGGCTGATCGATTTTTATTTCGCGTGCGAGGATTTCTACGCCTACGATCTGGCGATCTGCCTGAACGCGTGGTGTTTTGAAGCTGATTCCTCGTTCAACATCACCAAGGGCATGGCGCTGATCGGCGGCTATCAGCGCGTGCGCGCGCTTGAGGCGGCCGAGATCGAAAGCCTGCCCTTGCTGGCGCGCGGCGCCGCGTTGCGGTTTTTGCTGACGCGTCTGATCGATTGGCTTGATACGCCAGAAGGCGCCTTCGTGAAGAAGAAAGATCCGGCCGAGTATTTGAAGAAATTACGCTTCCACCAGCAGGCGCGCAGCGCAGCCGATTACGGCTTGCTGACATGAGCGTGCGCGTGGCGATCTGGACTGACGGCGCGTGTTCAGGCAATCCCGGCCCCGGCGGCTGGGGGGCGGTGCTGACCTTCGACGGCACGGAGAAGGACCTGTGCGGCGGCGAGCAGCTGACCACCAACAATCGCATGGAGCTGACGGCGGCGATCATGGCGCTGGAGGCGCTGAAGCGCCCGTGCGAGATCGACCTGCACACCGATTCCCAATATGTGCGCGGCGGCATCACCGGCTGGATGGCGGGCTGGAAGCGCAACGGATGGAAGACGTCCGACAAGAAACCGGTGAAAAACGTCGAGCTCTGGCAAAGGCTGGAGGAGGCCGCCGCACGTCATCAGGTCAAATGGCACTGGGTGCGCGGCCACGCCGGAGACCCGATGAACGAGCGCGCCGACGAACTGGCCCGTCGGGGGATGGCGCCGTTCAAGGGATGACATACTACCCCTCATCCGACGTTTGCTGACGCAAACGCCACCTTCTCCCGCCTGCGGGAGAAGGAAGAGCCTCGATCCTTCCCTTCTCCCGCGCGCGGGAGAAGGTGGCGCGCGAAGCGCGACGGATGAGGGCGTTTTTCTTAAAGCTGGCCCAGCATCGTCAACGCGCCGGACGCTTCTGCGCCAGTGCCTTCTTCGACGTTGAGGGTCTTCACGACGCCGTTTTCAA
>CANJPM010000350.1 GCA_947476075.1 Beijerinckiaceae bacterium
ACGCAGGTTATCAAGGCAGATGGTGCTGGCGTGTTCTCCTATTCAATGCCGCGCGCCGGATGGTGGGGCTTTGCCGCGCTTGTGACCGGGGACAAGAAGATGAAATCCCCGGATGGCAAGGATGTGCCGGTCGAGCTTGGTGGATTGATGTGGGTGAAAACCACTGATATGTCGCCCGGCAAGCCTGGGGCTCGCTGACCAGTTAAAACAGGGGCGGGCTCTTGGCGCACATACCTGACGGCGTTCTTTCCGCGCCCGTATTCGTAGTCGGCGGCCTGGCTGCGGTCGCCGCCCTGACGTTCTCCTTGCGAGCGCTTGACGATCGTCAGATCCCGCGCGTCGCGATCTTGTCGGCGTCGTTCTTCGCGATCTCCCTGTTCTCGATCCCCATCGGACCCACCAGCATTCACCTGCTGCTGGGCGGTCTGATGGGATTGATTTTGGGACCGGCCATTTTTCCCGCAATCTTCGCCGCCCTGCTGTTGCAGGCGATGATGTTTGGATTTGGCGGGCTGACGACGCTGGGGATCAACACAATCAACATTGCTGTGCCCGGCGCGCTTCTGGGGCTGGCGTTCAGGCCTGCCGTCGCCCGCGCCAGCGTGGCGCGCGCGGCGATACTGGCGACAATCTGCAGCGCGCTTTGCGTGGTGGCCACCGGCCTCCTCGTAGCGCTGTCTCTGGCGTTTTCGTCGCCCGACTACGCAGCGTCGGCCAAGGCGATGATTGCGACCTACGTCCCCTTGATGGTGATCGAGGGGCTGATTACCGGCTCCTGCATCTCCTTTCTCAAAAAGGTGAAGCCGGAATTGCTCAGTCCTCACGCAGCGGGAGAATGAGATGAAAACGCGGGCCATGACGGCGGCGCTCCTTGTCCTGTGCGTTTGCATGACGCAGCCAGCGCTCGCGCACCGCCTTCGCCTTTATGCGCACGTAGAGGACGGCGCCGTCGTCGGGTTTGCGTTCTTTGTGGGTGGTGGACGCGCGCGCGACGCCGAGATCTCGTTCCGCGACGCCTCCGGGCGCAACCTGCATGTCGGGCGAACCGACCATGAGGGCGCTTTTGCCTTTACACCGCCGCAGCCGCAGGACGTCGTGATTATCGTGAACTCCGGCGACGGGCACGCGGCTGAGACGAGCCTGCCGCTTGAGCGGTTTACGGCGCGCGCAACCCCTGAGGCGGCGCATGAAGCGGGACCGGTTGCGCAAGCGGAGGCGGGCGCACCCTCGCAGACCGGCGCCGTTTCAACTCTGCGCCCCGCCGATCTGGCGTTGATTGAGCGAAAGGTTGAGGCGGCGGTCGCGCGGCAGATCGCGCCCCTGCTGGAAGCTTATGCGCTTGCCGAGGGGCGGGTCCGCTTTAACGACCTCATGGGCGGAATTGGCATGATTGTCGGCCTTGCAGGCGCCGCGCTTTGGGCGTCCCGACGTCGCCGCGACAGGGCGCAATCGTGAGTGGGGGCGCCCGCGCCGGGGCGCCGCCTCTTGCTGCTGGGGGTGAGCGAAGCGCTGGCGTGATTGAAGCCCTTGACGGCCGCACGCGCCTCCTTGGCGCGTTCGGTCTTGTTTTGACGATTGCGCTTCTCAAAGACTTTCCCGCCAAGATCGCGGCCCTTGTCATGGCTTTGACGCTGGTGAGCGCCGCCGGTCTCAGCTTTGCAGCCATTGGACGCAAATTGCTGCACGTCGAAGGCTTCATGATCGCGCTGTTGCTGCTGCTGCCGTTTACGGCTTCTGGCGTGCCCATCGCTACTTTTGGCCCCCTTGTCGTAAGCGATCGCGGGGTTGAGCGCGCGATATCGCTCGTCATCACCGTGAACGCCTCAGTCCTGACCGTTCTGGTTTTGCTGACCACGATTGAGCCTGTGCGGCTGGGGCGCTCAATGGCGGCGCTTGGCATGCCGCCGCGTTTTGTGCACCTGTTCCTGTTTCTCGTACGCTACCTGCCGATTTTGCGCGACGAGCTGACGCGGCAGGTGGAAGCCATGCGCGCGCGCGGCTTCTCCATGCGCTTGAAGCGTCACACATGGCGCAGTTTGGGAAACCTTGTGGGCATGCTTCTGGTGCGGTCAATTGAGCGGGCCGAGCGCGTTGACGAGGCGATGCGGTGTCGCGGCTTTTCAGGCCGATTTCCAATGCGCGCCATGCGGCCGATGGGTATGGCGGACCTGCGCTTTGCTATGCTTTGTACTGGTGTGCTTGTTTGTCTTGTGTTGCTGGAATGGTTGTCATGAGTGCTCTCATCGAGCTGGAAAACGTTTGCGTATCGCGCGCTGGCGCCCGCGTTCTGGATCATGCGTGTCTAAAGCTCGAAGCTGGCGAGCGACTCGCTGTCGTCGGCGCCAATGGAGCGGGCAAGACGACGCTTTTGCGCACAATTATCGGCCTGCAAAAGCATAGCGAGGGTCGCATATTCGCCTTTGACCGCGAGCGGCGCGTCGAGGCCGATTTCAAGGAGGTCCGTATCCGCGCCGCCTACCTGTTTCAGGACGCCGACGATCAATTGTTTTGCCCAAGCGTGGTGGAGGACGTCGCCTTCGGCCCCCTCAACATGGGGTTTGAAGAAGATGCAGCGTTGGCCAAGGCGCATGAGACGCTCGCGTTTGTGGGCATTGAGAACCTCGCCAGCCGCATTACGCGGCACCTGTCGGGCGGTGAGAAGCGCCTCGTTTGTCTTGCCGGGATACTGGCGATGGACCCCGATGTGCTGCTGCTGGACGAGCCTACTAACAGTCTCGATGCCACCCATGTGCGCAAACTCGTTGACGTTCTCATGGCGTGCAACAAGGCTATGGTACTTGTGACCCATGACCGCCCGGTTCTGGATACGATCGCCACCCATGCAGTCATGCTGAAAGACGGCCGTCTGGAGCCCGCGCTGCTGCATCGCCATGCCTATCTCCACGAACACGTTCATGTTCATGGCGAGACCGAGGATCATTGACGTATGTGTCAATGGCGGAGACAGGCTGTGCCAGCTGGCGGGGTAATCAGAATGCGCGGCTTATGAAGCTGACGAAGGCTGCGGGCGTGGCTGCCTATTAAACTTTTTGCTTCCTCGAGTGTTTCGAACCAATGGATATTGCGGCGCAAGGCAGAAGCATTGCAGACGATGTTCGAGCCCTCGGAGCAAGGTCAGATTTCGCCGCGGCAGGTGCTGCTGCATCCGCTACATCTTCTGCGAATGCCACTCGCGGGTTTCTCGCCAT
>CANJPM010000351.1 GCA_947476075.1 Beijerinckiaceae bacterium
GGCCGACGAGATCATGGTGACCTCGTCGATCTTCGATTTTGAAGCGCGCGTGCGCAGTTATGAATTACTGATGGATGCGTGGAAGAAGGCGTAAGTCTTAAGCGCTACGCCTTGTCAGGTGAGTTAGCGACGCATCAAAATAGCTTCTACGATATAATCAGCGGAAACAAAGTGAACCTCTGAACTTGCTTTTACCGTCTTCGACGGCGACGCAAAAGTGTACCGGTCCTGTTTTGACGTCTTGATGCCTTTGAATGGGATGGGAGGCAGGAAGGATGTTCACAGTCGAACTCTATGCCGGGATACGACGTGCGGTGATGGTGGACGGGCTGAGCCGCTGGGAGGCGGCAAAGCGGTTTGGCTTTCATCGCAACACCATTTCGAAAATGCTGCAGTTTTCAGTCTCGCTGCCATCCGGCTTGGTCAAAGTGGTCCAATTGGCCCAGCAGCCTACCGCATGGAAAACGGTGGGCGAGGTGTTGCGGCACGTACCTATCCGTGTTTGGTCAGACCCCATGAGGCGATCCGGTCGTTATGCTAATCGTTGACTGGGTTTGTACCTAGTGCGGGGCTTTCCCAGACCCTGTATTCGGCGCCGTGACCTACAAGAACGGAGACAGCTTTTTTGCCTCCTATGTTTGAACCGGACCTGACCGCTTCAATTGATACAAATGGCGAGAAACCCGCGAGTGGCATTCGCAGAAGACGTAGCGGATTTAGCGGCACCTGCCGCGGCGAAATCTGACCTTGCTCCGAGGGTTCGAACATCGTCTGCAATGCCTCTGCCTTGCGCCACAATATCCACTGGCTCGAAACTCTGGCCGAGGCACAATGCCTGATTTAGGCTTTGAGGATCGATTATAATGAGAGCCGTCCTCACATGGCTCTTGGCAACAAAACGCAGCAGAATATCTTTTGCAGGCAATCCCTTCGCCGTAGGCGCAGGGTAAATAGGCCGCTGAAAACTAACGCTGGATATGGACCACCAATCCCAAGCGCTTCACAGGCTCAAAAGCCATGCTTTAGGGAGGACCACTTTTCAGGGGGCAGGCCACGACCCACTCCGGCCTCCCGATGCTTTTCTTCGCTTCTGCGACTTAGGCCGCGCTATTTCTCGTTGACGGTGTTGCGCACGTCTGAATCCTTGGGACGCAGCATGGCTTTTACGCGCTCGTGGACGGATGTCGGCGCGCTGATTAGATCGTCGATGATCTTGGCGAGCGTTTCGCCGCTCATGTAATCAATCTCGGCGTTCTGCGCGCTCGCTGCGGCGACAAACTCCGGGTCCTTGAGGGTCGCGTCGAACGCCTTGCGAAGAATTTCAACGCGCGCCGCCGGAACGCCCGGAGTTGTGCCGATGGGTCTTCCAACCATCACGGCCTTGGACATGAATTCGAGAACAGGTTTGTCCTCGGGAGCTACCGGTTGATCGAGCAGCAGCGGGACGTCTGGCAGGTCGGGCTCTTTCTCGAGGCCGATCTGAATGATGGGACGAATGAGCCGCTCCTTGACGAGGCGTGGCTGCGCGGATTTGTAGCTGGCCCACGGATTGGTGCCGCGACCTTCGACCTCGCCGCGCTCCATCGCGATATCGACTTCACGTCCGTCGGGGTAGCCCGTGATGATCTTGAACTTAGTGCCGAGAAGGTTGTTGAACAACGCTGGCAATTGGGTGGAGACCGAGCCCGCGCCCGTTGAACCAATCATCGTTTCTCGCTTCTTGGCCTCTTCAAATGACTGCGTCTTGGCCGTGTGCCAGACCACAGTCACCTGGTTCGAGCTGCTCATGTTGCCGATCCAGTGGAACGTGCGCAGATCAGCCTTGAAGCTGGGCGTCAGGCCAAGCGCCTGATCTGTCGGAAGGCCTTGGCTCACCATCGTGAGAATTGTGCCGTCGCGCGGCGCGACAGTGGCGACATAATTGGCGGCAACAATGCCGCCGCCGCCGGGCATGTTGGTGGGCAACACGCTGGGGTTGCCCGGAATGTGCCTGCCGATGTGGCGCGCCAGCATGCGCGAATACAGATCGTAGCCGCCGCCGACGCCGGAGCGGATGATCATTCTGATCTGTTTGCCGTCGTAGAATTTGCTTTCGTTCTGCGCGTGCGCAGTGGACGTGACGATTCCAGCAAGTGTTGATGCGATAAGGAAGGCGGTGGCTTTCGTGATTGTATCCTCCCCTAGTGATCAGCCCCCCGTGAGCCGGTCAGTACTGGCCAGCCCCCATGAGGTGATCCGGTCATTATGTTAGTTGACGATTGGGTTTGTAGCTAGCGCTGGGGTCGCCGGTGAAGCTTGTTGGGGTTGCGCAGCCGGCCAATGTAGAACCTCTGTTGCAGGCGGGTGATATCTCTGTGATGAGTAGGGCCTGATCATATCGTAGTGACGCCGCCAGCCCTCGATGATGATCTTCGCTGCTGTTCCCCGTCAGCACCTATGTCCCAGATTTGAGGTTGTGATTTAAGGAGAGTTTTGGTCTCGTCGTCATGACGAAGGAACCAAGATGAACCCTGGAACCTCAAGCGCCCAAAAGCCTGCCGGGCAAGGGGTGAAGGACATACGCCGTGCGACCCGACGGCATTTTTCAGCGGAAGATAAAATCCGGATCGTTCTGGACGGCCTGCGCGGGCTAAGACAGCATCACTGGGCTTTGCCGCAAGAAAGGGATCGCACAGAGCCTCTATTACACTTGGTCCAATACACTTGGTGCAAGGAGTTCATGGAAGCCGGTAAGCGCCCTCTGACGGGCGATACCGCGCGCGCCACCACCACCGATGAGGTCAAGGATCTGCGCCGTGAAGCTAGCGCCTTGAAGGAATGCGTCGCCGATCTGACGCTGGAAAACCGTCTGCTTAAAAAAAGCATGATCGCGGATGGGGACGAAGAGGCATGAGATATCCCGCATCCGAAAAGCTCGAGATCATCAAGCTCGTCGAGCAGTCACATCTGCCAGCACAGCGCACGCTGGACCGGCTGGGCATCCCACGACGGACCTTCTATCGCTGGTGCGACCGTTACATGGGCGGCGGCCCTGAGGCGCAGCATGATCGGCCCTCAGCGCCAAGTCGGGTGTGGAACCGCATCCCGGCGGACATCCATGACTAGATCATCCATGACTAGTCATCTGAATCTAAAATTCGCAGCATAATGTGCGTTCGGTTTTTTGACAGAAGCGCCTGACGGAC
>CANJPM010000352.1 GCA_947476075.1 Beijerinckiaceae bacterium
CGCTGGAGCGAGGCCTTGGCGCAGTTTGAAGAAACCATCCTGGTGCGCGGAGCAGACCGGCCTTCGGAGCATTTCATCGCGCGCTGCCGCACCCACATGCCCGCGATGGACTCCTTGCCGCTCGACGGTGACATTCTGACGATCGGACACGTCTGAGCGGTGCATTGCGCCTGTCGCGCCGGGCCGCTTCGCGCGGCAACCTGCTCAGAGTTTGAGAAACGCGCACACTTTCTGCAGCAGCGATGCTGTTTCGATAGCAAACGCATGGTTCGGCGACGCGGCGCTGGCGAGCTACGTCACGTTCACTGCCAGCCGCTGGCCGACGATACGCGCCAGCTTTTCGAGCAGGGCAGGACGGTCCTTCAGGAACCGCGCAAGGTCATCGGACCGTAGTTCGTGGAACCACACAATATTTGAGCCCAATAACCGTCGCGCTGCGCGGTACGCGGGTCAATAGCGACATTTCTCCGAACTGCTGCCTTCTGCCACGAACACAGGCGTCGCCGTCAGCCTCGGGTCGCGCCGGACGTTAAAGCGTCAGTCCGCGCCGGCGCACAGCAGCGCCTGTCGGGCCGTACACGTCATCTGCAAGTTCGAAAAAACGGAATGGAATTTTCAAGCCGATCTGTCGCGCCCGCAGAAAATTGATCGCGATGTCGGGTGGTGAAAGAGTGCCCACCTTAAGGTCACCCGCACGCATGCGTCCGGCCAGAATATCGCCGGCATAAGCCGCGGCGAGACGCGCATTGCTCTCGAAGCTCACGCCAATCGACATGACGGCGCTGTCGGCGCCAGGCCGCACGACATCCGGCACCGCGCTGAGCACCGGCACCTGTCCCGCGTGCCTGTTGATCGTACTGATCTCGTTGAAGATAGATGTGCTTCCCGTAATCCAGAACAGGCTGCGGGCGAAAGAGGGATCGTTATCGCGCATTTGGCGCACGATCGGCGGCAGAACCTCTGCCAATTCCTGCGCGGCGCGCTCGGGCTGGTTAATGGATACCAGAAAGGCGTTCATGCCAAGCACATTGCAGGATTCGACGAAGGGCGCCGCCTGAGTTTCCATCGCACTGATATTGCGGCTGTCCACGAGGACGGCGACGTTACGAAGGTCAGGGCGGATCTCGCGCAGATATGTTATCTGGACATCAAGCGACAGGTTCAGGGATGTGAAGGCGAAATTGACGCCGCTTCCCTGATCGTAATTTGCCATCTGCTTCAACAGAACAGGATCCTTGGAGCATACCGTCACGACTGGAATTTTCGTATCCCGCGCCTTACGCCAGAGCCAGTCCGTTGATTCCGAGCCCATGGCGAAGATTAGTCGCGCCGATGTTCGTTCTGCTTCCTGCAGGGCGTAGAGGCCGCGCTCATCCTTCTGCTCGAAGTTAACGAGGTCGAACTCAACCGCAACACCACGCCGGTCAAAGGCCTCCATAATCGTCGCGAGCGCGATGTCGTAGGCGGACGAACGGCGGGGAAAGAGCATCATCACGCGCATGCGGGCAGGATCGGTCGCCGGCGCGTTCGCCAGCACGCATCGAAGAGGGTCGTTGCCAGGCAGCAACGTCCAGCGCGTGAGTCGTTCTGGCGGCACAGCCACCCATGATGGAAAGGCAGGCGCCGCTTGGGCGCGCAAAGCTGTAGGGGCGGCCTGCAAACATGCGGCCGCAGCGCTTGCCCGGAGGAGTTCTCTTCTGGTGGTGAGCGCCATCACGTCGCCTCCTGCGCGCGAGGGCGGATTGCAATGAACAATAGGCCGAGCGTCAGCGTTACTGCGCCTGCCAGCGACACGGCTCCGAGCCCAAAACCGGACAGAACCAGCAATTGACCAGCAAGGGCCGGGCCGAGCGCATGTCCCAATCGTTCGAGCAGACGGTACAGGCTGGCGACCTGCGTCGCGCCTAGGCGCGTCGCCGCATCGCTATTGGCAACATGCGTGATCACGGGAGCGTTAATCAATCCGTGCCCTACCCCCAGCAGCGTGAGGCCCGCCCCGATCGCCAGCGTGCTCAGCGGAAGCAAGTCAGGTGCAAACAGATTCGAAAGAGCCGCCGCCCCGACCAGCAGCATGGAGATGCCGGACACGCACATGCCGGCAAAAAGAATGCTGTCCGACGAGCCTCCTCCATCGACGTGACGCGCCGCCCATGGCGTCGCCGCCAGCACGCCAAGTGGATAGAGCATGATCAGCTGTCCGATGTCCTCGGGCAAAAATGACATTTTTGCCAGCGTCAACGGCATCAGGAATCCCACGATGCCGGTGAGGACAGCTTTCGAAGGCGCCCCGACAAACGCCAATGTCCGCCAGAAATCATAACTGCGCGCGGTCTCTCGGAAATTGTGGGCGACGGAAGCCAGAGCCTGCATCAACCCGACGCCAGTTACGCGGGTTGCAGCAGAAGGAAGCAGCGCCAGCACAAGCAGCAAATTGACCGCAATGACCGCGGCGCCAGTCAGAAAGACGCCATTCGGCCCAATGGAATTGACAAGCAACGATCCGATCGCCGCGCCTGCGACGAGGCCGCCGTTGAAACCTAATACGATGATGGACGCGCCGCGCGTGCGCTTGCTCGCGGCGACATGTTTCAGAATGTAGCTTTGTGTGCCGACGAGCAGGCATGCTTGGCCAGCGCCTGCGAGCACGCGTGCAAAGACCATGGCCGCGAACCCCAACGGCGCAGCCATGACCAGCATCGATGCACAAGCAAGACCGACGCCAGCGATCATCAGGCCACGTTCGCCAAACCTGTCCGTCAATTGCGGCCCAGGCAGCACGGTCAGCAGGAAACTGATGAAGTAGGCCGAAAAGGTCAGCGACGCGGCAGCCGCCGAAAGGCCATGCTCCTGGGCTGCAGATGTGATCAGCTGCGGCAGGAAACCTGCAGACAGGCTCTCGACGAAGACTGCGATGAAGAACACCGGCGTCAACCGTGTCAGCAAGTTTTCCGACGCATCGGCGTCGTGACCCCGCGTGAGCGTGCGCGACAGTTTCAGAAACAAGGTCGAGATCAGCGCGACGCCCAGAAAGAGGGCCAGAAAGTTCTTCGCACTGCGGCTCACCGCCGCAATCACGGCGTCCATCGGCA
>CANJPM010000353.1 GCA_947476075.1 Beijerinckiaceae bacterium
CGCAATCATCACGCCCAGCGTATCGACCATGCACCGCTTGCCGATACGCAGCGCCTCGGCTGGCAGGTCGTTGTAGGAAACCTTCTCGACGAACGCTATTGCTTCAGCCGTGATTGCGGAATTCTGCGACATTTAGAAAGAGCCCTTTTTGCAGTTCGTGAAGCGGCGGCGAGCAAAAGCCGGCGCAATGGATGATCGACGATAGAATTCAGTCTCGCAAAGCGATGCGTCGCAAAACATCGGCGGCCAGCGCAAACCCGGTTGTGAGCGAGGTTTTGGGGTTATCAGGCGCGGCATAGCCCGAGATATCGATAGAAACATCAGCGCAGGCGGAACGGATGGCGATTTCATGGACGTTGCGCTGCACGATCGGGTCGGCGATCAGCCGCACCTTCGTGCGCTCAAAGCCGGCGCCGGCGAGCGCAATGGTTGCTGCCACATTGGCGTTCTGCGGATAATCGCGGGCGGCGCCGCGCGCATCGCCCTCGTAGAAGGCCTGCGCCTGCGTCAACCCCTCCAGATCGACAAGGCGCTCGGCCGGTGTGCCGCGCCAAGCCTGCGGCGGCTTGCGCGAAGTGTAGACCACCTCGTCAAGGCCTGCCAGCTTTGCAGCCGCAAGAATATCAAGTCCACCCACGGCGCCGGAGCACACGCTCCATCTGGCGCGGCTGCGGGCGGCGGCGACGTCCAGGCTGCGATGCAAGCCCTCCTCCGCCAGAGCCCCGGCCGAGACGAGCAAAACATCTATGCCGGACGAGAGTAACGAGGGTGCGCATTCGCGAATCGCATCATGGCCTGCGGCCTCCGCCACAAGAGAAGGGCGTGCGGCAATCAATTGCGGGAGGCTGTCAACGATGAGGACTTCGCGTGCGAGGCTGCCTTTGAACGATTCCAGCGCTTGGGCGGCGCGGCTCCCGGAACCCTCGCGCGCCAGACAAATCAGCGCCTCCAGCGCCGCGCCTTCACGCGCCATGCATTCCAGCGCCTGCCGGACGATTGCGCCGTAGCCTATCAACCCCAGTCTCAACGCGCGCCCCCTGCTGCGCCCGCAGGCGGCCTTCCGCCAACACTAATCCCGCAGGGCGATAATACAAGCGCAAGCCACGTCTGCTCAGGCTTGTTCATTACGCATGAGCGCAGCGAGCGCAGCCGACAGACCGACGCTATCGACGGGATCGGCCAGCTTTGGCTGGCTGGATTGCGCGGCATACGACAGCGCCGCCAGAGACGCGCGCACCCCGGCCTCAACAGAACAGATCACCGGCGCACTCACATAAGGCTGCACGCGCGCGGCAAGCCCAACAAGCCCGGCGCCGCCAAGGATGACGGCCTGAGCGCCGCACTCTTTCACCACGCTCTCGCACGCTTGCGCCAGCATCGCGATCGACCCCTCAGGATCAGCTGCAATCGCGGCCCCGCTTGGCGCAACCGTGCGGATGGCGGCGAGCGATCCATCAAGATGGCGCAGCGTCAGCATCTCCTTCAGCATCGGCCCCCAACGCTCGCCTCCGGTCACGATGGCATAGGCGCGGCCATCGGCGCACGCTTCGTGCGCTGCGGCCTCAACCAATCCGATCACCGGAACGGACGCGATTTCACGCAGAGCGTCGAGCCCGGGATCGCCGAAGCACGCGAGCAAAATGGCGTCCGCGCCAGCGCCGTGGCGAGCAAATGCATCCAGCGAGGCATGGCTTGCAATCGCGAAAGCGGCGCGGCTGGCGATATAGCGCGGTCCAAAAGCTGCGGTTATGGCCTCAACCTCGCAAGTTTGCGGAACCATCGCCCGCACGCAGGCCGCGACTTTAAGCGTGATGGATTCGGTCGTGTTTGGATTGATGACCAATAAGCGCATGAATCGCCCTTTGCTGAAGTTTTAATCGCACGATCGAAACTAGTGCTCAGAATAAAAGCAAACAGGATTCGAAATGCGCAGACGTGAGCAGACTTGAATCATCCGCATTAATACGGAGATCCGACGCAAATTTGCGTCGAATGAATACTTCGATAGCTGGCACAGGCTTTGCGTTTCGGTCAACCGACAGTCGCATGCATTTTCTGTTGAACCGCTGACCCTGTTTTCACCTGTCGCGACTTAAAAAGAACGCCGCACAAACGGTTGCGGCGACAAGCCGGAGCGAACCCCGATGAACATCACACGGATCCCGCATCTTGTTTCTGCAATCTTCCTGGCCTCCACAATGCTCGGCGGCGTCGCTGCCGCGCAGGAGAAAGTTCTGCGTATCGGTATGACGGCTGCGGACATTCCGCGCACGCACGGCCAGCCAGATCAGGGTTTTGAGGGCAATCGGTTTACAGGCATTCCGATGTTCGACAGCCTCACGCAATGGGATTTGTCGTCGTTTGACAAGGCCTCGGGAATCATCCCCGGCCTCGCCACGCAATGGAGCGTAGATGCCGCCGATAAAACAAAATGGATTTTTAAACTTCGTCCTGGCGTCAAGTTCCATGACGGCTCGGCGCTGACAGCTGATTCCGTAGTGTGGAACGTCGAGAAAGTGCTGAATAAGGAAGCCGCGCACTTTGACCCCTCGCAAGTCGGCCTCACTGTCTCGCGCATGCCCACCTTGCGGTCGGCGCGCAAGATCGACGATCTCACTGTTGAATTGACCACGACAGAGCCCGACAGCTTCCTGCCCATCAACCTCACCAATCTCTACATGGCCTCGCCCGCCCATTGGGCTGCAAAGCTGGCGGCCGTGCCGACCTCGGTGACTGACCCGGCCGAGCGCGCCAAGCAGGCCTGGGTCGCATTTGCGGCCGAGCCGTCGGGCTCCGGGCCATTCAAAGGCGTGCGCCTGCAACCGCGCGAACGCTTTGAGATGGTCGCCAACAAGAGCTATTGGGACCCAGCCCGTTCGCCCAAGATTGATCGCGTCGTTCTGATCCCGCTGGCAGATTCCAACGCACGCACGGCGGCCCTGCTATCCAATCAGGTGGACTGGATTGAATCGCCCGCCCCTGACGCAATGCCGCAGATCAAGAGCCGCGGCTTCACGATCTATTCCAACCCGCAGCCCCACGTCTGGCCGTGGCAACTCTCGTTCGCCGAAGGCTCGCCCTGGCTCGA
>CANJPM010000354.1 GCA_947476075.1 Beijerinckiaceae bacterium
AATCCAGCATGGAAAAATATGTTACCGTCCGCTATGCAGATCTCGACTTGTTAGCCAGACTATCCAACCTCGGTGCTTGCAGCACCACAAGGTGGCCGCTTAACATCAACCCCAAGATGAAGCCGACACTCCGCTAATCTAACCCGCAATCTGAGCCAAATGTTCTGACGACGGACAAGATTTCACCATCCAGAAGTTCGTCGCGTAGCCGGGCGTTGAATGGCTCGATGAAGCCGTTCTCCCACGGACTGCATGGCGTGATGTAGACTGTCTTCACGCCTACTGCGGTGATCTAGTCCCGCGCCTGGCCAGCTCCACTCATGTCAAGCGCGGAACACCGGAAGTTCACGCGCCCTTGCTGCGGCTTCCTCTTGCGGCAAAGTTGGGTCCCACGCCTTTCCTACGAAGCGCGCGCCCGTCACGCCATTGGAAAGACTTGAAGCAAGCCAGATAGCGGCGGGGTTCATTATTTCCAATGGTAGTGAAGTCGGGCTGGCTTCGCGGTTTGGGTCGGTGTCAACTCGCCCGCCGGGCACAAGTACATTGACGGTTACGCCGGTTCCGGCAAGATCCTGCGCCCAAATCAGGGATGCGGCATCAATGGCGGCTTTGGATACGCCGTAAGGCGAATTATTCCGTCGGTAAATCGTCTCAATACTTGTGCTGATGTTGATTATGCGCCCCCATCCCTGCTGAATGAGGTGTGGCGTCACGACGTGAGAAAGCTGGAACGTGCCGTTTACATTAACGTGTACTGTCTCCTGCCATATATCCGGGTTTGATTTCCAGAACGGCAAGGTATTGCCGTCAGGCGGCAGACCTGGCCCGCGTTGCGGTCGGCGCGCATTGTTGACGAGAACATTCAAAGATCCAAAGGTGCGAAGCGTTTCCGCCAGAACGCGCTCGCAATCGTTGCGGACCGTGATGTCCGTTGGCGTCGCCAGAACTCGGTTCTTTCCGTGGCGGGCTTCTATTTCCATTGCTGCAGCTTCGAGAAGCTGATGATCCGGCGACGCGAGCACGACCTGCGCACCTGCGTCGGCAAAAGCCATCGCCATGGACCGGCCGAGGCCACTACTCCCACCTGTAACCAGTATCACTTTACCGGTAAGCATCTGGTTTTCCATAGCAAATACCTTCTAAGTTTTATATCTCGCGCATGAACAGGCGCTGCGCCACTGATTTCCATGAGGCCAGTTTTCCCGCAACCGGCTGCCTATACGGGTGGCAAACGTCCCCTTTCGTCTCAGACAAAATCCAACGGCGTTGCCCGAGTCTGGATGACATGTTCAACCTCTATTGCCGCCGCTTGAAGCACTGGCAGGCCTGTTTCAACGAGGCTGTCGGGCGTGTAACGATTCTGGACACTGACGCTAAGAGCAGCGACGATGCGCTCGGCGCGATTGCGGATCGGTACGGCGAGGGACAACAAGCCAAATATTCTTTCACTGTTAGCTGCAATCCAGCCCGCGTTTCGCGCCGCGATTATCATGTCCTTCAGACGCGCCGGATTGGCCGTCGAATGTTCCGTGAACCGCCGTAACTCGATCCGGCTGATGTGATCATCGATCTCGTCATCGGAAAGCCTACCAAGCAGAATGCGTCCAAGAGAACTGACATGAGCGGGCAGACGGTCGCCGACACGCACGCTAACTCGCAAAGGTTGGTAGGTTGAGGCGCGCGCTACGTAAATGATGTCGAGATCATCCAGGATCGCCATACTGCAAGCACCGCCGATGCGTGTCGCCACGTCATGGAACACGGATTGAACGCTATCCTGCAAGTTCAACGACGAAAGATAGGAATATCCAAGGGCGAGAATCGTGGGGCGCAAAAAGTAACGTTGATTTCTATCGCATCCGGCGTACCCGAGCTTCTGCAAGGTCATCAGGAAGCGGCGCGCGGCGGCACGCGACATTTCCGTGCGCCGGGCAACCTCGGCGACGGTCATAAAGGGCGTGTCCTGATTAAATGCCCTAATGACGCGCAAGCCGCGATCCAGGCTTGTCGCAAACCAGGGTTCGATGACAGCGGATGCTTGGTTCATTGACGAGTGTTTCTAACTGCAGTAGAACTGAGATGTTAATGAACATATGTGCGATTAACGCACAAAACGCAATGCAGCTCATGCATAGCAGGGTGGAAATATGACTGGCCGAGAGCGTTCGCCTCGTCCGACCCAGGACTTATCGACCCGCACGTCAGCTCTTATCGGTGAGGGGAGTTTGGAGTTCATGAAATTCAAATATGCACCTGTGGTTGTGCTTCTTGCGCTCCTCTTTTCGTTGTCTGCGCCGAGCGCGTCGAGCTTCTATGAAGGGCGGATACTGAAGGTTGTCACCGGCGGATCGATTGGGGCCGGATATGACGCTCAGACACGGATCGTCGCAGCGCACATTGGGCGGCATATCCCCGGCAATCCGTCTGTGATCGTGCAGAACATGCCGACCGGAAGCGGTATCGCCAGCGTGAACCACACCTACGCGAGAGCGGCCAGGGATGGCACGGAGATTGGCCAGTTTAACCGGGACGCCATGCTGGCGAGACTCCTCGGTCACCAACAAGCTCTATTTGATCTGGAGGAATTTCACTGGCTGGGCTCGCCCGCAAGTTATAGCGATAGCGCATGGGTCGTGGTCCTGAGGTCCGATCTACCGCACCTAACTCTGGATGATCTGCGCAAGTCGGAGAAGCCGGTCATTATGGGCAATGTCCGCAGTGTGCTCATTCCCGTGCTCAGAAACGTGCTGGGAGCGAACATAAAAATTATTGAGGGCTATGAAGGCCGTCAAATGCATCTCGCATTCGAGCGAGGCGAAATTGACGGAATGGGAGCAGGTTACGACACCCTCACGCGCGACCGGCCGGACTGGATCACCGACAAGAAATTGAGCTTCATTGTGCAATACGGAAGCGGCAAGCGGATCAAACAGCTCCCTGATGTTCCAACAGCTGGTGAAAGCGCGCGCAGCGAAGTGGACCGCGACCTCGTAGAGTTTTGTGAACTTTCGCTGACGCTCGGCTTCCCTTTCGCCGCGCCCCCGGGCGTGCCGCAAGATCGCGTGGACATTCTGCGAAAAGCTTTCGA
>CANJPM010000355.1 GCA_947476075.1 Beijerinckiaceae bacterium
CCGATACAGAGACTTCAGCGCCTGTCTTTGAAATCAGGTAATCGCTTCGCTTTGATGAATATTTCACGACATCTATATCATCATCAATTTTCGTAGGTAGGGAGAGAAAATCAAACTCGATTATCGAATATGGCTTACCACGAACAGCTTGCCAGTTATTGTAGGTATCGTCTGTTTCTCCCCACCAACCACCTGTTTCAAAGTAGTCCTCGGAAAACATAACTGCCGCATCAGCGTAAGATCGTTTTTCAAAATAATTATTCCAATTTGAATATTCAAACTTCTCACCAGTCACCCATTGCCAATCCCTGCTACCATCAAGTTTCTGGGGCGTTAGACTTTGCAGCCCTATATAAGCTGATCGATCATCGACGTTAGAATTTAGAACATCGCCTATAATTTGATTGAATGTCGTGCGAACGAAAAGATCTTCTTGGCTAGATGTCAATGTAGCGAGGTGCCCTTTGACCCCAAAAATCGTGAAATTTGAAGCAGCAGTATTTGCTTGCCGCCATGTCGTAGATACATCCGAACTTTCAGCGAATGCATATAAATGCTTGTTGTCTGGATTATAGAAAACATTTGATAAATTGGAAATTTTATAGGGGATGCCTCCTGACCAAGCAGAAACGCCACCATCGATAATGTCGTCGCCCCCGCCGCCAGTTATGGCGTCAGATCCTGAATTCCCATACAAAAGATTATTTGCTGCATTTCCCAAGATCACATCGTTCCCACCACCGCCTCTTGCGGATTCAATCACGACGCCAGGGGCTATTGAAATGTTTTGTGTATAAGCACCTATGTTTGAGAAAGCGCCATCCACAAGACTTATAATCTGATTTGTGTCGAAACATGATGCGTCCAAAGTATCGTTGCCAGCTGAATCCCAAATACTAAAGATATTTGAGTCAGTACTTGAAAAGCTGTAAAGCGCTCCACGATTTGTGTTATAACCATAAATACTATCGGATGAAGACGTTTGATCGTTTCTTCCATATAGCTTTTGAATTGCAATAATATCGAGCATTAGAGGCGTTAGCGAGTATTCAGAGCCGTGATTGACTTCAAGCGTCGACGCATTGAAATAGCTCATTACCGAATATTGGCGGGTGTCTTCTTTAAAATTGGCATTATTCTCATAAGTTATAGACACTCCAGGAGCTGCGTTATAAACTCCTGGGTGGGATAAACCTAATGCATGACCCAGTTCATGAGTAATCATCTGGAATGGAAATTTACCAAGAATCACCGAATCGAATGTATCCATTCCATTTTGATCAAGCCATACATCTCCTTCGCTAGAAGATGGGGTTCTGTTTTTGGTCCTTGGCACGTAGGCAAATCCGCCTGCAGAATCGGCCGGATCATCATAAATTGAAAAAAGAATTGTTGCTTCATTTGTATAAGCGCCTGAATTAATTTCAGTGAATTTAATATTAGCTACGTCCGACCACGAATTCAGCGCTAGTCGAATTCGATCCATTATTTGGGTCGAAACCCTCTCAAAGGTAGCTAAATTATGATCGGTCACAGTATACGAAGGGGCGGTTGCTCTGAAACCATAAGTTATCTCAGTTATTTGATTCTGTCCGTTTGACCATGATGCGTTGTGTCGCAACAGATTTTGCGCTCCATCAGCAAGCGAAAGACTAACTTTGCTCTCATCAGGCGCTCCCGTAGCGCCGCTACCAGCAGCGAGCTCACATAAAATACACATCAGCAGCCTCCATCAAACCAATTCCGCCACCCGCCGCTTAGCCTCATGCAATACCTCGATTTAGCGCTGAGTAGTTCCCAGCGCCGAGTGACCAGCCCGCCGCTGAACGTCTCTTTAGCTACCACCTACCGTAGGCTTTCGTTTGGCCCCCAGTGATAGCTGTTCGACGCCCGCTATGGTTGCTGGCTCCCCTAAAGCCGACAGCTAAATACCACCCAGGGAACTTGTTCGCCAAGCTCAGGACCCATTAAAGGAATTCACAGCGGAATGGGGATCTCATTCACCCATGTCGCTCAGAGGGCGCTGTCGGGCGTATGCAGCCTCCAGCAGCACGACCCTTGTCTGCCTCGTCAGCATGCCGGTAGCTTGTGTCCGCCGGGTCAGCAGAGGAGGCTAAGGGCGGGCTAGCGAATGGGGATGTCGATAGCATTAGGGCGATGGAGCTTTGGGTATGCAATGGGCTTTCGGGATTCCCTCGTGTTGGGGATAGGCATGGGCGATTGCCGACAAGGCTCAGGGCGCATTGATCAGAGCCAGAATATGACGGTCGCTGCGATGCAGCTGGCGGATTTGAATGTGCGGACGCAGTTATCATAGCGGGTGCGGATGCGTCTCCAGAATCGAAACTGGGCTATCCCCTCGTTTTTCTGATTGACGGTCTTCAGAAATGCTGAGAGTAAAATTTCATAGTAAGATATGTCTTCAATCCATAAATCCTGAAGGAGCGACCATGACTGAGACCGAAAACAAGGCGACCACCGCTGAAGCTCAACATGAAGCGGCGCAGGTCGGCGATGCCAAGGCTAATGCCACAGACTCCACCAAAGCCAGCGTTGAGCTATCCGAGGATGACCTCGAGGCAGTCGCAGGCGGAGTGAGGAAGAGCATCCGCTAGTTGATGTATGGCGAGCAAAGCGGATGGAATGTCAATGACAGTGACATGGTCCTATAATAGGATGCGTATCTACCGATGAGCTTTCTGCTGAAGCCATGGAATCGGTTGCTGGGGCGGGGTAGAAGAACCCTATGGTTCCCGCAAAATACCGCTGACTAGTCCCAAGCGTCGAGTGACCCCCAGATAGCTCGACTTTCCATCGCAGATCATTTGGCTGAGATTGCGGCTTAGATTAACTGAGTGTCGCCCTCGCCAGCACGCCACTAACCTGTGTCCACAGGGCCAGCAGTGCGAGCTTGTGTTGGAGAGACTGTCTGCATTGGTGCGACGATCCCAGCCAGAATGAGCTAAGGTCATGTGACCTTCTAAGGGCCAGACGTTTGCTCTGGTAGCAGGCTATCGGGTGAACTGTCGCTGAAAGGTAGGGCTTAAGGTCAGCCCCTGTTTGCATCGTAGTAGACCCAGCC
>CANJPM010000356.1 GCA_947476075.1 Beijerinckiaceae bacterium
GCGGCGTTGCGTATGCACGCTCAAGTAGCCTGTCTACTTGTTCACCGCTCACGAACTGGATATCGAGCCCAGTCTTCGCGGCCTCCTGGAGGAAATCGGGATCTTTCAGAGTGTCCTCAAAAGCTTTTCTCAGCGCAATGACACGGTCACGGGGAACCTCTGGTGGCGCGAAGAATGGTCTGCCCATCCCTTGTGGCGTCAGCAGAAATTCGAGAACCTGCCGGTCGTCGTTTGTCTGGGCGAGATCCTGAACGCGAGGGATGTCGGGAAGATCGGGAGCCTTGTCTACGGCAATCTGGAAGAGAATGTTGATCTTCTTCTCTGAAAGCAGGTCGCTTTTTCGAAGCTTTAGGAATGCCCATCCAATGCCGCAGAAGCCATGAACTTCGCGACGCTCCAAAGCGAGAAGAATGTCATTGCTCGTGTTGTAGCCGCTGACAATCTTGAAGCGGGCGCCAAGTAATCGGTTTGCAAGGCGCGGAAAGATCATATCAATTGCGTCTGCACCCGAGCCGCCAATCACAAGCTCTGTTTTACGAACATCGTCGAAAGTTTTCACAGGTTGGTTCATGTCGGCAATGCAAACGCTGTTTTCAATATTGGCGCTCCCGAGCCAGTTGAACTCTCGCGCGTTGAACTGCGCCTGCTTGTTGCCAAACAAGGGCTCGAACGCTGCAGTTCTGCTGGTGATCGCGATTTCCGTTCCATCACGCGCTGCGCGTGATGCCATGTGGTTGGCCGCGATAAGTCCGCCACCGCCAGGCATATACTGAGGCACAAAAGCCGGTGCCCCCGGGAGATGTTTACCCATATGGCGGCCCAGCACATCGCCATAGAGGCCGGAATTTCCTCCAGCAGCAAACCCCACGATAATCCGGACTTGCTTGCCGCGATAAAACTCCGACACGGAGTTTTGTGCGCGGGCGTAACTGACGCTCCCAAGTGAGATAGCAACTGCTATTAAAATCTGCCACGGTGCATTTCCCATTATCTCATCCTCCCTACGATCCACATCCGTACTGGTCGTCACCAAACCATGGACAGATCAACTCCCCAATTGCAGGCAAAGTCTGTCGGCTAAGGCCTGTTTGTATCGACAACAACGCCATGGCCGAGATGGCGCTCGGCGAAGAAAACCAAATCGAACCCGTGTTCATCCGCCGTCATCAGCAGATCTTCGCAAAGATCAAATTGTGCGTCGCTACGATCAGAGGACGGAGGCTGGCGAGCTTCGACGACTGCTTGAGCCACTTCCGGCGACCCGACCGTCGCCATTGGGATTGGCGCACACAGGCCAAATTTCATGACACAACGTCCAGCGCGCTTATCCCTAATCGAGAGTCAGTCCGGCGGATTCGACGAGCTTGGACCAAATCTCGTTTTCTTCCGCGATGAACTTTGCGGTTTCCTCCCGCGATCCTCCAACGGGATTCAACCCTATTTCCACGAGACGCTTGTTGATCGCTGGCGATGAAATGAGCGCCTGCGTATCCGCGCTGAGACGGTTGGCAATCGGTGCGGGCGTCCCCGGCGGCGCCGCTATTGCAAACCAGGACAGGGCGCGGAAGCCCGGAACAGTCTCAGATACGGTCGCGACGTCGGGGAGCAAGGGAGAACGAACAGTGTCGGTAATTGCGATGGCTCGAACCTTTCCTTCGCGCGCCAAGCCGAGCACGTTGCCGATGGCGTCGAAGAAGGAATCTACATGGCCAGCAGCAACATCGGCCAACGCCAGCGCAGATCCCCGGTAGGGGACGTGAACCATCGTGATATTGGTCAGGACCTCGAGTCGCTTGACGATCAGAAACGGAGTCGTTCCGGCACCTTGTGACGCATAGCTCATTTGACCAGGAATGCTACTCGCCCTCGCCAGATACTCACCAAGCGTCCTGATCGGCAGATCATTGCGGACGACGAGGACGTTGGGAACCGTGCTAATCAAAGTGATCGGCACGAATTTGTCCGCATCATACCCAACGGATTTGTAGAGGAGACGGTTGATTGTAAATGGGCCCGGAGGCGCCGCCAGCAGAGTGTAGCCGTCGGGGGATGAGCGCGCGAAGCGTTCCGTCCCCGCATTACCGCCGCTTCCCGCCACATTCTCGACGATTACGGGTTGAGCCCAGCGCTGACCAAGGCCTTCAGCGATGATGCGAGCCTGTGTGTCGAGCACCGAGCCCGCAGCAAACGGAACTATGATACGAGCCCCTCGTGACGGAAAGTCACTCACCGCCTTGTCTTGAGCTGACGCCTCAATCGCGAGACCCAAGGTAATCGCAGCCAGCCAACAACGAGCAAATGCCCACAACATGCGCATCCCTCCAAGCAATCGTCCTGTTGAATTTTTCTCGGACGTTCTGGGAACACTGCTCTCCCCTCGATCAATTGGCAAGCCATCCAATCCCGGTGCTGCCGACCACATATGGTGCCTAGGTGTTTAGTTCCAGAAAGTGATGGGCGTATCTGGTCCGGGTTGCACAGCCAGCCAAGGATCCCTGCTCCTTGCCCCCCTCTCCCCGCTCCGCTACGATAAGCCGAAGCATATATCCCAGAAAAACATATCATGGCCCCCGGGCCGGCCAGGGTGCATGGCGGCCAACGGAGAGTAGGGCTTGAGCGACGATGCAGCCCCTCGGTCAAAGGAAACTGACGGCAAGGTCAACGGCTTTGCCGCCTTCCGCCATCGAGATTTTTGCCTATTCTTCTTCGCCAAATTCTTCGCCGCTGGCTCCTATCACATGATCCTGGTCGCGGTGTTCTATCAGATCTATGACCTGACGGGCGACCCGATGAACATCGCGTTCATCAACCTCTGCTTGATTGTGCCGGTTTTTGGTTTCGCCCTGTTCACGGGCTATATCGCCGACAGCTTCGACAGGCGGACAGTTCTGCTTGCGTGCTACTCAATCCTGTGTGTAGGCACGCTTGGGCTCAGCATAGAGTCGTACCTTGGGATCACCAAGCTATGGCTGATCTACGTACTGCTGATCTGCATCGGAACGGCACGGGCCTTCCAAGGGCCGACCACCAATTCGCTGATCCCCAAC
>CANJPM010000357.1 GCA_947476075.1 Beijerinckiaceae bacterium
GCGATGGCGATACCGCGCGCGACTTCGCGCAAAACGTGAAGGCGGGTATGGTTGGCGTTAATGTGCCCATTCCGGTGCCGATGGCGTTTCACTCATTCGGTGGCTGGAAGGCTTCGCTCTTTGGCGATCACAACATGCATGGGCCCGAGGGCGTGCGCTTCTACACGCGACTCAAGACCGTCACCTCGCGCTGGCCGACAGGCATCCGCGCGGGTGCCCAGTTTGTTATGCCGACGATGCGCTAATCAGCTCATCGGGTTGAAGCAGCTGATGCTTGTTTCGTCGTCGCGAACAAGCTCCGGCCGTTCAAGGGTGCAGCGGTCTATGCGGTTCGGGCAACGTTCAGCATAGACGCAGCGGCGGGCCAAACTCGCTGCTTCATTCGTTATTTCTGTTGCATCGAATTCATCGGCGCTGACAGCTTTGATCCGCTTTGCGCCGACGCGCGGACGCGCAGCGATGAGGTGCGCGGTGTAAGGATGGCGGGGGCGATCGAGCACAGCGTCGGCTGGCCCCTCTTCCACCACGCGGCCTCGGTACATAACCGCGATACGATCGCACAGATACTCGATGACGCCCATGTCGTGGCTGATGAAGATGACTCCAAGCCCGATCCGGTCGCGTAGGTCGAGAAGCAGATTGAGAATCTGCATCTGCACCGACACGTCAAGCGCTGACGCCGCCTCGTCTGCGATCAGAAGGCTCGGCTTCATGATGATTGCGCGCGCGATACAAAGTCGCTGACGCTGCCCACCGCTAAACTGGTGCGCGTATTTGTCGATGGAATCTTCGCTCAGGCCGACAAGCGTGATGTGCCGCCGAACTTCGTCCCTTATTTCAGCCTTCGACAGGCACCCTTGTATGCGCAAACCCTCGCCGATCAGCGCGCCCACTTTCATCCGAGGGTTAAGCGATCCATACGGATCTTGGAAAATCATCTGTATGCCACGCTCGGCCGGCGGCACAGTGCGCGCTCCAGCCGCAAAGATCGCCCCCACGGCGCCGTGCAATACGCCAGCGTCTGCGCGCTCAAGGCCCAATAGCACCTTAGCTAGCGTGGACTTGCCGCAGCCGCTTTCTCCCACGAGCCCGACTATTTCACCGGCGGCTACTGTAAGACTCACGTCGTCGAGCGCACGGTTTTCCACTGCTTTCGTGAATAGCCCCGTCCGGCGCCAGAATGATTTTGAAACGCCGCGTGCGTCGAGAAGCAGACGCTTTTCTAAAGCGGACGTAGCCACAGTGTCTATGACGCTCAATGCCGCTCCCCCAGCAAAAGAGGCGCAACGCACCGCACGGAGCGAGGTCCATCGACGACCAACGGAATGTCACCTGACCGGCACGCATCTCGCGCCTGCTGGCAACGGTCAACGAAACGACAGCCCTGCCGCCAGTCGGCGACGCTTGGCACAGAACCCTCGATGCCGGCCTGCCGGCTGCCTTTCACGCGCCTGTGCGGGACACAGGCGAGCAGCGCCGCCGTGTACGGATGCGCCGGGCGTTCGATGATGTCGCGCGCGGGTCCACGCTCCATCATTACGCCGCCATAGAGCACCGCGATTTCATCAGCGTTCTCGTACACGAGCGAGAGGTCGTGCGAAATGAACAGGACCGCCAAACCCATGTCGCGCGCGAGTTCCGCGATGATGTCGAGCACTTCTCGCTGGATGGTCACGTCGAGCGCGGTTGTGGGTTCATCCGCGATCAGCAGTTTTGGCTCATTTATGAGCGCGGCTGCGATCATCACACGCTGGCGCATTCCCCCGGACAATTCATGGGGGAACGCCCGCAGGATCAACTCTGGATCACGGAAGCGCACGCGCCGGAGCAGTTCGATGATCCGCTCGCGCTGCTCCGGCCCCTTGAACCGGCCATGGGCGTCGATCACTTCCATCAACTGACGCTCGACCGTCATCAACGGGTTGAGGCTCGACATCGGCTCCTGGAAGATCATCGTAATCTCGGCACCGCGCAGGGGTCGCAGAATACGCTCCGAAGCGTGGGCAAGATCGTAAGCGCCGAAGCGTATCGACCCGTCTATTTCCAGCACGGCGTCGGGGACAAGACGCATGACTGCCCGCGCAATCATAGTTTTCCCCGACCCGCTTTCACCAACGAGCGCGAAGAACTGACCCGGCCATATCGAAAAACTTGCGTTCTCGACGATCTTCAGCCGTCGCCCATCGTCCGTACGGACGAAGAGCGACAGGCCTTCGATTGACAGCACAGGGTCTTTGGTCACAGGCAGGTCAGGAATGGAATTCGACATAAGCATCAATGCAGCGGTTGAAGCTTGCCGGATATTCACGCATCACGAAATGTCCAGACTTGTTGAAGATGCGAACCTCCGTGTCGCGCTGATTGTGCATGAACAGTTCGATCAACTGCATGCCGTTGGAGATATGCGCGGCGGGATCTTCATAGCCCCATACAACAAGTGTCGGACAGGGCATGCCGCGTTCCAGAAGCCATCGATGGCACTCGTTGCGCTGTTTGAAGAGCTGCGGCAGGAACTGCTTTTTGTTAAGCCCCTCCTCCATCATCTTGCGCACGGCGATCTTGTTCTTCTCCGTCTGCGCAATCACAACGCTGCCATCGAGCCAATCCTCCGTAACGATGCTGGGATTGTAGGAATAGCGCTCGCAAAACCAGCGGATTGACTCGCGCGTTAGTTGCGGTTGCGGGGGATCTTTGTGGACAAGGCGCGTGCGCGTCGTGCCGGGCGACAACGTGCCGGACGATACGCAGATCACGCTCTTGGCAAGGTCAGGCCGCTCAAGCGCAATGCGCGCAACGACGTAACCGCCGCGCGAATGACCACAGAGGTGGTATGGCCCCTTTCCGAGCTTGTCCAAAAAGCCTATCGCGTGCTGCACGATGGCGTGCATCGTGTAGTTGGCGTCAGACTTCGGATTGTCCGTGTAGCCTTGACCCAGTTTGTCGAACGCGATGACGTTTCGCCATTGCTTGAGAACGGGAAAATTCAGCGCCCAAGTCTTTGCGGAACTGGCCCCATCGCC